>JBDKGH010000013.1:0-124707 GCA_039798265.1 Bacteroidota bacterium | reverse complement strand
TACTTCCCAGCGAATGCACCAAAATACAGCTGTATTGTGGTCATCAATAACCCTCGAAATGGGGTGTACTATGGTGGTGCCGTTTCTGCTCCCGTGTTTAAAGAGTTAGCAGATAAAATATTTTCTACCGAACTCGAATTTCACGCTCCTCAACAAGCCAATGACAGCCTGGCTATAGCTCAAGCTAAAATTCCCGTTTCAAAAAACGGCAACGGAAAAGATCTACATACCGTTCTTACTGCACTTCAAATCCCCATCAATCAAGATACCCAAAGCGATTGGATCAATACAACCACCGAAGAAAAAGGCGTGCAGTTGAGTGAACGAAAAGTGGTGAAAGGAATTGTTCCAAACGTAGTGGGAATGGGATTAAAAGATGCTTTATACCTACTCGAAAGTCAAGGCATGTCCGTACGCGTAATGGGAAGTGGAAAAGTAAAACGACAATCCGTATCTCCCGGTACAGCTATAAAATCTAACCCCTTTATCACCATCGAACTACTGTGAAGTTATTAAAGGACATACTCTATCGCACTCGTATAAGTCAAGTGAATGGTTCTACCAACGTAGCTATTGAACACTTGACAATGGACTCACGTAACATTAAACCTTTGAGTTTGTTTGTGGCCGTTCGTGGCGTTACAGTAGATGGGCATGACTACATCGAAAAGGCGATCCAGGCCGGCGCTATTGCAATCGTATGTGAAGCACTTCCCTCGGAATTACTCGAGCACATTACTTATGTGCAAGTGGGTAATTCTGCCGAGGCTCTCGGATACATCTCTTCGAACTTCTTTGACAACCCGTCAGAAAAATTGAAGCTCGTAGCCGTAACCGGAACCAATGGTAAAACAACTACGGCTACTCTTCTATATCGCCTTGCTAAAAGTCTACACTTCAAAGCAGGATTGATTTCTACTGTTGTCAACAAAATTGACAACCAAGAAATACCCGCTACGCACACCACGCCTGATGCTATTTCATTGAATCAACTTTTAGCGCGCATGGTGGATGCGGGTTGCAGCTATTGCTTCATGGAGGCTTCTTCCCATGCCCTTCATCAACACCGTCTCACGGGTACACGTATCGTAGGTGGGGTTTTTACCAATATCACACACGATCACCTCGACTATCACAAGACCTTTAATGAGTATATCAAAGCGAAAAAAATTCTCTTTGATCAACTCCCATCATCTGCCTTTGCGCTGATCAATCATGACGATCGTCATGCCGACGTGATGGCTCAAAACTGCAAAGCCAAGGTGCGCATGTATGCCTTGCAAAGCATGGCCGATTATAAAGCCCGAGTGATCGAAAATGGTTTTTCAGGATTGCATCTGAACATCCAAAATAGAGACCTCTATACCCGATTGATTGGTGGTTTTAATGCCTACAATATTCTGTGTGTATATGCGGTAGGTGTAGAGTTAGGTTGGAGTGCGGAAGAAGTGCTAACACAACTTTCATTGCTCGAAGCTCCAGAAGGACGTTTTCAATATTTTAAAACACAGAGCAACATCACTGCTGTAGTGGACTATGCGCACACGCCTGATGCGCTAGAAAATGTATTGAAAACCATCAAAGATATCCGTTCGGGTAATGAACAAGTGATCACCATTGTGGGCTGCGGAGGAGATCGCGATAAAGATAAGCGACCCATCATGGCTCGTATCGCCGCTGAATACAGCGATCGTGTAATCCTCACGAGCGACAACCCACGAAGCGAAGAACCGGACGCCATACTAGCCGACATGAAAGCGGGACTAGATCCCATACTCATGAAAAAAACCTTGCTCATCGCAGATCGCCGTGAAGCCATCCGCCTTGCTGCTAGCCTTTCTCAGCCAACAGATATTTTACTGATCGCAGGAAAAGGTCACGAAAAATACCAAGAAATAAAAGGGGTGAAACACCCATTCGATGATTTCGAAATCGTATCAGAAACGCTAAAATCCCTCGAAAAATAATGCTCTATCATCTCTTTACCTATCTCGATAAGCACTACGATGTAGTGGGAGCTGGCTTGTTTCAATTCATCTCTTTCCGCGCAGCCTTGAGTGTGATTTTGTCTTTGACTATTTCACTGGTCATGGGTAAACGATTGATTCATTGGTTACGCAGAAAGCAAGTGGGAGAAACCATTCGCGACTTAGGTCTCGATGGACAAATGGAAAAATCAGGAACGCCTACGATGGGCGGGCTGATCATTCTTGCAGCAATCATCGTCCCAACTCTGCTATTTGCCAACTTGAAAAACATTTACATCCTCACCATGCTTATCGCAACAGTGTGGTTAGGATTCGTTGGATTCCTTGACGATTATATTAAAGTATTCAAGAAGGATAAAAAAGGTCTTGCCGGCACATCCAAAATCATTGGACAAATTGGTGTGGGAATCATTGTAGCGAGCATGCTTTATTGGAATGACAATGTCACCATTAAAGAGAAAATCACCAATTCTCCGGCCCAATTCAACAATTCGGCAGCGCTTAATGACCCGGCACAGTGGCAAGAAGAAAAGACACTTAAAACCACTATTCCATTCATCAAAGGCAACGAGTTCAATTACGCTTGGTTGATGCCAGACAAATGGGAAAATGAAACCACATTATGGATTCTTTTCACTCTCATTGTTGTAATTATCGTAACAGCCGTATCGAATGGTGCTAACATCACAGATGGTATTGATGGACTAGCAACGGGCACAAGCGCTATCATAGGTGTTACGCTTGCCATTCTCGCATACGTATCAGGTAACTACATTTTTGCAGACTACCTCAACATCATGTATATACCCAATAGCGGTGAGCTCACCATCTTCATCGCTGCTTTTGTGGGTGCTTGCGTAGGCTTTTTGTGGTACAATTCTTACCCAGCTCAAGTATTTATGGGCGATACGGGAAGCTTAGCTCTCGGGGGCATTATTGCCACTTTCGCTATTGCCATTCGCAAAGAATTATTGATTCCTGTTTTATGCGGAATCTTCTTGGTCGAAAATCTTTCTGTCATGATTCAGGTGTCTTATTTTAAGTACACCAAAAGAAAATATGGTGAAGGTCGTCGTGTGTTTTTAATGTCACCGCTCCATCACCATTTCCAGAAAAAAGGATTCCATGAATCGAAGATCGTTTCTCGTTTCTGGATCATTGGAATCATGCTCGCTGTACTCACCATTATCACCTTAAAAACTCGCTAATCGTGTCAAAAAAATTGACCATACTCGGCGGTGGTGAAAGTGGCGTAGGCGCTGCAATCCTCGGCAAGAAGCAAGGCTTCGATGTTTTTCTATCAGACAAAGGTGAGCTGAAAGAAAAATATGCGGAACAATTGCGCGCGCATGGCATCGAATTCGAATCAGGGCAACACAGTGAAGAGCGCATTCTCCATAGCGACGAAGTGATTAAATCACCCGGAATTCCGAACAAAGCCCCTTTGATTCAAGCCTTAAAAGCAAAAGGCATTTCGGTTATTTCTGAAATAGAATTTGCTGCTCGCTACACCGATGCCAAACTGATTTGCATCACGGGTTCGAATGGTAAAACCACCACTACTCTTCTCACTTACCACATTTTCAAAAACGCGGGATTGAACGTAGGGTTGGCCGGAAACGTTGGAAAAAGCTTTGCACTCCAAGTAGCCGAATGTTCATTCGACTACTACGTACTAGAGCTATCTAGCTTTCAACTAGACGACATGTACGACTTTAAAGCGAATGTGGCCATTTTAACCAATATCACCCCTGATCACCTCGATCGATATGATTATCAAATGCAGAATTATGTGAACTCGAAGTTTCGCATTCTGCAAAACATGACTGCCCAAGATGCTTTCATCTATAACGCTGATGATCCTGTAAGCTCTCAGGAAATGGCCAATCGACAAATCACCGCCCGACTTTATCCCTTCAGCATTGTGAGCGGAAAACTCGCAGAAGGACAAGAAGGCGCTGGAGTAAAAGAAAACGAACTATACATCAACATAAACCAAAACCCACTCTTTATGAAAATTACAGAACTCGCTCTTCAAGGAAAGCACAATCTCGCTAACAGCATGGCTGCGGGCGTTGCAGGTCGCCTTTTCGATCTTCGCAAAGAAACTGTGCGCGAGAGCCTCGAAAATTTCGAAAACGTTGAACACCGTTTAGAAATGGTTGCCCGTGTTCATGGCATCACTTTTATCAACGATAGCAAAGCCACTAATGTGAACTCTGCTTGGTATGCACTTGAAAGCATGGACAAACCTGTTATTTGGGTTGCTGGTGGTACCGATAAAGGAAATGACTACAATGAACTAATGGATATGGTGAAAGGAAAGGTAAAAGCCATCATCTGTTTGACAAAAGATAGCTCTAAGCTTCGTGCTGCATTCGCTGGTGTAGTAGAAACAATTGTTGACACTGATAGCGCTGAGCAAGCAGTGCGTGTTGCTTATGACCTTGGTCGCGATGGTGATGTAGTATTGCTTTCACCAGCCTGCGCTAGTTTCGACCTTTTTGAAAATTACGAAGACCGCGGTCGCCAGTTTAAAGCTGCTGTGCGTCGTCTCTGATCATTGATTTTTCCTATGCAAGCGCTTCTCAAAAGACTTCAAGGGGACAAAGTAATCTGGATGGTGACTTTTTTCCTCAGCATCATTTCCATATTGGCCGTTTATAGTGCTATTTCTACACTAGCCTATAAAGCCGATGGAAATAGCTTTGCCTTTTTGTTGAAGCATACCATCATGATCATTCTTGGTTTCGTGCTGATGTATGTCGTCCATAAAATCAACTACAAGTACTTTTCGAAGTTTTCTAAACTGTTGATTTGGGTGGCTGCAGCCCTTTTGCTCGTAACCTTACTCTTTGGATCAAATATCAATAGTGCTGATCGCTGGATACGTATTCCGATACTCGGTCTTACCTTCCAAACATCCGACTTCGCTAAGGTTGTATTGATGGTCTACGTTGCTCGACTGCTCAATCAGAAACGAGAACTCTTGCATGATTTCAAGCTCGGTGTAGTGCCCATACTTATACCCATCGGGGTAGTCTGCGGCCTCATCCTTCCGGCCAACTTTTCTACGGCTGCTATGATTGCCTTGGTTTGTTTTATTATGATGTATATCGCTGGCGTGCCCTTCCGACATCTCGGAAAACTCATGCTCGCCGGTGTAGGTTTAGTGGGACTCATCATAGTCGTAGGCGAATTTGCACCGAAAGGAACCCTACCCCGTTATGAAACATGGAAAAACAGGATCTTCAATAAAATGGATGCCGAATCGGATGGAAACTATCAAGCCGACCTCGCGAAGTACGCCATTTATGAAGGCGGACTAGTTCCAAAAGGGCCCGGCACTGGCTCCTCGCGCAACTTCCTTCCGCACCCTTATTCCGACATGATTTATGCCTTCATCATTGAAGAGTATGGATCCATATTCGGAGGTATCGGGTTGGTATTGCTCTACCTCATTTTATTATTCCGAACCATTCGATTTTCTATTCGCTGTCCGCGCAACTTCGGAACGCTCGCAGCACTTGGGTTATCATTACTCATGGTCATTCAAGCACTCATCAATATGGGTGTTGCCGTTTCTCTTTTCCCCACTACCGGTCAGCCATTGCCTCTTGTAAGTATGGGGGGAACATCTACGCTTTTTACTTGTCTATCTATAGGCATCATACTAAGCATAAGCCGCAGTCATTTTAACCCAGAAGAATTTGACGAGGAAACAGTAACGGCCGACGACGATACTGTTGACGAAATTCCTGCTGAACAACCTGCACTTACCTAACTCGCTTCATTCATGAAAGCCTTACGCGTTATCATTTCCGGCGGAGGAACAGGCGGACACATTTTTCCCGCTATTGCCATAGCCAAAGCTATACAGCGTTTGCAACCCAACACTGAAATACTATTTGTGGGTGCCGAAGGAAAAATGGAAATGGAAAAAGTACCTCAAGCAGGCTATACCATTATCGGGCTTCCCATTGTAGGTATTCAGCGAAAGCTTACTTTAAAAAATCTCCTCGTACCCTTCAAGGTTTTGCAAAGCATGATGAAGGCAAAAAAAATAGTACGAGAATTTAAGCCGGATATTGCTATTGGCGTGGGCGGATATGCAAGCGGACCTTTGCTTCGTGCGGCTGCGCAACTGGGAATTCCCACCTTTTTACAAGAACAAAACTCCTATCCCGGCATAACGAATAAAATTTTGGCGAAAAAGGCACACAAAATCTGTGTAGCCTATGACGGGTTGGACCATTTTTTTCCAAAAGAAAAAATCATACTCACTGGCAATCCCATTCGCGAAGAAGTAACCCAGCTTGAAGGAAAAAAAGAAAGTGCTTTGGGTCACTTTGGACTCGATGCGAATAAAAAAACATTGCTTGTAGTTGGCGGCAGTCTTGGCGCCCGAACAATCAATCAAGCCATCGATGCCGCTAAGGATCAGCTTTCCAATAGCGGGCTTCAAGTACTATGGCAAACAGGAAAGAACTATAGCGTTGACGCTAGTCAACTTCCTTCAGGTGTGCACGCTCACACCTTCATACGTGAAATGGATCTCGCATACGCCGCAGCTGACCTGATTGTCTCGCGTGCAGGTGCCATGTCCATCTCCGAATTGTGTTTGGTAGGTAAGCCTGTCATTTTAATTCCATCACCCAACGTATCGGAAGATCATCAAACCAAAAACGCGATGGCCCTCGTAAACAAGGGAGCTGCTATACTGGTGAAAGATGCCGAGGCGATCGATCAATTACCTCTGGCTATTTCAAAATTGATGAACGATCCAGCGCTTTGTGCGGACCTGAGTCATAAGATACTTAGCCTAGGAAAGGCAGGTTCCGCTGATCGAATCGCCCAAGAAGCCATCGCTGTGGCTTCCCGATCGTAACGTATTTCCTTCTTACTTTAGCGGTGTTATGAAACTGGACACCGTAGAAAACGTTTATTTCCTTGGCATTGGAGGCATAGGCATGTCAGCTATTGCGCGATATTTTCACGCTCATGGCAAGCATGTAATGGGTTACGACCGCACTGCAACGCCACTCACCACAGAACTTCAACTGGAAGGAATTCCTGTTCATTTCGATGATCTAGTAGCCGAAATACCCCAACTCATCAAGAGCAGTCCACTCGAAAAAACATTGGTGGTATATACTCCTGCTGTGCCCAAAGACAGTGTCGAACTTCATTGGTTTCAGAGCAATGGTTTCACCATTAAAAAAAGAAGTGAAGTGTTGGGCATGATAACAGAAAACACTCGCACCATTGCTATTGGCGGCACCCACGGAAAAACCACCACCAGCAGCCTTGTAGCTCACTTGCTCAAGCATAGTGGCAAAGGTTGCAACGCCTTTTTGGGAGGCATCACCTCTAACTATGATACCAATCTTTTACTCGATAAAAATGCCGAATGGACAGTAGTAGAAGCCGATGAATTTGACCGTTCCTTCTTAACACTCACTCCTGAAATTTCTGCCATTACGAGTATGGATGCGGATCACTTAGATATCTATGGATCGGCCGAATACGTGAGAGAGTCGTTTCATCTTTTTGCCAATCGCCTTAAAGCTAACGGCACATTGTATTACAAAGCGCGTCTTCCCCTACAAACCGAACAACTCCGATCAGATATTCAGGTTGTTTCTTATACCATCGAAAACACGGCCGACTTCCGGTCTCGCGATGTCCGGGTTAGTAACGGAGCTTACCAATTCACTTTTCAAAGTCCGGAAGCCAAATGGGAAAACTGGACATTGGGCCTTCCCGGAAGACATAATGTAGAAAATGCAACACTTGCCGCGGCGATTGCCTTACAGGTAGGTCTTTCACCGGAGCAAATTGAAGCCGGTTTAGCGAGCTTCAAAGGCGTGAAACGTCGCTTTGAAACCATCATCAAACGGGATGATTTGGTGTATATCGATGATTATGCCCACCACCCCACAGAGCTGAGTGCGGCCATCAACAGTGCCCGCGAACTTTACCCGGGCCTTCCTGTAACGGGCGTTTTTCAACCCCATTTATTTACTAGAACCCGCGACTTTGCTGATGATTTTGCCAAAAGTCTCGAACTATTGGACGAAATTATTTTGCTCCCCATTTACCCTGCTAGAGAACTCCCTATCGAAGGAATTGATTCACAAATGCTCCTTGATAAAATCTCAAAATCTTCAAAAAAGTTGGTCGAAAAAGGTGAATTATTGAGCGTGCTAAAGTCTCATCTACCAAAAGTGTTGTTAACACTAGGGGCAGGAGACATAGACACACTGGTAGACCCCTTGAAACAAGCACTTTAAGCTTATTCCACTGGGGAAAACCAATAGGAACTACCCCATGGAAAAAGCAAAAAACACCTTCATTAAAGACGATCAACGTCGCCGCAAATGGCGATTGATTGCCATTAATGCGCTTGCATTGATGGGTGCTTTTGCTGTTGCCGGCCTCATGGGCTTCGTTCACTTCAAGCGATCAGAAATGCATTGCTATGGAGTAGAGGTACGCATCGAACAAAACAATGGGAGCATTTTTATAACCGAAGAGAGTGTTTTACAAGCTGTCAACGCTAAAAACGACTCGGTAGTTGGTAAAGTGCTAAAAGACATCAATACCTCCGCCATTCATAAACGTTTAGTGGAAAACCCTTGGATCGCAAAGGCCAATGTATATACCGCTGTTGATGGTCGATGCATTGTGGAAGTTACCCAGCGCACTCCTATTGCCCGTGTTTTGGGCAGCGATGGTTCTAACTATTACCTCGATCAAAACGGCTATATTATGCCAGCTAGCCGCATAGGAACTGCGCGCGTACCCGTATTCACGGGCGAAATAACTGAACCTAAATATTTGCCCATTAATACCAAAATGCACCCTGACAGTGCACTCAAAACATGGGGACTCTGGGATGACATTTATGTGTTTACTGGCCTACTTCAACAAAATGAGTTTATGCAGGCACAAACGGAGCACATCGTTATTACTCCGCAAAGAAAATTTCAAATCGTTCCTCGCGTTGGTGATCATAGAATCAACATAGGAAGCATCGACCGGCTGTCGGAAAAGTTCAAAAAACTCTTGACCTTCTACTCCTCTACCGTTCGAACGAAGGATTTGAATCAATACAAAAACATTAACCTCGAATACCACAATCAGGTGGTATGCGAAAAAGTATACTAACCGAAACCACCTCAACTCAAGCTCATGGCACAAGAAATTATTGTAGGATTGGATATTGGTACCACCAAAATCGCCTGTATCGTAGGAACCCGAAATGAATTCGGTAAGATCGAAATCCTCGGAATCGGCAAAAGCGAAAGCATTGGTGTTACTCGCGGTGTTGTTTCAAACATCGAGAAAACAGTATCCTCTATCCGCGCCGCGGTCGAAGAAGCCTCTGCCATCAGCGGAGTGAACATCAAAACCGTTAACGTTGGTATTGCTGGTCAGCACATCAAAAGTCTTCAGATTAATGGTCTGCGTACCCGCACTTCTTACGATGAGGAAATCACTAAAAAAGACATCGACTTGATGGTGGATGATATGTACCGCCAAGCCGTATTGCCTGGTGATGAAATCATACACGTGCTTCCTCAAGAATTTACCGTAGATCAGGAGACGGGAGTGAAAGATCCGATTGGTATGTGCGGTATTCGCTTGCAAGCCAATTTTCACATCATCACAGGCCACGTTACTGCCATTCGCAATATCTACAAATGCGTTACCAAAGCTGGCCTTGAGGTAAACGATCTGACCCTTGAGCCTTTAGCAAGTTCAGCAGCTGTTCTGAGTGATGAAGAAAAAGAAGCGGGCGTAGCTTTGATTGATATCGGAGGTGGTACTACTGATATCGCCATCTTCCAAGAAGGTATTATACGCCACACTGCGGTTATTCCGTTCGGTGGTAATGTGATTACTGACGACATTAAACAAGGTTGCACCATTATGCGCAACCAAGCGGAGCTTTTGAAAACCAAATTTGGCTCTGCTCTAGCGGTAGAAAATAAAGAAACGGACATCGTGGTTATTCCTGGTCTGAAAGGACGCGAACCGAAAGAAATTTCATTGCGCAATTTGAGTAACATCATTCAAGCGCGAATGGAAGAAATTTTGGAGCACGTGCACTACGAAATCAAAAACAGTGGATACGACAAGCAATTAATTGCTGGAATCGTTCTCACTGGCGGCGGTGCACAGCTTAAGCACATGAAGCAATTGGTAGAATACATCACTGGTCTCGACTGCCGCATCGGCTACCCGAATGAGCACGTTTCAAAAGCGCCAAATGAAGATATGCTTGTTCCTTCAATGAGCACTGGTGTTGGTTTAGTTCTCACCAGCAATGAGCGTATGAACAACACTTTGGCTAAACCGGTAGCATCGAAAGAAATAGAGGAGCCTACCCCTGCTCCTACAGAAAGCTTAGCGAAAGAAAAACAACGCGACAACCGCGGCCCAGCTAGTTTCTTAGCAAAAATCAAAGATTTCTTTGACGCAGAAGAGGATTGATTCTTCAGATATAAAAAATAAAAACGCCGCTCAACTATTCAGATGAGCGGCGTTTTTTTTTAATTAAGTCAAGTATTATGTAGTGGCCAAAGACTAGTTGATGAACAGTCTTACTCCACCCTCTTATTGAAATCTTCAGAACCCGTTTTGCGTTCTTTTACTTTAATGTTTTGATTACCGAATTTCCATGTAAAGTTCACGCGAAATTGTTGTGACTCCCATCCACCTGAGGCATCCATATATATCCCGGAATACTCCGAAATTCCTCGCCAATGCATGGTGCGAAAGACATCGCCATAAGAAACACGAAATATTCCATTGCCATCCCATATCTCTTTTTTCATGCCCACATCCATTCCTCCCATGGGGCGATTTTTAAAAGTACCACCCCAGATTCCCGGGCCATTATACCAACCAGACAATTCAGCTCCCCATGTTTTGGTTATGTTAAAAGTCTGCTGCATAAATCCGCCATACGATGTAAGGCGCAAATCAATGATTTTGTTGTCCTCGAAAGTAGCCACGTTGTGCACACGATAGACATACAAACCGATGTACGCATTCCACCACTTGGCAATCGGAATCGGCGTATTGATGTTAAAGCTAATGTTGTTTTGATAACCCAAATTACGCGGTTGAATGAACGATCTTGATGTTTCCGTAGTATCCGTAATCTCCGCAAAGAAACCGGTAGTATGGGTATAACTAACAGAGGTAGTCATGGCATACATAAACGTATGCGACAGTTCTACTACATCGGAATACTGTGGTTGCAAAAAAGCATTTCCTCGAGAATAACTCAACTCATCCAATCGAAATTCGAATGGGTTGAGATCTTGATAACTCGGACGGTCAATACGGCGGCTGTATGTTAGATTAAGGGTATTCGTTTCATTCAGGTTATAAGTTAATGCCGCGCTCGGAAAGATGTTCAGATAACTTCTGCGCACCTGCTCATCATTCTGTGCAATGAATGCAGTTAATTTTCCATCGCTGATTGTCTGCTCGGCCCGTAGACCAATTTGAATACCTATCTTTTTGATCTGTCGGTTATAATTGACATATGCAGCATTGATGTTTTCTGTATAGTCAAAATCATTGGTGCGTGTGCTATCAATGACATTCCCACTGGCAATTTCTTTATAAAAATCAAGTGAGTTCTTTGTAGAAACTGCAGAAAGACGAATTCCTGTACCAAAGGTTCCCTTGAATAAGGGCTGTTCATAGTCGGCCTTAAACACTGCAATCCCAATGTTCGTGCGATTGTTGTTGGTGTAGTTCTTCGAATAGCTGCTGTTTGAATCGTCGTTTAATACATAGGTATTCGGCTGATAGCCGTCCGTTTTAATGGTATATGAACCATAGTCCAAATCAATGGTCAAATCCTTTTTCGTGGAGTCTGTAAAATGATAATTGAGATTGTAATTGATGTTACTGCGCAATCCATCATTGATCGTTTGTGCATCCAGTATGCTATCTACTTGCTGTGTAATGAGATTGGATATGTCCGTATGACTATTACTGCTAAAATCAGTATTCGAAACATTGCCAGAAACCTGCACTCCGAGTGTTGAACGATCGGACAAATAATAATCGGCTCCTGCTTTATAGTTGTGGTTAATGTGTCCTTCTTTATTGTCCGTTACTTGATCAAACTGCAATCCATTGAACTTTCGAAAGGTGTTCATATAACTCCAATCGGCGCCTGAAAAGTTACCATAGTTGCCAAAGAGATTCCACTTCTCGGTTCTGCGATTCAATTGTACATTTCCATTCACCTTAGAATAACGCTGAACACCGTAGCCCAAGGTGAGCGTCCCGTTGGTTCCGAAATTCTGATTTTTCTTCAGAACAATATTGATGATACCAGCATTACCTGCCGCCTCATATTTAGCAGATGGATTAGTAATGATTTCAATACGATCAATACTTGAGCTGGGCATACTCTTGAGCAAGGCAGAAAGGCCATCGGCATCTAATGGGGTGCGCTTGCCATCAATGTAAATGATGATACCGCTTTTCCCTTTCACCATTATGTTCTCGTTATTGTCAACCATCACACCAGGCGCTCTTCGAAGAAGTTCCATCGCATTCAACCCGTTCGAGTTCTGAGTTCCCTCTATGTTGAAAATCGTTTTTTCGGCGCTCACTTCTACCAATGGTCGAGTAGCTACCACCTCGATTTCTTTCATGTCAGCAGAAGCTGGTAATAAGGAAACGAGCTTGTATTCATAATCTGAATCACCAGTAAAGTTGAATACCTCACCAGATTGTGAAGCATAGCCCACCAAGACAACCTGAATAAAATAAGATCCTGCCGGTGTGCGATCAAAAAGAAAAGTACCGCTCACATCGCTTGTGGTCACCTTTTGAATGGATGAATCAGTGGCGTTTAGCAGCACCACATTCACAAACTCTAGTGGGTTGTGACTGCTGTCTTCCACTTTCCCTGAAATGGAAGCTGTCTGAGCAAATAGACCAAAAGGCAGTAAAAGGAAACAAAAAAGTGAGAACTTCATGGTTAAGCGACGAGTGTTTTTCGGTTTAATAGGGCAAAGCTAAGGTCTTGGTAAGATACCCTACCGTTTTCGTGATGAACGGTAGTTAATGAACGTTAACAAACGAAAGTCCTTTAACGTTCATTTGCGCTTCATTAACGATTTATAAAAGGTGTTTGAGGAAAAAGCATTGCACCTTTGGGTCATCAATCGAGCGAGAGTGGTTTCTCCTCGAGAATCAGTCCCCTTCATTCGCAAGGGGAAGGTTTTGGTTAAAGGTTTAGTGACTTAAGGCTGCCAACGGGCGGCCTTATTTCTTTTTATACACTCCCGTTTTTCAACTGTCATTTACTCGGGGTTCTTTGAATCCATGGTAATCGTTACTGGACCATCGTTTACTAAATGAACATCCATCATTGCACCGAACTCACCCGTCTGAACTTTCCGACCGAGCAGTTGTTCGGTTTTTTGAATAAAATACTCATACATGGGAATGGCATGCTCCGGTCGCGCAGCACGAATGAATGACGGGCGATTGCCCTTTTTAGTAGAGGCATGCAACGTAAATTGACTGATCACTAACACGTCTCCTCCATCATCCTTAATATCCCTATTCATTTTGCCTTCCGCATCAGCGAACACGCGCATACCAATGATTTTTTGCGCGAGCCAGTCGGCATCAGAAGTGGTGTCCTCAGGTTCTACGCCAAGAAGTACAACAAAACCTTTTTCGATTTGGCCTGTAATGCGGCCCTCTACTTCTACCCGCGCTTGCTTCGATCTTTGTATGACTACTCTCATTATCGTATATCCTTTGTTACATAACACCCCTGTGTGCAAATGGCTACCCAACGCATTTCTTTAGTATCATAATATTCATAGCCCGCGCGCTCCACTTGACCGCCCTCTATCTTTTCATAATAAAATCCCCACGGCTTCTGCTCCCAACTTTTATCGTAATCATAACGCTCTGCTATATTTCCTTTCCTGTCATAGATGAGCAACTCCTTAGCGTTTCGACCATCGACAAATGATTCCACAACTTTAGGAATGTAGGGATTCTTTTTATACCACACCAATGTAGCTGTTAAGGCTTGCGGCCCAAGATCCTTCCCAGGTACTACTACATGCATGGAAGACTTTGTAATTACTTTCATCTTGCGCCAAAATGGCTTTTTACTCCACACATCCTGTCCTTTGTGAATATAAACATATATGTAACATGCGGCGTGTGCAGAGTCTGTGGGTTGATAACGGTTATCTAAATAAAGTTTTGTTTCTCCTGTATTCCGCGTATCGGCATGATATACCGGAGCCTGAGCAGTACTTTCCAAATACACGCTGCTCAATAGACATAGAATTAAAATTCGAATCATAAAGTGAAAGTACATATAAATTATTCAGATAACAGGAGGCACTTATGTTTGTACCTTCCTGCTTAATTTCACCGCGTGAATCTAAAAAAGGAAATAGCCTTTCTTAAAGGAGTTGGTCCACAACGTGCGGAAGTTCTGAAATCAGAACTAGGCATTGTTTATTATGGTCAACTTCTTCAGCATTTTCCTTTTCGATACATCGATAAATCGCAAATTACGCTCATTCGTGATATCGCCTCAGAAGATATTCCTGTGCAACTATTGGGCACCATAATTGGCCTACGCGAGTTGGGCGAGGGTAAGGCAAAACGACTTTCAGCGCTCTTTAAAGACGATAGCGGTGAAATGGAATTGGTGTGGTTTAAAGGCGCTAAATGGATCAAAGACTCCATTAAACCGGGAGAGCAATACATTATTTATGGAAAACCCGCTGCCTTCAAAGGACGCTACAACATTGCGCATCCGGAGATGGAATCGGTAGACAAAGCGCGCTTCACTGCTGGCAATGGAATGAAGCCTGTATATAGCACTACAGAGAAACTTTCGCGAAAAGGGCTCAATAGCAATGGCATTGGCAAACTCACCCGACAACTGGTAGAGGAAATCAAAAATGCTATTCCAGAAAATTTACCCGAAGAAATTTTACAACGCTTCAAATTGATGCGTCGACAAGACGCCATTGCTCAAGTGCACATACCTTCTGATGCGCAAACCCTTGCGCAAGCTCGCCGACGACTGAAGTTTGAAGAACTGTTTTTTATCCAAATACAACTCGCAAAGCTGAAGGTGAAACAAACCACTCAAGAAAGAGGTGTTGTTTTCCCAGTGGTTGGCCATTTTTTCAATACGTTTTTTAAAGATCATTTGCCCTTTGAATTAACAGGGGCGCAAAAACGTGTAGTCAAAGAAATACGCGCTGATGTAGCCAAGGGTTTTCATATGAACCGCCTGATTCAAGGAGATGTGGGTAGTGGAAAAACAATTGTGGCTCTGCTCGCGGCTTTGCTAAGTATTGACAACAACTATCAAGTATGCTTGATGGTTCCTACAGAAATTTTAGCACAGCAGCATTATCAATCCATCAGTGAATTGCTCAAGCCGCTTGGTGTACCCGTAGTTCTGTTCACGGGATCTACCTCTAGTGCAAATCGAAGAAAAATTCATGCGGGGCTACAGGATGGCTCCATTCCTTTTATCATCGGCACACATGCATTGATAGAACCCACGGTAGTTTTTAAAAATTTGGGTTTGGTAATTATCGATGAGCAACATCGTTTTGGTGTTGTGCAACGTGCAGCGCTTTGGAAAAAAGCTGCTTTACCACCGCATATTTTGGTGATGACAGCAACCCCGATTCCAAGAACACTAGCCATGACATTATATGGTGATCTTGACGTGAGTGTTATTGACGAATTGCCGCCCGGACGTAAGCCTATTGCTACTTCGTGGAAAAGTGATTCACGAAGACCTGAAGTCTTTCAGTTTATGGAAGATGAAATTAAAAAAGGTCGTCAGATCTATGTGGTGTATCCACTCATCGAAGAAAGTGAAGCCATGGATTATAAAGATCTTCAAGATGGCTACGAATCGTTGTCGCGAAGGTTTCCGCTTCCTGACTATCGCATCAGTGTAGTGCATGGAAAAATGAAATCGGAAGCACGCGATTATGAAATGAACTTGTTTGTCAACAAGCAAACACAAATCATGGTAGCTACTACGGTCATTGAAGTAGGTGTAAATGTGCCCAATGCATCTGTAATGGTAATAGAAAGTGCTGAGCGTTTTGGATTATCACAACTTCATCAATTGCGCGGCAGAGTGGGGCGAGGAGCCGATCAAAGTTACTGTTTATTGATGTCTGGGGTAAAGGTGAGCAAAGAAGCACGCACACGACTAGAGACAATGGTTCGTACCAATGATGGATTCGAGATTGCAGAAGTAGATATGGAATTGCGAGGACCGGGCGATATGGCGGGAACTCAACAAAGTGGCGTAATCGATTTGAAAATTGCCGATTTGGTAAAAGACCAAGCCATTCTTCAAGCTGCCCGTGAAGTAGCTTTAGAAATTGCAGAAAAAGACCCTGAGCTTCAACTTCCACAACACCGCATTATTCAAGAGCATTTGAATGAACTAGAGCGCGAAAAGTCCGATTGGTCGCGAATCTCTTAATGTATATTTGACACATGAATTTAGACCTCACACATAAAACCGCAGTTATTTGTGGTTCTACCCAAGGTATTGGATTTGCTGCCGCCACGGAGCTTTACGCGATGGGAGCAAACACTGTACTTGTAGCGCGAAACGAAGAAAAATTGAAAGAAGCTTGCGCTAAACTTGGTGAGCGGTGTTCGTATATCGTTGCTGATTTTCAACATCCGCAACAAGTGGAAGAAGCCATTCAAAAATGGGCTGCCCATAACAGTGCTCACATCCTTGTCAACAATACTGGAGGACCTAACCCTGGTAAAGCGAGCGATGCGCCAGTAGATGAATTTAGAATGGCCTTCAACGCCCATTTGATTTGCAATCATATTATGGCCACGGCTCTCATTCCAGGAATGAAAAAAAATGGATACGGCCGTATCATCAATGTAATTAGTACTTCCGTGAAGCAACCACTTCCGAATTTGGGGGTTAGTAATACCATCCGCGGTGCAGTTGCCAACTGGTCTAAAACACTCGCTAACGAATTGGGGCAATTTAATATTACGGTGAACAATGTACTTCCAGGAGCCACAGAAACAGGCCGTTTGGAAAGTATCATGAAAAACAAAGCTGAAAAAACAGGCCACTCATTTAACGATGTGAAAGAAGAAATGTCCAATGAGGTACCCATGAAACGCCTAGCTCAACCTGAAGAAATAGCTGCTGCGATCGCCTTTTTGGCATCACCAGCTGCATCGTACATCAACGGCATCAATGTGCCCGTTGATGGCGGCAGAACGATGAGTTTGTAAATTGAGATTGACTATAATGAAAAAGGCCTCTTGGTTAAACCAAGAGGCCTTTTATCTTTTATATGCTTTTAATCTTAGTAACGGTAGGCGTCGTTTTTGAACGGACCTTCAATATTTACTCCGATATAATCAGCTTGAGACTTCGTCAAAACTTCCAATTCTACACCGATTTTTTCTAAGTGAAGCATAGCCACTTTTTCATCGAGGTGCTTAGGAAGAACGTAAACCTTGTTCTCGTATTTGTCGTGGTTAGACCACAACTCTAATTGAGCCAACGTTTGGTTGGTGAAAGAGTTTGACATGACAAATGAAGGGTGACCAGTAGCACAACCCAAGTTTACCAAACGACCTTCAGCCAAGACGATGATGTCTTTGCCATCAACAGTGTACTTATCTACTTGTGGTTTGATGGTATCTTTTGTGTTGCCATAGTTGTCATTCAACCAAGCCATATCGATTTCATTATCAAAGTGACCAATATTGCACACCACAGCGTTGTGTTTCATCGCTTGGAAGTGACGGCCTACAATGATTTGGTGGTTACCCGTAGCAGTAACAACGATATCTGCTTCTTTAATAGCAGTATCCATTTTCTTTACTTCGTAACCTTCCATAGCCGCTTGAAGAGCACAGATCGGGTCGATCTCAGTAACGATAACGCGAACACCTGCGTTGCGCAAAGAGTCAGCGGAACCTTTACCTACGTCACCGTAACCAGCAACAACAGCAACTTTACCAGCCATCATCAAGTCAGTAGCACGACGAAGCGCATCTACTAGAGATTCACGACAACCGTATTTATTGTCAAATTTAGATTTGGTAACAGAATCGTTGATGTTGATTGCAGGCAACAAAAGGGTACCGTTTTTCTCACGCTCATACAAACGTAGAACACCAGTAGTGGTTTCTTCTGAGATACCGCGGATACCAGCAACCAATTCGGGGTATTTATCGAATACCATATTAGTCAAGTCACCACCGTCGTCAAGGATCATGTTCAAAGGCTCACCACCCTCGAAAGCATGCAATGTTTGTTCAATACACCAATCAAACTCTTCGTTATTCATGCCTTTCCAAGCATAAACTGGAATACCAGCAGCAGCGATAGCCGCAGCAGCGTGGTCTTGAGTTGAGAAGATGTTGCAAGAGCTCCAAGAAACTTGAGCACCCAATTCCTTCAATGTTTCAATCAATACCGCTGTTTGAATGGTCATGTGAAGGCAACCTGCGATACGTGCGCCTTTCAAAGGTTGAGATGGGCCAAACTCTTTACGAAGGCTCATCAAACCAGGCATTTCTGCCTCAGCCAATTTGATTTCTTTGCGTCCCCACTCAGCGAGAGACATGTCTTTCACTTTGTACATCACTTTTTCTGAAGTTATTGTGCTCATTATCTTTTGAAATATTTAATCGTCTGAAAACGAGGTGCAAAGATAGTATATAAATTTGCACCAACAAAACCAATAGCAAGACACCTAACTTCCCTAATTGTTCGCATGCCACTTCAACTTCACTACCCTTTTGATACTTCGGGAGAATTAGCACTTTGGAACACAACCGAATCGGTAGATGAATTAATCGCACTAGCCCAGCCAAGTGCCGCGGAAATGGACCTCTTGATGAGTTTCCCGCTGGAAAAGCGAAGGAAAGAATGGCTCACCACCCGTTTGCTTCGTAACCATCTAAGACCAGGAGTGGAAATCTCTTATGACGAAAATGGCAAGCCCTTTTTACCGCACGAACAGCTTTCTATTTCGCACTCGGGCCATCTGGCCGGTATGTGTTGCCACCCACAGTTTGCTGGACTGGATATTGAGAAACCATCCGATAAAATAGTACGGGTGAGTTTTCGCTTTTCTCACCCCAGTGAAATAGCCAAGGCTCCTGCACACGAGCCATTGCTCAGTAGATACCTCACTACTCTTTGGTGTGCTAAAGAAGCCATTTTTAAGTGCTTTGGTGTACATGTCCATTTTTCAAAGGACATCATCCTGCGCGATTTCAGCGATGATGATGAAACCATTGTGGCCGACTATAAGGGTATTCACGGAGAAAAAACCTTCACCCTGCGCCGCATAATGATCGATGGAATGTGGGTCGTACACGTGGTGCACTAGCTTCTTTTCACCATCTTTGAAGACTTATTGTCCTCCCCAAAATGAGACTGCTAATTGTCCTTTTTTCTCTTGTTGCCCTTTCTGCCAATGGGCAATATGATATGCCTTATGTGGGGGCTAATCGCACGGGAACTTTTTGGTCCCTTGATTTTTCGGTTGGCATACCCTCCAATTGGCAAAATACTTCTGACAATGCACCAGCTTTGTGGGAATATCGCGGAGTGAATACTACACCCAGTGCTGAAGTGGGAGGCCGTGGATCTTGCGAAACTAGCACATCTGGTGGCTTGCCTATACAATCGCCGAGCACCGAAAATGGATTCATCATTTTTGACAGCAATTACTGGGATAACGATGCGAACCCTTGTGGCACGGGCAACTTTGGAACAGGTCAAGCGCCTGGACCTCACTACGCGGCATTGATGACCTCTTCTTTCAATTTTACCTTACATCCTTATCCTGCCTTAGAATTTTACTCTTCACTTCGTGATTATCAATGCACCGCTCGCATTGAAATGAGCGTAAGTGGTGGTCCATGGGAGATCATTTATACAGATCCCTACACCAATAGTGGGCAAAGTGAAAATGGACAGCTCATTCAGATACCATTAACAGGAGCCGGTGGCGAGCCCGATGTACGTTTTCAGTTTGTATTCGATGGTCTATATTATTTCTGGATGATCGATGACATAAGACTCTTCGATTTGCTCGAAACAGATATCGCCATACTGAATAGTAGCTCCACTGATTTTATTCCCAACGACTACTTGACCTTTCCTTTTTTACCCTACACTGTTTACCCCGACGAAATGGCACCGCTACTTTCACCCAGCGCTACCATTCGAAATATAGGAGGCCTTACACAAAGTGAAATTCGTTTGAATGCTTCGTTAGAACGCGTAACCGATAATCTGGGAGTGGCGGGGTCAGCCTCTTTAGCGGACTACGTTCTTGATCCTGGTGAAGAGACTGTCATTGACGTTCCATCCATACAATCACCGAGCGAATTAGGTGGATATAATCTTGTACTCTACACCACCCAATCGCAGGCTGACGAAGATTTATCCAACAACCGAACAGTCATTCGGTATGATATCACAGCATCGAATTGGGCTATAGAATCTGGGCCTATCACAGCCAGTTATTATCCACCCGATCCGTATCTGAACGTTCCATATGTAGCAGGGAACATTTTTGTGCCCTCCGCACCAGGCATGACACTCGAGAGCATTTCGACTACTATTGCCAATGGAACCTCCACTCCATCTTCCATATTCGCAGCGGTATATACTTTTCATCCAGAGGATATTTTAAATCTTACACTGGTTGCACAAACAAGTTCGGTTGAAGTAAGCCCGTCTATGATTAACACCTTTGGGCAGGAAAATTTGACCACTCTTTTTTTCACTAGCCCCGTAACCTTGGAAGAAGGGGAAACCTACTTTATGGCCGTTGGTTCACCCGATGGTGGCGATGATGTGCAGTTTGGCTTGAGTTCCGCAGCACCCGCAGGAGCGAGTTGGCTCGTGTTTGACAACACCGGATTCTTCACCTTAACCAAATCGCCGATGGTCCGCTGCAACTTGGGAACACTTGCATCCATTGATCAGCAACCCAGGCCTAAGTTCACGGCCAACGTATATCCCAATCCGAGCGTTGGTTTAATCCAATGGACTTTGCCCGAGCAGCAAGAACCCTATACGTTGGACGTGTATGACATTTCAGGAAAAAAAATAATGACCAAGCTCGTGCAAGCTGCGGATCAAATTGATCTATCCCTTTTACCTAGGGGCTATTATAGCCTTATGCACCAGGGAGAAAACCATTGCTTTTATTCTAAAATCATTTTGAATTAAACACATCCCGAACCTGTTATGAGCATCAAATCTTTTGGGGCCAAACTATTTGCCAAACAAGTTCATCAAAAAATGATGAATGAAGCAAAGGATGGCATTGTGCTCCAGCAAAAAGTTTTGCGTCAATTGATGCAAACAGCTAGTGGAACCGCCTTTGGAAGAGATCATCGATTTTCGCAAGTAAATGACCACACTTCATTTACTCAAGCAGTGCCCGTGCGAGATTACGAAGGTATAAAGCACTACATCGAAAGAGCAAAAGAAGGCGAACGCGATGTCCTTTGGCCAGGAGTGCCCCTTTACTTTTGTAAAACTTCGGGTACCACATCAGGAACGAAATACATACCCCTTACTAAGGCATCCATGCCCAATCACATTGGTTCGGCTAGAAATGCTTTACTCTCTTACATAGCAGAAACAGGCAAGGCGGATTTTGTGAATGGAAAAATGATCTTTCTTCAAGGAAGTCCATTACTCGACCACCTAAAAAGCGGCATACCTTATGGTCGACTTTCAGGAATAGTAGCGAATCACGTGCCTGCTTATTTGCAAAAAAATCGCATGCCTTCATTTTCCACCAATTGCATTGAAGACTGGGAAACAAAGGTGAATGCAATAGCGCGGGAAACCGCAAAAGAAAACATGACGCTGATCAGCGGTATACCTAGTTGGGTGCAGATGTATTTTGAAACATTGCTGCAGCAAACAGGAAAAACAACTATTAAAGAAATCTTTCCTGAGTTCAATCTCTTTGTTTTTGGCGGGGTGAATTTTGCGCCCTATCAAAACCGTTTCGAAGAACTCATTGGTAAGCGAATCCCCACGATAGAGCTATACCCTGCTAGTGAAGGCTTTATTGCCTTTCAAGATTCGCAAGAGCACGAAGGCCTTTTACTCAATTGCAATAGCGGGTTATACTTCGAGTTTATTCCTGCAGATGAATATTATACTGAAAACCCTCGTCGATTATCCCTTTCAGAAGTAGAAGTCGGAGTAAACTATGCCCTTGTGCTGAGCAATAATGCAGGCCTTTGGTCATACAGTATTGGTGACACCATCAAATTCGTTTCTACTAGCCCGCACCGCATTAAGGTAACAGGGCGTATTGCTCATTACACTTCAGCATTTGGTGAGCACGTGATAGCCGAAGAAGTAGAACGAGCAATGACAATGGCTCTAGCCGATTTTCCTGCTCAGGTGAATGAATTTCACCTTGCACCTCAGGTGCAACCAAGTGATGATCTACCCTATCATGAATGGATGATCGAATGGAAAAAATCACCTGATGATATTCGCGCATTCACGCAACGACTCGATGCCTTAATGTGTGAACAGAACATATATTATCGCGACCTGATCAAAGGATCCGTTTTAAAAACACTTGTCATTACTTCCGTTAAAGAAGGAGCATTCCATGATTACATGAAATCCGTTGGCAAGCTTGGCGGACAAAATAAAATACCCCGATTGAGTAATGATCGTAAAATAGCCGACCATTTAAGTCGTTTTAGTATCACGGACTAATATTTGGTAGCGAACAGTTATGCGAACACTCCTCAGTTTTCTTTTCCTTTTTCTAATAGGCCATGAAGCTTTTGCTCAGCCTTCCGTTCAGCCTCGGCAGATCAATTATGGTCTAGTTACCCAAGAAACAGATCGAGTGGTTGACATTGTGATTAAAAGCACATCTGCGCAAAAAGACTTTTTGTTGCGCGCTACGTTTTCGCATGAGTTTGACGTTCGGTATACCACCAAAACATTGGAGCCCGGCGGTGAAATGATCATTCGAATCAAATTCAATCCAAGAGAAAAAGGAAAGTTCCATGAAAATGTTGAACTCTGGTTTAGCAGTCAGAGGAAACCGATTATTTTACCTATCGACGCAGAGGTTATTTATGTCAATGTAAATGAGAACAATCCTTGTCCTGACTTTTCGGAAAGAGCCGCTGAATGCTGTACGCAAAATCTTTTTCGCGTGACAGTTATTGATAAAACCTCTAAAAAACCCATCGCAAAATCTACGGTTAAATTAGAAGAGCAGGGCTATTTGCATTTTTCAGTAAACACGAATGAAGAAGGCCGTGTATCGCAAGAAGTGCCCATTGGTTTTTATGAAAT
The DNA here is from genome assembly GCA_039798265.1 of Bacteroidota bacterium. Classification (GTDB taxonomy): domain Bacteria; phylum Bacteroidota; class Bacteroidia; order Flavobacteriales_D; family Sanyastnellaceae; genus JBDKGH01. The sequence continues at coordinate 101,295 of JBDKGH010000013.1, read as the reverse complement.
CATTGCTGAGAAAAAAGGCTACAACAGAGGAAGCATACAGAGCTATATCAACAAACGAAACAACAACTTTACCATTGAATTAGAGCGCAACAAAGACTGGAAAGAAACGCCAGAGATAAAGCCTGAACCTAAAGATAGCATAGTGGCTGAGGTGATGCCCTTAGATAGCGCTTTTATCCTTCCCGCCATTGACCCCACCTTACTTGATCCGTCGTTGCGTCCGAACAATATTGTTTTTTTGCTGGACGTATCGAGCTCCATGGCACAAGGCGATAAGCTGGAGCTATTAAAAACATCATTACTCGAACTTTCAAAAGTACTTCGCCCGATTGATCAAGTAACCTTAATCAGTTATGCTGGTGAAGCCAAAATACTTTTGCCCACTACTAGTGGCGACCAGAAGGCAGCCATTAATGAGATTATAGCCCAGCTTCATGCCAATGGGGTAACCAGTGGTGCCAAAGGCTTCACGAAGGCCTATAACTCCATTAAGGAACATTATGTAGCCGATGGAAACAATCAGCTCATCGTAATTACTGACGGGGCTTTTAAACCAGAAGATCAAACGAAAATTGAGAAGCTCGTTAAGAAATGGACAAAAAAACAAATTCGTACCAGTTTAGTGGCCATTAAGAGCAATACTTTCGCAAAAGAAAAACTTACACTTGTTTCGAATATCGGTAATGGTTCATTTTTGCTAATCGAAGATGAGGAACAAGCAAAGCACATCCTTATCGAAGAATTGAAGAAACAATCGACCAAGTGAATACATCAAAACCACTACTCATAGGCATTGCAGGTGGCAGCGGATCTGGAAAAACCACATTCTTGCGCGCCATTTTGGACCATTTTTCCCCTTCTGACATTTGTTTAGTATCGCAAGACAACTACTACAAAAGCAAAGAAGAACAGCACATTGATGAAAACGGCGTCCATAATTTTGACTTACCCCAATCCATCAATCGTGAATATTTTTTCGCAGACATGCAAAAGTTGGTGAATGGAGAGTCGCTTGAATTATTAGAGTATAACTTTAATAATCCCGCTTGGGAGCCTGAAAAGGTAATTGTTCATCCTGCTCCGGTTATTATCATGGAAGGACTTTTCGTATTTCATTATGAAGAAATACGGGAGCAATTGAACTACAAAGTTTACTTAGACGTGCACCATGAAACTCGACTTGAGCGCAGAATCAAGCGTGACGGTATAGAGCGTGGATATCCTGAGCCACAAGTCAGGTATCAGTGGCATAATCACGTAAGACCTGCAGAAATTCAATTTCTAGAACCTTACAAAGAAGCGTGTGATCTAATTGTAGACAATACCCATTCCTTCGATGAAGGGCTATCGGCCCTCACCACCAAGATCCATGAGTTTTTGAGCAGATAAATTTAAAGAGGGCTTGAACAAAGCCCTTTTTCTTTTGTTAATCAGTTCAATAGACCAATCATGAAAAAGATCTACCATCTCGCTACTTGCAGCACCTGCGCACAAATTCTTGACGATTTTGGGGCAAAAGCCAAGGGCTTTGAACTCCAAGACATCAAAACGGCTAAGATTACACCTGCTCAGCTTGAAGAGATGAAAGAACTTGCTGGCACCTATGAAGCCCTCTTCAGTCGCCGTGCTTTAAAGTATCGCGAGTTGGGTTTGAATACCAAAACACTTTCGGAGAATGAGTATAAAAAGTATATCCTTGAAGAATATACTTTTCTCAAGCGCCCCGTGGTGATCAATGAAAAAAGTATTTTCATTGGTAACGCTCCGAAAGTAGTCGCTCAAGCGAAAGCTTCGATGTAAAAGTTCTTGTACCTTGGCCCCCAAGGAAACAAGGATGTCCGCTCTATTTAAAGCACATTTAGCATTAGCCGCTGTCGCACTGATTTACGGTGCCAACTATCTTATTGCTAAAACCGTTATGCCCAATCCTATTGGGCCGAATAGTTTTATTCTATTGCGGGTGCTCGGAGCATGTATCTGCTTTTGGTTTATTGCAGCTCGAAAAATCCAAATTCCCAAAAAAGAAGACCTCGGAAGATTCATTTTATGCGGTCTCACTGGTGTGGCCATAAATCAGCTTTTGTTTTTTAATGGTCTTTCCCTCACCTCTCCCATCAATAGCAGCATCATTATGACCAGCAACCCCATTATGGTGATGCTCATATCTGCTCTGATCTATAAGCAAGCCATTACTACAAAAAAAGCAGTAGGTCTTGCCTTGGGTGCCATCGGTGCCATTAGTCTTTTATTATTGAGCACCGGCGACCACAGCAAGCTGAGCAACCCCTTGGGGGATTTATGCATATTGATCAACTCCATGTCCTATGCATTCTATTTGGTGTTGGTAAAACCATTGATGAAAAAATACAGTCCACTTACCGTAGTAACTTGGGTTTTTACTGTAGGATTAATCGCTGTTAGTCCGTTTGGTGGTTTAGGAATAACAGATATTGCCTGGAGCTCATTGGATGTTTACCAGTGGTTAGCCGTGGGCTACGTCATCCTCTTTGTCACCTTCCTCACTTACTTATTGAACATACTAGCCTTGCAGCATACAACGGCTACCACGGCAAGTGCGTATATCTATTTTCAGCCCTTACTGGCGATCTTTTTTTCCTATCTATTTACGCAACTGACAGGAACAGACTATGTATCTGACTTTACTTTAATGAAGATGGCCTGTGGGGTTTGTATCATCGTAGGTGTGTATATGGTATCCGAAAGACAGACCTTGGAAAAGACCTTATAGGTCTTTACCTAATTTTTTTTCAAAAAAGCAAGTACTTTATCTACTTGTTATGCGCATAACATATTACCTTCGTCGCGTTATTCTCAAGGGGTGTCTTCTTTTTGAAGACTGAGATTATACCCTTTGCTTGTCTCGGCTAGTGAGCCACAAGCAGGAACCTGGGCGGGTTATGCCGCCAAGGGAAACGTTAGTTAAACCGCTTCTCACCCTTGGAAGGCGGAGTGATTAACACAAAAAAATTTATTAAAATGCGTTATTCTTTTATCGGACTATTCGTCCTGTTGTGCTCATTTGTGAGCTCTGCTCAAGGTATTCTGCGGGGTACCGTTATCTCTAATTCCCAAAAGCCTGTGGCCTATGCCTTGGTGCAACTAGACGGAACGAAGCTTGAGGCCTTCACCGACTCTAGCGGGCATTTTATTATCGAAAACATCAAACCGGGGAATTACGATGTTTCCATTTCAGCCATCGGTTTTCAGGCTAAAAAAGAAAACCGAACAATTAATGAAGGGTATAACACCATTCAATTAGAAATAGAGTCAATTACTCTTCATGACATCCTGCTTATTGGTAGATACGAATTTCAACCGATAGAAATAACGGCCTACACCACTGCCACGAGTTCTAACCCATTTTCCTTTTCTAATCTGAATCAAACCCAGATTAACAAAATGAATAATGGTCAGGATTTGCCCTACCTATTAACCCAAACTCCTTCCCTCGTCGCCACCTCCGATGCGGGTAATGGCATTGGTTACACTGGTTTATGGATTCGCGGTAGCGACCCCTCGCGCATTAACGTTACTATTAACGACGTTCCATTAAACGACCCAGAAAGCCAGCAAGTGTTTTGGGTAAATACCCCCGACTTGGCTAGCAATACGAACAGCATACAAGTGCAAAGAGGTATCGGAAATAGCACCAATGGACCCGGCGCATTTGGCGGTTCTATAAAGATGAACACCCAAGGCCTTTCTTCTAAGCCGTTTTTCTCTACCGAACATACATTCGGTAGCTTTGGTACCATGCGTAACAACGTAAACTTCGGATCTGGAGTTTTATATGATCACTTTTACTTAGAAGGTCGATTGTCCAGTATTCAAAGCGACGGCTACATAGATCGCGGAGCCGCAGACCTTAAGTCTTACTACCTTGACGCCGCCTATAAAAACAACAAAACCTCTATTCAGCTAACTACATTTTCTGGAAGAGAAATCACCTATCAATCATGGTACGGGACACCGGCAGAAAAACTTGAAGGCGGTGACCTGAATGCATTTGCCGACCGTAATGGCCTCTCCGACGCCGAACGTCAAAATCTGCTCAACTCTGGGCGCACCTATAATTATTACACGTACAACAATCAAGTGGATAACTATAATCAAACACATTATCAACTTCACCTCAACCACCAAATCAACGACCGATGGAAAATACGTGCTACCGGGCACTATACAAAAGGAAAAGGCTATTTCGAAGAATTCAAAGAAAACGATGATCTTTCTGATTATGCCCTTTCCCCTTACTTACTAGGAAGAGACACTACCTGGAGTGATGGCAACACGTTGAGCAGTTCGGAATTCATCAATCAATACAATGATCCAAACGCCATTTACATCTTCGATCCATTGATAGACGCGCTCGGCGATACCATTACCGATGGCAATGGTAATATTGCTTTAGCCGGCAATGCTAGTGTTTACACCTCCGACATCATTAGAAGAAGATGGTTAGACAACGATTTTTTCGGAGGTATTGCCAGTGCAACATACACCTCTTCAAAACTTAACCTTCGCTCTAGTCTTTCTTGGAATGAATACAAAGGCCGCCACTTCGGTGAACTTATTTGGCTCCAGTATTCCCCAGACAGTTTTAGCGGAGACCGCTATTATGAAGGAAACAGCAATAAAAAAGACATCAATTTTTACACAAATGCAGATTATGCCATCGGAAAACTACACCTCTTCGCTGATGTGCAAGTGCGCAATGTCATTTATGTTACCAAAGGCTTAGATAATGATTTAAGACCCTATGATGTAGAGGACAATCTCCTTTTCATCAATCCAAAAGCAGGTATCAATTATTTCAATAGAGGCTTCCGCTATTATGCCTCTGTATCGATTGGTAATAAAGAACCCAACAGAAACGATTATGTGGACGCTTATACTGGTTCAAAACCAAAATCAGAACAAATGATCGACTACGAATTAGGATTTCAAAGTATTCAGACTCGCTTTAGTTACGGCGGAAACCTTTACTACATGGATTACACCAACCAGCTTGTATTAACTGGAGCCCTGAATGATGTAGGCGCACCATTGCGAGCAAACGTAGCCGATAGTTATCGCGCCGGTATTGAACTTAATGCCGGTTGGCAAATCGTAAGAGATCTTGCATTAAAAGGAAACTTAACGCTTAGCCAAAACAAGATCAAACAATTCAACGAGATTATTTACGACTACAGTATTTCTTACGAAGAAAAAAATATCGAGCATAACAATACGACTATCGCGTTTTCACCTTCTGTCATTGCAAATGGTACACTTGACTATGTGATCTATGATGATTTGAGAAACATGAACTCCAAAGGAAATAAAGTGACGATCAGTCTTTTGGGGCGTTATGTTGGCAAACAATACCTCGACAACACACAAAATGAGGAGTTAACCATACCCGCTTATGGCGTAGTAGATAGCAAACTAACTTATGAACGCACGCCAAACGGAAAACCTCATATCAGCTTAAGTCTTTGGGTAAACAACACGCTTAATCACGAGTATAGTTCTAATGGATATACATTCTCCTACATCTATGGCGAACGAGTAAGCGAACGATTCTATTACCCGCAAGCTGGAAGAAACTACCTCGCCTCGGTGAAACTATCCTTTTAAAAACACTTCCATCACAATAAAAAAAGTCCCGATCGCTTCGGGACTTTTTTTCTTATCGATAAGGAGATCGTTCATCTTCATCTTCCCACATGGAGAGATAACTATTATATCGTGAAGCAGAGACCTCATCGTTCTCCAAGGCTGCTCTTACTGCACAGCCAGGCTCATTGAGGTGTTTGCAATTTCCAAATTTGCAATCGCCTAACAATTTGAAAAACTCAATAAAATAATGATGGAGTTGTTCTTTGGGGATATCAACTAACCCAAATCCCTTTATACCCGGAGTATCTACTATAAATCCTCCGAAAGGCAGTGCATGCATCTCGGCAAAAGTGGTCGTATGCTGTCCCTTTCTGCTGGACTCTGAAATTTCGCCAATGCGCAAATCCTTACCCGGAATGAAGTGATTCACCAATGAGGATTTACCCGTACCCGAATGACCCGATATAAGTGTGATTTTATCCTTCAATAAGTCCTTTACTTGATCGAGTCCCTGACCATTTACTAATGAGGTAGGTATACATGTATAACCTATTTGTTGATAGGTATCGATCAAATCCACGACTTCATCTAATTCTTCTTCGTTATACTGATCCATTTTATGAAAAACAATCACCACAGGCACATTATAGGCCTCTGCGGTAACCAAAAAACGATCAATAAAACCTGGTGTTGTTTGCGGTCGAGTGGCCGTAACTACTAACAACGCTTGATCAAGATTAGAAGCCACAATCTGCGCTTCTTTAGAAAGATTGACGCTTCTTCGAATAATGTAATTCTTGCGTTCTTCAATATCCTTGATGGTACCGGTGTTCTCTTCTTCTATCTCAAAAACCACTCGATCGCCTGCAGCCACAGGATTGGTTGTAACAGCCCCTTTTAAACGGAGCTTACCACGGATTTGACAGGTGTAAATCTTCTGATCTTCACCCATTACCTCATACCACTTGCCCGTTGACTTGAGCACCAATCCTTTTGCCATGGTGCGAAATTCCGAAATATTTCGCCTCAAAAGTGGATTAGCCTTCATTTTCCTTATCCAGCGACGCAAAATAACGCTCCGCCTTTTCTAGCAAAAAGGTTCTCTTCGCCGGTAACATCTTGTCCCACGTGCGCACCATCATGGATAATCGAGGATTTTGTAGAAAAAAATCACGGTGCTTATCAATGAAATTCCAAAACAATGCGTCCCAAACTTCTGACCACGGTCCTTTTGGATAATTGCTCATTTTGTGCAAGTAATTGGAGCCGCTGATGTATGGCTTCGTACTCATCAATCCCCCGTCAGCGAACTGAGTCATACCATATACATTCGGTACCATCACCCAATCGTAACTATCGATGTACATTTCCATAAACCACTTATACACCTCATCCGGATCAAATTCGCACAACAAAAAGAAATTACCCAACACCATCAAACGTTCGATATGATGGTTATACGCTGTTTTATTTAATCGTTGAACTACTTCGTCAACCGGCAATATGCCCGTTGTTCCTTGCCAAAATGAAATAGGTATTTTTCGCTTGTGTCCCCAGTAATTTGTCGTGCGTTCTTTTACTCCTTCTAAGAAATAAACAGCGCGTATGTACTCTCTCCAACCTACTACTTGACGAATAAAACCTTCCACCGAATTCATCGGCACCTCATGTGCGGATGCATATTCTAATGACTCCTGTACAATTTGATTGGGAGAAAGCAGCCCAATATTTAAAGCCGGAGTCAGAAGGCTATGAAACAAATAAGACTCCCCTTTCACTATAGCATCTTGATAAACGCCGTAATGGCTCCATTTGTTGTGTAAAAAATCTCGAAGTACAACTTTTGCCTCTTCGGCATCTATGGGATAATTAAAGGTTTCAAGCGATCCGTAATTGGTTCCGAAGTGCGTTGAAACATACTCCTTCGCTTCTTTTACTTCCGGACGTTCTTTGAATTGATGTACCTCGGGCACCTTCATTCCCGCAGGCATTTTTTGCCTATTCTCCGTATCAAACGTCCACTTTTCTCCCAATGGTTTTCCCATTCCATCGAGTAAAATTTTCCTTTTCTTTCGTTCGGCGATATAAAAATCAGTGAGAAAATATCGCTTGCGGTCTTTATAAAAAGCCCGTATTTCTTCTTTTGAATTCAAAAAATTGAGTGAGGCTTCCTTTTTCACCTTCACTACAAATCGTTCAGAATACCGATCTATGCGCCGATTGAGCAAATAATCTTCCGGATCATAAACGACCACTTCTTGATAACCATTATCACTCAACCACCTGAATAAATGGGCGGTCTGATTTCTTTCATCGATAGATTCGATGTAACTCACCTCCTTACCTTCGGATCTTAATCGCGCTTCATATCGCTTCATTGAAGCACGATGCAATACTATTTTTTGTTGATGAAAGGAGTATTGATTAAAAAACAAATCATCTTCTACCAACATAACCGAATGTTCATTCGGCAACTGCTCAAACAACTGATGTGGATATATAATTCTCAACAAGCCTTGCATTATCGCTTGCTTATTTTATTGTTGGAAATGGCACGCTGACGGGTGCATCGAAAACGATCAACATCTTCTCCTCTCAGCTCAGCATGTTTGGTGGTGCGTCCGGCCATGCGCTTTCTCCACATTCGAAAGCTCGTTGCCTTCATATGTGTTCGCATGAGTTCGATCACCTCCTTTTCTTTCAAGCCAAATTGAAATTCGATCGCCTCAAAAGGCGTTCTGTCCTCCCAAGCCATGCCAATAATGCGATCTATATCTTCTGGCGTCAATGCTTTTTGTTCTCTCATCTGTTCAACCAAGTTTTTCTATATGCACCGTTTGCATCATAATCATTTGCTTGCTTCTTCATGTTGAATTTGCGATCTAGCCTGGCATCATTGCCCACGCCAGCCACATAGGCCCAATTGCCATAGTTACTACAAGGATCATAGTCGAGTAAGTGATACTCAAAAAATTCAGCGCACTTGATCCAGTTTAGTCCTAAATCATGCACCGCGTAACTGGCCACATTTTGCCTTCCGCGGTTACTCATAAATCCAGTTAGTACTAATTCGCGCATATTGGCATCCACCCAATCTTCTCCTGTAGTACCTGTGATCCAACTGTTCCAAAAACTCTCCTTGTGTGGAAAATGAACTCGTGTAGGACCGCCTCCAAAACCATTTTGCTGAAATAATTTAGCCCCGTGTTTCATTGCATTGAGGCGAAAAAAATCACGCCACAACAGTTCAAAAATCATCCAATAAGTAGAGTCGTTCTTTTCTACTTGTTCTTCAAACTGCGCTACTTCATCGGCAATGAAACGTGATGAAAGCGCACCGAGCGAAAGCCATGGCGAAAATTTAGAACTAAAGTTTTTTCCCAAAAGGCCGTTGCGAGTCAACTTATAAGTGGATATGCATTCGGTATTCCAAACATACTCTTCTAATCGATCGAGCGCCTGTTGTTCGCCACCTGCAAAGGGAAACACAGAACGGTCATCCATTATTGGCACCTGCAAGCCCCAGTCTTGTAAAGTTGGAATATTCGTTGGTTCAAAATCAATCGTTGGAATTGCTTCGCGTGAGGCTATCGATACAGGAAAAACACCTTGACGCTCCACCTTCTGGCGAAAGTTGGTGAACAAATCAGGAAGTTCGCTTACCGAAAAAGGCATGCGAGCCGGATCTACAAGGGTGTGATTAAAATAGGATTGAATGCGAACCGAAGGAAGCAAGGTGGTAACATTAGCCTCTATTCTTTGCTCTTCGAAGGCTGCTTCTTTGGAGAAAAACAAAGAACTCGCATTAAACTCTTGCACTAGGCGCGGCAAATGTTCTTCTGGTCGTCCTTGAATAAAAAGTAGATCTCCTCCTTTCTTTCGGAGGCTCATTTGAAGATCGCGAAGGCATTCGAGTAAAAAATTCAGCCTCCTTGGACTTGCCTTCTTCCAACCGGAAATGGCATTACCATAAAACCGATCATCAAAGAAAAAAACAGGAAGAATGGCATCACATTGTTGCAATGCATTTTCTAACGGAAGATGATCGTGTAAACGTAAGTCGGTGCGAAACCAGACAATGCCCTTTTTCATACCCACCTACAACAGGCGGTAAAGAAAAAAGTTCGTACGTGCTTAGATAGCGCTAGCGATGGAACTCAATTCAGATCGGATATGGATCAATCGATTCACCAAGGACTCACCAGCTTCCGGTTCTACCTTTTTGCGAAGCGCATTTTTTGCACCTTCCAACGTGTAACCCTTTTCTTTTACTAAATGATGAATCTTACGAAAGAGTTCAATATCCTTTTTTGAATACACCCGATTGCCTCGGTTGTTTTTACGTGGCTGCAATTGCGGAAATTCTTTTTCCCAAAAACGAATCAAAGATGAATTCACATCGAACATTTCAGCTACTTCTCCAATGGAGAAATAGAGCTTCTCTATTTCAGACAGTTTAGGAATCACGTTAAGGTAAGTTTAGTCAAACGATTGGTTGGCATTCGCCGCGCGCTGCAAGAGGTCTTCGTACTGCTCAGGCGTAATGTCGCTGTAAAAATAAAACGCAGGATCCACTTTCACACCATTTTTAATCACTTCATAGTGCAAGTGAGGCCCTGTAGAGGTTCCTGTGTTCCCTACATAACCGATTACCTGCCCTCTTTTTACTTTTTCACCGGTGCGAACGGTCACCTTGCTCATGTGAGCATAAAGTGTTTCATAGCCGTAGCCGTGCTGAATGATCACATGGTGTCCATAACCACTCAACTTGCTATCCACGGCCTCAATTACACCATCACCTGTAGCATAGATCTCCGTGCCGATATCAGCAGTAAAGTCGAGACCTGTATGCATTTTGGATAGTTTGTAAATGGGGTGAATACGCATACCGAAACCCGAAGCAATACGTCTTAGATCCTTATTGCTCACCGGTTGTATAGCCGGAATAGACTGCAGCATTTCTTTTTGTGCACTCGCCAAGTCAAATACTTCCTTGTAGGATTTGCTTTGTGCAACAAGCATGCGTTGCAAGCGACCTATGCGCTTTTTAGTTTCAATGATCCCATCGCTGCTTTCGTAGCCTTTCAAATTTTTATAGCGATCAGATCCTCCTACTCCACCTCTCCGCAGATGCTCAGGATAAGGATCGGCCCCAAATATCGAACGGTAAACATTATCGTCTTTATCTTGAAGATCAACCGCTAATACCTCTAAGGTATCTATCTCATTATTGAGATCCTCCAATTGATTGCGGAGGTATTTGATTTCTCTATCCAATCGTGCTGTTTCCGGATCTTTGAAAAAAGACGCGTACAGAACAACACCAATTCCGCCAATTACTCCACCAGCCAATAAGTACCTCAAAGCCACTACCAAATAGTCGCGCACACTGAGACTGATCTTCTCAAAGTTGAGCGTGGTAGGGTTGAATTTGTACTTAAACTTGGCCATAGCGTTAGAGGGGCTAATATAGCACCAAATCGAACTTACCAAAAATGGGCGTCAAAAGAGCCGATTTGAACTGCCTAGCACAATGAAAATGACGTATTTTCGCGCCTCAAAGAAAAAACTATGACGTCCAAAGAAATTAGGAAAACCTTCCTGGACTTTTTTGCCTCTAAAGGCCATCATATTGTCCCTTCTGCACCAATGGTGGTAAAAGGAGACCCTACATTGATGTTTACCAATGCCGGTATGAATCAATTCAAAGATTTGTTCCTCGGCAACAGTGAAATAAAATATCCGCGCATTGCCAATACTCAAAAGTGTTTGCGTGTGAGCGGAAAGCATAACGACTTGGAGGAAGTAGGTGTAGATACCTACCACCATACCATGTTTGAAATGTTGGGTAACTGGTCCTTCGGCGACTACTTCAAGGCAGAAGCCATTTCATGGGCTTGGGAATTGCTCACTGAAGTGTATCAAATTCCGAAAGACCGACTCTATGTTACCGTATTTGAGGGCGACCCAAAAGAAAAGCTTGAATTCGATCAAGAAGCTTACGACTTATGGAAAGGTCTTATCGCTGAAGACCGCATTCTCAAAGGAAATAAAAAAGATAATTTCTGGGAAATGGGCGATACTGGCCCATGCGGACCATGTACGGAAATTCACGTGGATGTACGTTCTGATGCGGAGCGTGCAGCAATCGACGGCAAAACGCTCGTCAACGAAAGTCACCCTCAAGTGATCGAAATCTGGAATAACGTATTCATGCAATTCAACCGCAAAGCGGATGGATCGCTCGAACCTCTTCCTGCTTGCCACGTGGACACTGGTATGGGATTCGAACGTCTGTGCATGGTGCTTCAAGGAAAAGTAAGTAATTACGACACCGATGTTTTTTCTCCTTACATCAACGTATTGGAAAAAATGTCTGGATTGACTTATCAGCGAAGCGATAGCAAACAAGATATTGCCATGCGCGTAATTTCTGATCACGTGCGTGCGGTTTCCTTTGCCATTGCTGATGGTCAATTGCCTTCTAGCGGCGGCGCTGGTTATGTTATCCGCCGTATTCTTCGACGTGCTATCCGCTACGGATATAGCTTCCTCAACTTGAAAGAAGCATTCATTCACCAACTTGTACCTGTTCTCGCTTCGGAGATGGGCGATAATTTCCCTGAGATAAAAGCCTCCCGCGACTTAGTAGCGAAGGTGATTAAAGAAGAAGAGGAAAGTTTCCTTCGCACATTAGACAAGGGTATTCAGCTTCTTGAAAACATTATTCATCAAACATCAGGCGATGTGATTGATGGAAAAGTGGTGTTTGAATTGTACGACACCTTTGGCTTCCCTGTTGACCTCACGGCTTTGATTGCTGGAGAAAGCAACAAGCGAATTGATCAAGCAAAATTTGAAGAAGAACTTCAAAAACAAAAAGAACGCAGTCGTGCAGCTACTAAGCTCGAAACAGACGACTGGGTTATTTTACATGAAGGAGATTCTAGCTTCATCGGATACGATGAGTTAAGTTCTGACGTGAAAATTCTTCGCTATCGAAAAGTAAAAGCGAAAGGAAAAGAACACTTCCAAGTGGTATTAAACAAAACTCCCTTTTACGCAGAAAGTGGCGGACAAGTGGGAGATCAAGGCACATTGACCTCTGCGAACGACCGTGTGACCGTTACAGATACCAAAAAGGAAAACAATTTGATCGTTCATCTCATCGATGAGCTTCCAGAAAACCCGACCGTTCCTTTTGTAGCACAGGTAGATACTGCCCGTCGTCAAGAAACGATGAGCAACCACAGTGCTACTCACTTGTTGCACCAAGCACTTCGTGAAGTGTTGGGTACACACGTTGAGCAAAAAGGAAGCTTAGTGCATCCCGATTATTTGCGATTTGACTTCTCTCATTTTTCCAAGATGACGGAAGAAGAATTGACCCAAGTTGAAGCTCGGGTAAATGAACTAATTCGTAAGAACTTCGCGCTGATAGAAAACCGATCAATGCCCATTGAAGATGCCAAAAAAACAGGCGCAATGATGCTTTTTGGTGAAAAATATGGCGAGGTAGTTCGTGTTATACAGTTTGGCGAAAGCATCGAATTGTGTGGTGGAACGCACGTGAATCAAACGGGACAAATTGCGATTTTTAAAATTCAATCTGAAAGCGCCGTAGCAGCAGGTATTCGACGAATTGAAGCACTCACCGCTACGGGTGCGCTTCGTTTTATCCAAGAAGAACTGGATCAACTAGCGGCGATTCGCGAGACAGTAAAATCAAAAGATATTCTTAAAGCCATTGGAGATTTGCAAAGCAAAAACGCCGAACTCCAAAAGCAGCTCGATAAGATTAACAAAGAGAAAGCCGGTCAATTAAAATCTGAAATCAAAACACGCATTACTGCAATCAATGGAGTAAACTTCATTGCTGAAAAAGTAGATTTGGAAGCAGCGGACATCAAAGACATTGCTTTCCAATTGAAAGGTGAAGTGGATAATCTTTTTGCTGTATTCGGATCAGAGGTGGGAGGCAAACCAACCCTAACTTGTATCGTTTCCGACAACCTCGTGGCAGAGAAAAACCTCAATGCCTCTGCTATCATTCGCGACCTTGCAAAAGACATTCAAGGTGGCGGCGGCGGTCAGCCTTTCTTTGCAACAGCTGGGGGAAATAATGCCGAGGGACTCGCTGGCGCCTTGAACAGAGCGAAAGCGTTTATTGGATAATAAGACCTTTGAAAATAAAAATCCCGATACTTCATTGACGCATTCGTCAAGAAAAGTATCGGGATTCTTCGTGTGTAATTAATGCTTATGCCAAAGCAGGTTTGCGCGAGGCAACCTCTTTGATATCGTGTCCATAAACAGGACCGAGATATTCTTCGTTGTAGGCAAGTGCTAGGTTTAAAACGTAGAAAACGTTCAATACGCTCACTAACACATAATCTGTAATAGATACTTTACCAAACGTTTGTGCCAACTCAATGAGCACTTTGAAGGCAAAATAAATATTGTACACTGGCACTAAGAAATAGGCCACATGACTAACCGGACGACCAACCATCTTAAGGGTTACGATCATGTCCCATACTGGAACAAGAGCCGCTACCCAAGGTTGATTACCTTTTGCAAAGAGACGCGCCTTTGCCACCGCACCAATCAAGATGATCAGAAAACCGCCCATGATGTACTGGGGATCGTTTTCCCAAACTTTTGAAAGAAATTCCATTGTGTTCATAGCTTACGAATTTTAGGGTGAGGTATCTTCTACTCCTTAGACGCAGCTAAAGTAGGTTGGTTGCCCGTCGAAAGTCCTTTTTTTCCCGACAAATACAAACACTCATCGGTGAAAATCACAGTTCTAACGATGGAAAAATGCCCCTAGTCCACGCTTTTTTGCCTTCTAAACGAAGATTAGATCGGCTTTACAAAAGTTCTGGTTGTCACCGTATTACTGAAGTTGCGGTCTCTATCCGCTATTTTGATCACAAACCGACAGGTATCAAAGTCATTGGTGAGGTAGTACGTAGGTTTCATCACTATCTCTATTTGTCCTTTTTGGGTTTTAAACTGACCAGTGGGCTCTGCAAAAGGGACTTGATAATAAAAAGGAAGTTGGTCAATGCACGGATCCAATTGAACCCACGTCCACACGCCATTGCGCAATTCGTAGTACTCGGCATAGAGGTTATACCGTTGAAAACAGTCATCATAGATGCCACTGGTATCCGATTCGGTAATACCGAAATTACCATCTCCATCTACAAAATCCATTACAAGCACCGCAGAGTCCGCAGAGGTAGTAAATGACTTATAGGTGATCGAAGGTACATCCGAGTATTCTTCCCTTTTGAGGCAGGACGCCATCAAAAAGACGAAAATCAATAAAAGAAGTGAACTCTTTTTCATTACTTCAAAACTATCGGTTTTTATTTGCATTCGCAATTCCAAATCATGCAACACTCACAACTCTTCCAAAAAATAGTTCACCCTGGTAGCGATTTTCGCTTCGAAGAGGTGGCAATGGAGGTGTTTCGCTATCAAAGTGTGCATGTTTCCATTTACAAAGACTACTTGTCTCTTTTAAAAATTGCACCGGAATCCATCAATGATTACAAAAAGATTCCATTTTTACCCATCTCTTTCTTCAAAAGTCACGAGATCATTTCCAACGGTTTTTCTCCAGAAATCGTCTTTTCCTCTTCTGGTACTACCGGACAAAAAACAAGCAAGCATCTCGTTGCTTTCAAAAACGCTTACATCGAACATGCTCTGCAGCTTTTCGAAGAACATTACGGGGCTCTTCAAGATTGGTGTGTTTTAGCCTTACTTCCCTCCTATCTCGAAAGAACAGGCTCTTCATTGGTATTGATGGCCGAATCGATGATTGCTAAAGCCAAGGCCGGTTCTGGATTCTACTTACACAATCATACCGAGCTCGCTCAGCAATTAATAGCCAATGAAGCAGCCGGTATAAAAACCCTCCTCCTCGGCGTTACGTTCGGGCTACTTGATTTTGCCGAACACTTTTCGCTTCCTCTTCAGCATACCACCATTATGGAAACAGGCGGAATGAAGGGAAGAAGAGAGGAAATGACCCGAGAGCAAGTGCACCGCTTTTTACAGCATCGTTTTGGTCCTATCCCGATTCACAGTGAATATGGAATGACCGAACTACTTAGTCAGGCTTACTCTGACGGCGGTGGCCTTTTTAAGCAAAACCGAACCCTACGCATCTTGCTGCGCGACACCACCGATCCGCTTAGTGCGGCACCAAACGGTAAATCGGGAGGAATCAACATCATTGATCTCGCCAACTTCTATTCCTGCAGTTTTATTGCTACTGAAGATCTTGGAAAACTCCATGAAAATGGTCAATTCGAAGTGATCGGAAGATTTGATCAATCGGAAGCTCGCGGCTGTAACCTCATGATTGCGCCCGAATAATTTTTCCTTTTTTCATAAGCAACCCCAACACTTTGCCTGCGTCTTATATCTGAAGAGGACGCAAGTCTTCAAAAACATTGGTTATAGAGTGCCTGCCTCTCCCGGTAAGCCTTATATGATCAAGATTTCATGATTTCCTAAACAAATAAAGCGAGGTTCCATCGGGAGCCTCGCTTTATTTTTAGAGCTATTTGAAAAAAAATTATTCGGCTATAAGGAGGAAATAATTCTTCTTACCCCGCTGCAGGAGCACATATTTATCGTTCAAAAGATCAGCGGCAGCAAAGGCCTTATCGGCACTTGCTTTTTCCTTATTCACACTGATGCTGTTTTCTTGTAAAGCGCGCTTCGCCTCTCCATTTGAAGGTAAGAAACCGCTTTTTACCAAAACGTCAATCATACCCGCACCTGCAGTTAGTTCCGCCTTTGAGTAGTTTCCTTGGGGCACACCCTCGAAAATATCTAGCAAGTCGCTTTCATTCACTTTTCTCAAGTCCTCGGTGGTTGATTTTCCAAAAAGAATTTCCGACGCTGCTAATGCCGCTTCCAAATCGGCTTTGGAGTGAACTCGTTCTGTAATCTCTTCGGCCAATGCCTTTTGAACCACTCGTCGACCTGGATCTTGGCTATGTTCAGCGATCAAGGCATCAATTTCTTCTTTTGTTTTTAAAGAAAAAATACGGATGTAATTCACCACATCTGCATCGCTGCTATTCAACCAAAATTGATAGAATTTATAAGGAGAAGTGCGTTTGGCATCTAACCAAATATTGCCGCCTTCTGTTTTTCCGAATTTAGTGCCATCTGCCTTTTTAATCAGTGGTGTAGTAAGCGCATAGGCTTCTCCCGCCTCCATTCTTCGAATCAACTCAGTACCTGTAGTAATGTTACCCCACTGATCACTTCCTCCCATTTGCAGTTGGATGCCTTTGTTTTTCCATAAATGGAAAAAATCATAGCCTTGTATCAATTGGTACGTAAACTCGGTAAAGCTCATGCCCTCGCGGTTTTCTCCCGTCAAGCGTTTACTCACGGAGTCTTTCGCCATCATGTAGTTCACCGTTATTCGTTTTCCCACATCGCGAATAAAATCAAGGAATGTGAAGTCTTTAAACCAATCGTAGTTATTCACGATTTCTGCCGAGTTGGCTCCGCAGTTAAAATCGAGGAACTTCTCTAACTGGGCGCGCTGACAAGCTAAATTGTGACGCAGTGTATCTTCATCTAATAAATTGCGCTCTGCAGACTTGCCAGACGGATCGCCCACCATACCAGTGGCACCGCCAATCAAAGCAAAAGGCTTGTGACCACAGCGTTGAAAGTGAAGAAGAGTCATGACCTGCACCAAGTTGCCTACACCCAATGAGTCAGCTGTTGGGTCAAATCCAATATAACCCGAAACCATACCCTTATTGAGTAGCTCTTCTGTTCCTGGCATGATGTCGTGGAGCATTCCGCGCCACTTCATTTCTTCGATGAAATTCTTCATATTCTTCTTCGTTTCGAGGGGCAAAAATAGCGGGTAAATCAGAGCAGATCGCTCAAGCCCTCCAATTTAATTCCTCGTGATCCCTTCAACAGTACCAAAGCCTTTTCTATGGGGTGATTTTGGAGATATTGTTTGGCATCATCCGTATTGAGGAATGCCGGAAAATTTGATTTTTCTTTTAAAGAAAAAAAGATAGGGCCCACTAACCAACAACTCAAGCCCAACTCCTGCGCGAGATCGATAATTTTCTGATGTTCTAATGGCCCCGTTTCGCCCAATTCTCGCATGTCACCTATTATGGCCAACTTGCTTGTGTGATTTTGCTTAGCCAAATTTTTCAAGGCCTCTACCATACTATTTGGATTGGCATTATATGCATCCATAATTATGGTATTCTTTGCAGACTTCACTAGTTGAGATCGATTATTATCGGGTGTATATGCCTCAATAGCATCTACTATATCCTGTAAAGGCACACCAAAGTAGCGCCCCACGGCTATGGCCGAGGCCATATTATACAAATTGTAGCTGCCCGCTAATTGCGTATGCACACGTATCGCCGAATTATTCTCAGTGCTTAAATCAAAGGTCAATGTCTCGCCACCTTCTACCGCTGACAAATGTTGTCCCCCTGTATGAAACCCATATTCCACCCGGCGCATTCCTTTGCTCACTTCGTCTAACACGGGATACTCCGTGTTGGCAAACACCAGCCCTTCTTTTGCCTGAATAAAGTCATACAATTCGCGCTTGCCTTTTTTCACTCCCTCTTCACCACCGAAGCCTTCTAAATGTGCTTTACCAATATTGGTGATCAATCCAAAATCGGGCATGGCGTATTGGCAATAGCTACTGATTTCTTTTTGGTGATTGGCCCCCATTTCTATAATAGCTAGCTCGGTATCCGCTGGCATACTCAACAAAGTAAGCGGCACTCCAATGTGATTGTTCAGATTTCCTTTCGTAGCATGCACTTTATACTTTTTCTTCAGTACATCGCGCATTAATTCTTTCGTGGTCGTTTTTCCATTGCTACCCGTGATGGCTACGAACGGAATACTGAAAGTAGATCGATACATTTTTGACAACTCCTGCAAGGCAGCGAGTACGTCGTTTACTTGAACTACGCGTTCATCAGCGCCTGCTATGACTTCATCCACCACAGCCATAGAAGCTCCAGCTTCTAGAGCTTGCAAGGCAAACGTGTTACCATTGAATCGTTCACCTTTAAGGGCGAAAAAAATTGAGTCCTTTTCAATATGACGCGTATCTGTGGTCACTTTGTGAACGCGCAAGAATTGCTGAAAAATTCGATCCATCATGTTTCAAATTTAGAATAGCAAAACAGCAAGCGAGCGCTTCATACAGTTTGTTGCTCAAGGTCGATTGTGAAAAAGCCCTTAAAAGAAAAAGGCCGAAACTCAGGATAGATCCTAAGCCTCGGCCTTTTTTCTAAAAGGGAAATTCTTATTCGCCGCGTGCGCCGATACCGGTTGGGCTACCTACGCGAGTCATGGCGCAACGGAAACCTAGTGTTGCCATTGAGCGACGCTCATCGAGGAAGCGACGTGTACCTGGAATGGTGAAGTAAGCGCGGTCACGCCAGTTACCACCTTTGTACACACGTGCACGGTTATTTACTAATGTAGTTTGACCCCACTCGTACATACGGTTTTTATCAGTTTCGTAAGAGTTGTCGTTGTAGAAAATACTGCTGCTGAAATCACCGTCTTGGTAGTCGATGTTATCAGATTTGCGGTAGTTACGACGGTCAATGTTCTCTTCTACGTTAACCTCGCGAGATTTTTGGTTACCCGCTGTTTTGGTCATGTAGTCTGACATACCATCACGAAGATCTGGGGCAATTGGAGAATCAAAAGAAGTGATATCGTCCATGATTGCTTGCATGATCTGTTGAGCTTCGTCGGTTTTACGCTCTTTCTCTTTGGTACGAGCTTGTTCGATTTTTGCTGTGATGTTATTGTCGAAGAAGGTAATTTCTGCTTCAGTCAAACGTGTAGCAGATTCTTTCTGATAACTACGGAAGAAGTAATCACAACCTTCAATATCATAAACGTTGTAATCAAACTTATCCGCAATCGTACCATCGCTATTCAATGTTTTCGTTTCATAAACGTTACCACGGAAAGGACGGAACTCTGATTTATCTTCTGGAGAAAGTGGACGATAAACGTCCATTACCCACTCAGATACGTTACCTGACATATTGTACAAACCGTAGTCGTTTGGAGGATAAGCATAAACAGGAGCTGTAATATCAGCGTTATCATTCAGATAACCTGCAACCCCCATCATATCACCCGATCCACGAACGAAGTTGGCACGGATCGTACCGAAGAATTTACCACCGTTATCGTCATTACGAACGTAGTGACCATTCCATGGGTAAGTACGGCGATCTGTGATCAATTCTTGGAAAGAGTTACCGATCAAGCCGAGAGCTGCGTATTCCCATTCTGCTTCAGTTGGGAGGCGGTAGCGAGGCAACAAGATACCATCTTGCATGCGCACTTTACGGAAACCAGAACCTTTTGGATTAAGATCTACGATACCATCAGCTGCAGCTTCACCTTCGTACTGACCGTTAAGGTAAGTATCTGTAGTGAAGTGTTCTTCGTCAACTTGAGCAGTTGGATTATGAACCAACAAACCTTCACGAATCATGATCAATTCGTTTACGCGGTCAGTTCTCCAAGCGCACCAGTCGTTAGCTTGCAACCAGCTTACACCTACTACTGGGTAGTCTTGGTAAGCAGGGTGACGTAGATAGTATTCTACGTATGGTTCGTTGTATTCCATTTTTTCGCGCCATACCAACGTG
The DNA here is from genome assembly GCA_039798265.1 of Bacteroidota bacterium. GTDB lineage: Bacteria > Bacteroidota > Bacteroidia > Flavobacteriales_D > Sanyastnellaceae > JBDKGH01. The sequence goes on along the minus strand of JBDKGH010000013.1, from coordinate 80,947 downwards.
TCAGGCAATGCGCGGTTAACGATTTCAGGATAACTGTCACCGTACACAAGACCTAACCAATGCAAATAATCCAACCAGTATTGGTTGGTTACTTCGGTTTCGTCCATGTAGAAAGAAGATACAGTAACACGGCGTGGGATGTTATCCCATGCGTAGTTAACATCATCTTCCACTCGTCCCATGGTGAAGGTACCACCTTCTACCAATACGAGACCAGGACCTGTTTCTTGTTCGATGTAGTCGATACGCTCAAAACCACCGTTTTTTGGGTCGTTGTACGACCATCCGGTAGCGCCTGAGCGTTCTTTCTCGCAGGATGCGAGGAGAGCAACAGATGCCAGAAGTCCGAGGATTCTGAATTTGCTTGCCATTGATTTCATGATTTCCCTTTTTTGAAAGTTATGGTAAGTCGCTAAACTTAAAACGAAGGACACTGTATTTGACGGAACTTCGGTTTTTTCGGTCTGCAGTCAAAATTAATTCCCAAAGATATCTCATGTGATCCACCAGTCGATGGGGTCAACTGAGAAATAGTTACGTCGTAACTGTATCCAAAACGCAAAACGTCAGTTTGGATACCGATGGTAGTAATGAATGAATCGCGGTAGGTTTGGCCAAACAACAAGCCGCGGAACCATACACCAGCTACAATTGGTCCTTTGTTAACGTACATTCCGAGATTTAATTGTTGGAATTCACCTTGACGGCGATAAAGTACGTTAGGACTCAATGAAGCTTGCGCATCGCGACGCTTCTTTTGAATAGGTATAACAGCACCTGCGTGAGCAGTAAATTTCATTGGAAGGCGGCTTGTACCAACGATTAATGATTCGTTTGGTTCGTTCAAGTGGTGAACGGCAATACCACCAAAAACTTTTTCGCTGAAACCTAGAAGACCAGCAGAAAAGTCGATGTTATTTACTTTACCGTTTCCGCGCGCCACGTCATTGGTTTCATAAATGAAGCCCTTACGAGCATCAATCATGTCGCCAAATGTCAACTTTGACCAATCCAATGATTTTTGGAAGTAAGTCGCTTGAAGACCAGCCTTTACTGAAAACTTGCGGCTGATGGGTTGTTGGTAAGAATAAATACCACTGATGGCATTGGTGGTCAATGTGCTTTGGGCAGCACGATCGTTGAGGAACATAATCCCCAAACCACCTTGAATGGTTTCTACGTGTTGATCGTAACTGGCGCTTGTGGTCACAAATGTTCCTGACAAAGAAGGCCATTGATTACGGTAATTGATAACAGCACGAGGACAACGCGCAGTACCCGCAAATGCTGGGTTGAGGTACAACGGATTGGCGTAAAACTGTGTAAACTCAGGATCTTGAGCTTGTGCTTGATTAGAACACAAACCAAGAACAGTGAGGGTTGCAAAAAGCGATAACAAAACTTTTTTCATCCGCACGGGTTTTCTATAGGGTGATAAATGAATTAGCAATAATACAACATTTTTGCGTCCTAAAAATTTAGAACGTGTACAATATTCAGACACGCCTTATGTTTATGCCGTTGCTTCATCCCTTCCATTTTTTCATGAAAAACTGCCTAAAAGCCTCGTTTTCAACAACCTTAATCATTTTGAGCTTCGCCAAAATGAGTGGGCAAAATGTGATTCCCATCCAAAAAACCTTGGAATGGGCCTCCAATCTTTCGTCTGAAACTGAAATTACCCCCCAAAAATTGTTCGATAATGCACTTATTGATCAATCAGGGTTGCCATTTTTCGTTTATCGACAACAGCTAAACGCCAACGCGTCGGCGTACTCTTACCGATTTACGACCGAAGAGGTTACATCTTTTCCAAAAAACCTTTCAAATTCACTTCCAGAATCAGGAATTGAATCGGACTGGAAAGTGATCACCCGCGTAACGGACGCTGCCGGAATTCCTTACCTGATCGTAAAAGTGCTCCCTATCAGAAAAAGAAATGGCCAACTTGAAATTCTGAAGTCGTTTGAACTTCAAGTTGACCTCGGTGCTCCTAATCGTTCAGGAAAACGAACTCTCACTTTTGCTGAAAATTCAGTATTGGCTGAGGGCAACTGGTATAAAATTGCGATTGCCCGCGATGGGATGTATAAATTGGATAAAAACACTTTTGACGCCCTGGGCGTTGATGTAGACAATCTCAATCCTGAGCAAATTAACATTTACGGTAACGGCGGCTCTCTTTTGCCCACTTTGAACAGCGTAGAAAGACCCGATGACCTTACCAAGAATCCCGTTTTTTTCCAAGGCGACGGCGATCAAGAGTTTGATGCCAATGAGTTTTTTGTTTTTTACGGAAAAGGACCTGACAGCTGGCGGTTACAGTATAACAATACACTAGGCAGAAAGAGATGGGTTCAAAACAAGCATTTTTACTCAGACTCTGCTTATTACTTTATTCGAATAGACGATACAGAACCACTCCGAATCGAAACTCTTCCCGAAGTAACTGAGGTTGAAAACCGAACTGCCACTTCATTCCCTGATTACCAATACATCGAAAATGATCTTTACAATTTGGCAAAATCAGGGCGTGAGATGTACGGGGACCTTTTTGACAGCAACCTCAACGCCACGTACAATTTCAATTTCCCCAACGTAAGTTCAGTAAATGCCAGTGTTGACATTAATGTAGCGTCCCGTTCATTGGGGACGGCCAGTAATTTCAACTTTTCCGCCCCGGGAGTAACAGGCACCACCACCTTAAGTGCGGTGAGCGATAACGTGACTTCTGACGTTGCCTCCGATCAACTGGTGGTTCGCAATTTTACTCCTGCCTCAAGCACTATACCCGTTACGCTGACTTACGTTAAATCGAATGCAGATGCTAAGGGTTGGTTAGACTATATCACGGTAAATGCCACACGCACCTTGAGTATGAATGGCAACCAAATGATATTCCGTGACACACTTTCCAATGGAACAAGTGAAACGGTGTTATTTCAATTGAGCAATGCTTCCACCGTTCAGAATATTTGGGACATTACCAATCCGCTTGCTCCGAAAAAAATCACCTTTACTACAACAGGTGGTGTGGCCGAGTGGAAAATGACCATTGCTGAAGCTCATGAATTTATTGCTTTTGGAGGAAGTGGTTATTTTTCTCCAACACCAAAAGGAAGTGTGGCCAATCAAAACCTCCACGCCTTAAGTGATATTGATCTTGTTATTGTTGCTGCACCGAAGCATATGGGCATAGCGCAAAGTTTTGCAGACTTGCACACCTCTCTTGGCCAAACAGTAGTGCTTACCAATGTGATGGATGTGTTCAATGAGTTTTCGAGTGGAAACCCCGATGTTACGGCCATTCGCATGCTCATGAAAATGCTATACGATCGCGCAGGTGGTGATGAAAACTTAATGCCTCAAAACCTACTGTTATTCGGTGATGGCGCTTATAACCGCAATAAAGGAATAGAAGATTTTTCGGATTACAACCTCATCCTTTTTGAAAGTGACGAATCGCTTTCTGTTTTAGGCTCTTATGTCAGCGATGATTACTTCGTTTTTCTATCAGACGATGATGATGAGCAAAACGAAAACCTACTTGACTGCGGCGTAGGCAGAATACCCGCATCGAATGCCAGTCAAGCTGAAACCTACTTCAAAAAAGTGCGCAAGTACGTTTCTGAAAATCCTTCTACCGATGGTGGCGCTTACAGCGAAGGCGATGCATCCTTAAGTCCTTATGGCACTTGGCGCAACATATTGACTTTCGTTGCTGACGACCAAGATGGAAGTTTCGGGCCTACGGAAGACGAGCACTTAAATCAAAGCGATCGTTTCGCTCGATACCTCCGCACCAATTATCCGGAATACGATATTCAAAAAATTTACATGGACGCCTTCCAACAGGTGACCACTCCTGGTGGTGAGCGTTATCCCGATGGAGAGGATGCCATTCGCCGTAGAATTGAAAACGGTTCCCTATTAGTTACCTACATCGGTCACGGAGGAGAGCGCGGATGGGCGCACGAGCGAATTTTGGACATTCCAACCATTCAGAATTTTTCCAATTACAATCGTCTTCCTGTTTTCTTAACTGCTACTTGCGAATTAGCCCGATATGATGATCCTGGCTATTTCTCTGCCGGTGAAGCTTTATTGCTCAACCCCTCTGGAGGTGCCATCGTAATGCTTACCACTACCCGAATTGTATTCTCGGGCTCCAATGAAGAAATGGACGAGGCCTTTTTCACCTATTCTTTCGAAAATGGAACCATCTCTAACCTTAGCTTGGGGAAATTAAATATGCTCACCAAAAACAATGTGAGCCCTACAAATAACAGTAAGCCCAATTTTAGCCTTTTGGGTGATCCAGCTATTCGAATGGTTTATCCCAAACACCGCATATATAATACGGCCATCAATGGTATTGATATCACCACTTTTACTGACACCTTAAAGTCACTTCAAGAAGTAGAGTTTACGGGTTATGTAGGCGATGAAAATGGCGTGAAACTCACCGATTTTAATGGTTTTGTTTATCCTACTGTTTATGATAAAGCCAGTGTAGTGAACACTCTCGATAATGATGGCGCTAACAACGTGCAGACCTACAACACCTTCAACCGCATTTTATTCAAAGGAAAAGCGAGCGTAACGAACGGTGATTTTAGCTACCGCTTTGTAGTGCCTTACGACATCAATTACAGCGTGGATACAGCCCGAGTTAGTTATTATGCCGTAGCTGGAAGCCAAGATGCTCACGGCTATAACGAATCATTTAAATTAGGAGGAAGTTTAAGTGGTGCCCAACTAAACACTGTGGGGCCGGAGATCGAATTGTTTATGAATGATACCACTTTTGTAAGCGGAGGAGTAACCAATACAGAACCACTTTTACTTGCCTACTTGAGAGATGAGAATGGTATCAACACCTCTGGTAATGGCATTGGTCATGACATTACGGCCATTATAGATGCCGAATCTCAAAACCCGATCGTTCTCAATGAATATTACGAATCCGATTTAGATACCTACCAGCGTGGATCAGTACGTTATCAATTGAACAACATTTCTACTGGCGACCATACCTTGAAGGTAAAAGCCTGGGACGTGCACAATAATTCATCTGAAAAGACGATAGAGTTCACGGTGGCGGAAAATGCATCCATTGCTTTACAGCATGTATTGAATTATCCCAATCCCTTTACTACCTCTACCGAGTTTTTCTTTGAGCACAACCAAGCCGGCCAAATGCTTGAGGTTCAAATTCAAATTTTCACCGTAGGTGGTAAATTGGTGAAGACCATCAACCAACCGATGCAGCAAAATGGCTTCCGTTCTGCTCCCATTGCCTGGGACGGAACAGACGACTATGGCGACCGCATTGGTAAAGGCGTTTATATCTATCGATTAAAAGTACAAAATGAATTAGGCGGTGAAGCCGAACAGTTTGAGAAGCTTGTGATTCTGAAATAGAAACTTTACTGCTGTCTCCTGCGTATATTTGCCCCTCCCTTTACGTAAAAGAATGAACTTCAAACACGTTATCCCTGCATTTCTCGGTCTCATTAGCTTGGCCTCTGTGTCTAATGGGCAGATTGTTAACCAGCAAGACCGCGCTCTTCAGGTGCAGCTCAACACGATAACCACCGCCGTTCCATTTTTGATGATTGCCCCTGATTCTCGTTCGGGTGCAATGGGCGATGCGGGTGTAGCCATTTCACCTGATGCTAACTTGATACATTGGAACCCTGCTAAGCTCGGCTTTTTGAAGCAAGATGTTGAAGCATCACTTTCCTATTCTCCATGGCTTCGTGCTTTGGTAAATGACATGAGCTTGGCCTACCTTTCAGGTTATAAAAAGCTCAGCAAAACCCAAGGTATTGCTGGTTCATTGCGTTATTTCACCCTAGGTGAAATCACCTTCACTGATGAAAACGGTTCTGTTATTCGTCCTTTTAAACCAGCTGAATTTGCTTTGGACGTAGCCTTCGGTCAGCGTCTATCGGAAAGATTCAGTGGTGGTATCGCTGCTCGATTTGTCAATTCGAACCTCACTGGGGGTGGCACTGTAGCCGGTGCTGATAGCCGCCCAGGTCGAAGCTTCGCAGTAGATATCTCTGCCTTTTACACGAATGACGATATCAAATTAGGAGATAAAGACGCAACTTTCAATTGGGGTATAAACATCTCAAACGTTGGAGCGAAAATGCGTTACACCAATACAGATCGCCGCGACTTCATTCCAACAAACTTGAAATTAGGCGCTGCCTTGATTACCGAATTGGATAGCTACAATCAATTAACCTTTACTACCGACTTCAACAAACTGTTGGTGCCTACTCCTCCACTTTACAACTCGACTGGTGACTCCATTATCTCTGGTCTTGATCCAAATGTGGGCACAGCAACCGGAATTGTACAATCTTTTTACGATGCTCCAGGACAGTACGACTCGAACACGAAAACAATTGTGAGCGGAAGTAAATTCAGAGAAGAACTTCGTGAAATTAATATTAGCTCAGGTTTAGAATATTGGTACGATCAGCAATTTGCCTTTCGTACCGGATATTTTTTCGAGCACCTCACCAAGGGTAATCGTCAGTTCATCACCATAGGTGCTGCATTGAAATACCAAGTGATGACGATCGACATTTCTTACCTCATTTCTACTACTCAGAACAACCCGTTAGCCAATACACTTCGCTTCTCCTTGAAATTTGGATTAGGCGGTGGCGGAAACGCTGGTGAAGAAACTACTCCTGCTGAATAATCATGAAAGTAAGAGTAGGCTTTGGTTATGACGTGCACCAACTAAAAGAAGGGCGTGAAATGTGGCTGGGGGGTGTTCAAATACCCTCTTCCTTTGGGCCTTTGGGGCACAGTGATGCCGATGTGTTGTTACACGCTATTTGCGATGCTATTCTTGGTGCGGCTGGCCTAAGAGATATTGGATTTTATTTTCCCGATACTTCCGCCGATTTTAAAAACATTGACTCTAAAATTTTATTGAGTCAAACCGTTTCACTTGCAAGCGAACGAGGGTGGACCATTGGTAACATTGACGCTACCTTGTGCCTTGAAAAGCCAAAAATAAAACCGCACGTAGAAGCGATGCGCAGCGCTATCGCGGAGATCTGCAAAATTGAAACAGACGATGTTTCTATAAAAGCCACTACTTCCGAAAAAATGGGCTTTGTCGGAAGAGAAGAAGGCGTAAATGCTTACGCCGTCGTTCTTCTTCAAAAAGATTAATTGAGCTTTACGAATTAAAATTACTCGCGGTTAAGGACTCGTCCATTTGACCGGGTTGCTGATCTTCGTAAAAATAAATTTTCACCATCGCCGTATCTTTCAAGAAATCAATCTTACCAATTTCGATGCGATTGATTTTGATACCGGTGCGTGTTTCAAGATCTAACAACATTTCTGTGCGGCGAGAGATTGGAATCAAGTCTATGCGTTCGTAAATAATGATCTTTTGAGACTCGTGACGAACCAACCATACCTTTTCTAAACCATAAGTGAGACCGATAATGGCTAGGTTAGCAAAGGTCAATTCTACTAAGGTAATTTTCTTATTGATCAACGCATTCATCACCGACATTCCGATGATGATGAATAAGTAGGTCATTTCTTTAATAGGAATCGCATCTGTGCGATAACGAATGATGCCGAAAACCGCAAAGAGACCTAATGCAAACCCCATTTCAAGTTTTACACTTTCCAACAAAAAACACATGAGGAAAATAGAGATACTGAATAAGAAATAGGTAAATAGAAAATCTTTTCGTTTCGCAATTGGATAATAGATAACACGCACCAATAAGAAGATGAAGAACATGTGAAGCGAAAGTCGGATCACTAATTCCAAAAAATCTTCAAGCTTGAAAAGCTTTACTCCACCAAGCGGTTTGAACTTATCCGTTGCTTCTTCCACAATCACCGGAGTGGCATCTTGAATGGCAATCAACCAATTTTGGAGATCGAAAAATTCTAATAAATTAAGCAGGAATGGCATAAGCTATTTTACGGAGTTTAATGAGTTTCTCTTTGAAGTTGTTTTGTTTCAATTCGGGATATAATAGTGCAGCGCCTATGCAGTATTTGCTAATACTTTCGGGGCGCACTACTCTGCGCTTTAATTCCTGAATGAAGTAAGAGTGGCGATTAGCCTTTTCTTGTTTCGCTTCTACTATAATTACACCTGGCAGCAACGCTTCCCTACCATCAAAATTAAATTGCAGTTGAGTATCGATGGTAATGCGTTCATTATGAACCTTACCTACCAAGGTGATGCGCGAAAAGCTATTCATCAATTTTGGCTCTAGCTCATCATGGAAACCTGTTTCAGTCTCAATGAAATCTAAATGCGCTTGGTCTAGTGGCATCAATAGTTCCTGAAGCTTGGTTCTATCCTTGATCGTTCGGTCTTTATTGGATTTGAATTTTACCTCTAAGAAGGTCAAATGACTGTCCACGTAAGACCGTTTTCTGATTTTCAGTCGATTTTTTTTCCCATTTTGATGGCGCAAATAGAATTTGAAATCGGGCGTGTCATAGTAGAGTGTTTCGTACCTATTCATACGAGCACCATTGATTTCTAGAACAGAGTAATAAGGAATGACTTGTTCTAATACTTCAATGAGTGTTTTTTCGGCGAGCACAAATTTGGTGTCTGTGCGATTCATTAAAGCCACCTTATCCATTTCTTTTAAAGAAATAGGATCGCCTTGAAGTAATATGTCTTTAATTTGGTTCACTTGTAAACAAATGTAACGTTTGCATAGTATTGTGTAAACATATCCTTAAAAAAACTATTCAGCTAGCTCTATGGAAGAACTGATCATCTCAACTCGCCTCGAAATACACACTACTGACGAACAACTCTCATCAGTGGAGCGCGAGTTATTAAGCAGAGCTAACAGTGCTAGAGAGCGGGCGTATGCTCCTTATAGTCTTTTTAAAGTTGGCGCCGCACTCATTTTAGAGAACGGAGTCATCGTAGAAGGAAACAATCAAGAAAACGGCGCTTATCCGAGTGGTCTATGTGCTGAACGTGTTGCGTTCTTTTCAGCGTCAGCTCAATATCCCGATGTGGCTATCAGCGCGATTGCCATAACGGCTTCCTCTGCAAATTTTTTAATGGATCATCCTGTTGCACCTTGCGGCGCTTGTCGACAAGTTATGCTTGAGTACCAGCTAAAGCAAAAAAACCCTATCGCTCTTTTGATGAAAGGCGAAGAGGGTAAGATTATTCGTTTAACTGGATTAACTCAATTACTTCCCTTGTACTTCAACGAAGAGGGGCTGAAGAAATAACTCTTTGCTTAGTTCAATGTGAAGCGCAGAGCAAGACCAGTGCTGATGTTTGATGTTGGGAAGGACGTCGAAATCTTTGGCTTATTCAACTGTTGATCGTAGAACAAACGCACAGTCAATTTATCGCTCACCGCCATGTCGGCACTTGTCTTAATGCTAAACAAGCGCTGTCCGGCCGTTACCTGATTTTGCCCTTCTTCAACACGACGAATCAAGGTTGAGTTATCGCGGATAGTCAAGTCAGCACGCAAGTTGATGTTGGTGTTCTTCAACACCTGAATAGGCAATTTACTACCACGCTTGCGGCCAATCGGATTAGGCACTTCGGTGATTTTATAACCGATACCCAATACCAAACTGTTGCTCTTTGTTTCGGTGATTTGATAGTTACTCAAGCCCAATGCAACTGTACGATCGCGTTTGTATTCCACCTTTACTTGAGGATCGTTAGTCTTTTTCGTTTTGATAGTCATGTCAAAACCAATCAAAGGTGACAAAGACTCCGTAATGGTTACCGTTTGAATTTGTTGTTGAGGAATAAAGTTGGGGAAGTCAGATTCATCTAGCGCCGTAGGATTGCCATCGCTGTTTTGTGCGTAGTTCAAGTTCGTCACATAACTAGCCGTCATCGTTGATCGATACTGGTGATTGATGTTGAATTGCTTGAAGTACTTTTTCACCGCAGGCATTTTTGTCAAACCATCATAGGTGATTTTCCAGTTAGGCTGTGCTTTCGTATTCATTGGATTCAACTCAACCTCAGAAACTTTTTTACCCGTGTAAGCGGCGATGAAAGCTGGAATAGCTACGTTCTGTGAATTCGGTCCGAAACCGGCATAGTAACCATTGGCTTCTGGATTATCTACATTATAGGTTTCACGGTTCAATAGAGCGGAAGCTTCCAGTCGATTTTGAAGAAACGCATCGAACACTGGTGAATCATACGTGCTCTCGTCATCTTTCACAAATGCTGTTGACCATGTATTCAAGGAAACAGAAACGTTACCCGTTTGCATGGGCGATTGGAATACATACTCGAGCGAATCGATATTATATCGGAAGAAACTTTGGAGATTGCTACCTTCTTGACGGTTGGCAGAAATTTCAATCTTCAAATATTTGATCGGTTCCAAGTTCGCTTTAATATTCCAAGTTTCATTATAGGTTTCGCTGTACTGATTATTTAAGTTGGGTGCTTGTATCAACCAACCATTATCAGCTGCGTCCATAGCATAATTGCGGCCGTTTGGATTTCCCCAAATGTCCGTATTTTGCTCTCCAAGAATAAAACCAACACCTGGACCTTCGAAGTTTTCATCGAAACCAACCATTCGGGTTTTTCGATTATATCCCGGCAAGAGTATACCCTCATTTCGAGAATAGGTACCGCTAACGTTTCTAACCATCATCAAGAAACGTAAACCTGCATCTACCGGATTAATCTTTTCTTTTTTCTTTTTGTCTTTATCCTCTAAATCTTTTCCGAAACCATCCTTATTGTCTGGATTTTCTTTGCCCTTCCCTTTGTCTTTATCATCCTTCTTTTTACCCTGATTGATATCTTTCAAGCGAGGTACTTTGTTATACAACGTTTCGAAGTTGGCTTGCGCATTCCATTGCAATTGGCGACTATTTTGAATAGTGTGTCCCAAACTATCTTGCGTGAACGGAGCACGAGTCCAACTGAATGTAGCGCCATATCGAACATCTGATGACACGAAGTCGATGAGTGGGAATTTATCTAAAGGCAGCTTATAAGTCGCATTCATTGCTTGCGTAAAATTGGTTGTTTCACCCAAACGCGTAATGTTATTCCAAACGGTATCCTTATAGTGATTATACCATTCCCCATCTTCTTTATTGATTACCCCGCGTGGTTCACCGATCAAGCCAATGTTATTCGCTGTGTAATCGAACTTGATGTTCTTTGTCAAATCATATTTGACGTTGTATTGACGCTTCCAATTCCAGTTTTTCTGAACCTGAGTAGTGATCAACATATCGCTATACACACCTGTCAATTCTAAGGTGTTGTTTCGCACTCGACTGGTTTCGTAGGTACGATTCATGTCCGTGTGGAAACCAACGTTTTTCAAACCCGGATAGAAGTTAAAGTCTTTTACCCAACGAAGGTATTTAGAGTCTTTTACAACTGGTAGTTTCGCAAACGGCTTAATCTCTTTCGGCTTATTGGTGAAGTTGTAGTCGAAGCCTCCTTGATACTGTTTGTTGAAACGGTATTCTGTATTGATATCACGATAGAAAATCTCATTGTAAGCATAGGTAACTGAGAAATTTTGGATATCGTAAAAACGCTCTTTGTCTTCTTTAGGCGCTGCCGGTTGTTGGCCAGGCGCTGTTGGTGGAGTAGCTTCCTTACCCCCTTTGTCGTCGGGTGCTTTTGACCCCGCATCATCTTTCGGAACAATTTTCACATTGGTAAAATTGATACTCCGACGTTTGGTGTAGGTCTGGGATTTTTTCTTGAGTGGCTTCGAAATATTCGACACATCATTCAATTCGAGGTCGGGTTGAAGAGGACTGTATCGAGGCGTTTCGACGCTTTCAGAAAAACCAACATACATGGGCAATTGTACACCCCATTTTTCTGGGAAAAACTTACCCATTTGCATGGTAGAGTTCGCATCTAGTCCCATCTTGGTTTTTTGCTGACGCTCTTGAACCGTTTGCTCCAATGTCCCCCATCCAGGTGTAGAGATATTACCTGCCACAGCTACCGTTGCAAAATCTGCTAACTGAGCGTTCATGCTTGCTATAGCCGCCCAACCAGACTTTTCATCAAACTCTGACATGCGTAATTCGTTCAACCACACTACCGCGCACTCCGGTTTGCCATCATCATTTGTTGTAAATGGATTCTCATCTTTATCAGGATTTCGAACCCCTAACATCAATACGGTGACGTTGGCCAAGTTTGGATTACCCTTAATGGTAATGCGAATATTATTCGCCAACATTTTAGCGTATGGTGTGCTCAGCGATTGCGTTGATGGACGCTCTGTTTTTAAATTCTGAAGATCTTTCAGAAGGATATCAAAATTGTTGTCTGCTGGCCAAATGTCATCGTCATCGCTGGTGTTCCAAGGAGTGGTCTTCATTGACACTTCATACTCGTAATAGTTTTGATCAAAATCACTACCCAATCGTATAAACACTGTCAAATCTTTATCGCGAAGTTCATTTTCGATTTCAGCCGCCTCTACGTGCGAGAACATTCTCAAGCGCTTGTACTGACGCATATCGAGTGAAATGTTGCGATACGCTGCGCGCGCATCACCATCTTGAAGATTACAAACGGCTAATGAAAGCGACTGCTCATTCAAGCTTCTCAAGTTGGCACTGGCTACGTCTTGCTCTCGAATAATCCCAGGAGGCACAACGTAATTTACCGGCTCACGATTTCCGTTTTCTTCAATGTTCACTGCAGCAATATTGAATGCTGTTTCATCATCGTCATTCGGTTCTATTTCCTGATCACCAGCAAGATCATTTTCATATTTTCTCCACTCGCCACGCACCAATTCCAAGCGCGCAAAACGAAGCGTAACGGGTTCTTCCCATCCCTTCATGAACATACGTATGTAACGGATAGATCGGAAGTCTGGAATATTTCCGAAACGCGCTTCATACTCACGAATTGGAATTTTAAATTGATACCAACGCACTTGACGTTCCTCGCCATTGGCCGTTGTCTTCGTCGCAATGAAACTATCGGTGATATAATTGTTTCCGATATTGCTTTCTCCCATATCACCTGGACGAAGGCTCACGTGGTACTGATAATACGACTCAATAGAGTTCAACGTAATATCTTGGTTGATGTCCTCTGTGTTAGGGATAGTAGTAGCCGTAATTGGATAGCCATCAGGAGTATCTGTATTGGCGTTACCTTCATTGTTATTAAACAACTTATATCGTTCTACTGTATTTAATTCTTCCGCATCATTCTGCGAACTGCGGAAGTAGCGGTAATCATCGGCAGAAGGGTCAGCTGCATAAGCTGCATAAGCATCGGCATCCAAATAGCCTTGCATTTGAGCCAACCAAGAAGCGAAGAAATTCTGCTCGGTAGAACTATTCATACCATCCAATCCAATATCCTGTTGGGTGTAATTGCCGGTGGTATTATCAAATGCATTAACTACGTTAAAGTTTGATTGCGATGGTTGAACACCCCAGTTGCTCGTTTGAGTTTCTAGCGGATTGTTCGAAGTAGGCAAGCCGTTTTCATACATCATGTGCGAATCATACAGCACATCTTCGGATACGTTACCCAAATTGAAATACAGATCACCACCATTACTGTTGTCAGAATCTTCGTTGAAGGGATCCATCAACCAAAACTGAATGAATTGAACGTTGCTCGTTTCAAAGTCTGTGGTGGTTAATGCGCGTTGAATACCCGCCCAACGTTCCATTGGTTCGCGTAGGCTACCATTCGGGTTCAATCCCCACGAAAAACCGGATTCTCCATCAGGAGTTTCATAGTTGTAAGGACCACGCTCCGAAGGGTAATAAGAAAGATCGAGTGTGGCAATGTTGTTCGGTGTTCCCGTTGGCAAATCGCGGTTCGGGAATACTTCACTTTCCAACACTTCACGCATGAAGTGGTTGCTTTGCATTTCTTCATCCACGTTTGGTGGTGTCAATGCATTTTGGCGATAGAACAGCGGATCGATGATATACCAAGAAAGTCGTGCGCGATTGTATCCGTTGATCAAATCATTTTCCAAAGAAGCTTCAGGGAAAAGTGCATTTTGAAGTTTTGGCGTAGAAGCCAAAAACCACTGGTTCAACGAGCGCAAATCGATTACACTTTGGCTTCCTTCAAAGTCATCTACATAGGCATTACCATCTTTACTAATGGCTCTGCTGTGTCCAGGGAAAAGTTTCGCCGCTTCAGCAGAGAAGGTAAGATTCGATTTTTCTTTGGTATTAATCAATGGAATACGATCCACCAATTGCGTTAAAAAAGGTGCTTCCTTTTGATAGTTGAAATCAAGGCCAATGATGGTGTTGTTCACTGGTTCATCGCCGATGTTCACCTTTTGAGTTAGTGGGCGTTCGCGCAAATTCAAAATGGTACCACCCGCGGTAAAGTAATCGTTGAACTTATAGTCAAACCTACTTCCCATGAGGGTTTTGAACTGCATATTGAACATCGAGTTACTTTCAAGCGACACCGTAATGGGTTGTCCGCTTGACATTACACCTTCGTTAAGAATTCGAACACGACCTAAGTTGTAATCGACAGTGTAATCGGTACCCTCATTCAATTTGATACCACCTGCAGTTACGTTCACCGAACCTTGAGGAATATTGAGGGCGTTTAGTGAAATTTCAGAACCAGAAGCCGATTGATATTGTCCTTTGATTTTGAAACGATTCAATTGAGGAAACTGAATCTGTGCCGCGGTTTTCGTGCTGTCATAAAGTGGTTGGAAAACAACTTGGGATACTAACTGATTAGCTTCTGGAGTGAAGCCCATTTCATCCCTAATTTTTTTCTCCAAATGTCCCCCGAACGGTTCTACTACGGGGAAGTAAATACGTCCTGTTTGAGCGTCTATCAATCCTCCAGTGGTCGCTGCATTTTGAATGAAGTCAAAAAAGCCATCCGGATAAGGCATTTGTTGTTGGTCTATCCTATCGAGATTCAACACTTGAAGCAACAATTTTCCATCAAAAGGTCCTCGAGGAATAAAGTTCATATTCACCCCTGTTGCCGGATTGTTATACCAAACATCCAATCGGAAGTTTTCAGGAGCCACACCGAAAGCACCGAGGCTATAGACGTTTTTCATCATGTTGTCCCATAATGGCGCAGGTGTGCCATCGGACAATTTAACCATGGTGATGGAACTCTTCAGCATCTTCAAAATCAATGCCTGAGGCGCAGCAATACCATCTTGAGACAGTGTACCTACTTGAAAGGTTTGACCATTCAAGGTGTACTCGTAAGAAACCGCCAACACCTCTGCGTTATTCAAGCTTTGTTTCAATGATATGAAACCCAAACGAGAGTTATAGGTGTACTCTGAAGTATTCAATTTGCGAGCGTTACCCACTCTTTCGTAGTGCACACCTTGCGTGAGACCTAAGCCTAGGTTATTGATGGCTGCGTTCGCGTTAGAAAAGTCGAGCACCTCTTGGCTGCTGACCATGGTTTGATACAACGTGTTGTTGTCGTTATCCGGATTGAGCGTTCCGGCAGGATTTACAAGTCCTTCGTATGCGTAATCCGTACTCATGTACTGACCGTTTTCTCCCAAATCAGAGAAGGAAACGAAATTGCGCACATCTTGAGTATTGGCTTGTTGGTTAACTACCCAAACCTCTATCCGTGTAATGTTAACTCCACTATTTACAACCGGCAGTGAAGCTAGTGCCTGGTCATATTGAGCGCGAAACCAACTGGAAAGGAAATAGTGTCGGTTCGCTTCGTAGTTATCACCGGTAATTTCGAAAGCTTGTGTTTGCGCACCGCCTTGAACGGTCACTTCTTTCCGTTCTCCCTTTTGTTGAGAAAAAACGGTGGTGTTTTTCAAGCGACCCCATTGCGTTTCCACTTTAGCACCAAAGAGACTCGACGAACCTTGAATCAAGCTACCTTTTAAAGGAAGACTAACGTTACCTAGCTCAATTTTGCGGACAATCTGATCTTCATCGCCGGTATATTCTAGCTTCATTTGGTTTTCAAACTCAAATGTGCTCTCTGTGTTATAGTTCACATTGAGCTTCATTTTCGTTCCGATGTTACCTACCACATTCAGCTGAATTTTTTGATCAAAGTTGAACGTAGAAATTCGGCGTTGATTTTCGGGAATACGTGGGTTGTCGGTTTTAGAAATGTTCATACCGAAAGTCAATTCGGCAGAACCCTGAGGACGAATTTCAATTTCGTTGCTTCCGAAAATGTTTTCAAAGCCTTCTCCCCCCACTTTGATGATTGGAGCAAACTCACGCTTGGCAGCATCCTCTTCCTCTTTGATCTCCTTCCAGTACTCCGTTACATTGGAGTTGAGCTGAAAATCGAGGAATTCGTCGAGGGTCATTGTTGTGCGCGGACGAAAATCAATTCGGTCACCAACCGTTTGGATGACCTCATAGAGGCCCGTTTCCGGGTTGTATTCTACGCGATAAGTGATATTAGATGGCAGAGGAACTTGAATCCCTGAAGCTTCGTCATTGGGATTGACATCATCTTCATTTGGCCAAATAGGATCAGGAATAACAGAATCTACAAGAGCAGCAGAGTTTCTTGATGAGCGATAGGCACGGGCAATGGACTCCCCCGTATGGGCAGATCCTAGCCATACAATACCAATGCAGGCAATCAAAAAACTTATCCGGGCAGCAACGGACAGCTTGCTAGTTTTCACAATTAATTATATCTGTTTCAGTACTTGCTTGATCACTTCCTCCAATGAAAGGGATGCATTATGAGTCATGATTTTATCAAGCAGTTTTTCGGTTTTGGTTTTTTCTAGTCCCAACGAGGACAGAGCGGCTAACGCCTCAACTTTGATTGTATTGTGTACAATCGCAACTTTTTCAAAAGAAATCTCTGAACCCTTGGCAATTTTATCGTGTAAATCCACGATCATGCGCTCAGCTGTCTTTTCGCCAATGCCTTTGATACGGCGCAGGCTAGCTACGTCTTTACTCACAATAACTTGCTTTACTTCACTGACGCTTAGACTAGAAAGCACCATTCGGGCTGTATTGGGTCCAACACCGCTTACGGAGATTAACTTTCTGAAAATGTCTCTTTCCTCTTCGGAAATGAAGCCATACACCACAAACGAATAATCGTTGCCATTCACATGCATATGTGTGTATAGCTTGGCATCAGCCCCTTCGGGTAAAAGGCCGAAGGTGTGCAGGGTGATATTTAGAAAATAAGCCACTCCGTTGCATTCCACAACAGCGTGAACTGGACTTTTCTCTACTAATTTACCTCTTAAATAATGCAACATACAAAAGCCCGCAGGCAGAAATAGTTGATGGTTTAGTCTATTTAGCTCCTTCTTTCAATTGCGCGTCCACTACAGCAATGCGCACCATGTTTTCAATCTCGCGCACCGAGCATCCCATTTGAAGGATATGGTAGCTCTTCTTCATTCCTAATAATACCGGCCCTATCACCTCCATCCCAGCAATTTCTTGAATGAGCTTGTAGGCAATATTTCCGGCCGCTAAATTCGGGAAAATCAGTGTATTCACCTTCATGTCTTTCAATCGAGAGAAAGAGAAATTTTCTTTGAGCATTTCCGAATTCAACGCAAAGTTGGCCTGAATCTCCCCATCTACAATCATATTAGGATAGTCGCGGTGCAAAATCGAAACCGCTTTCGACACCTTTTCAGCATCTGGCCCCTTGCCTGATCCAAAGTTAGAGTAGCTCAACATAGCGATTTTGGGAGTAATTTTCATCTGACCGATGGTTTCCGAAACTCGCAGCGTGATCTCTACCAATTCTTCCGCAGTGGGGTTTTCATTCACGGTGGTATCCGCAAAGAATAGTGGGCCTTGGGGTGTTTGAACAATGTACATACCGCACACTGTTTTTACTCCGTCCGCTGGTCCTATGGCTTGTAAACCTGGGCGAATAACCTTAGGATAGTTTCGCGTCATACCAGAAATCATGGCATCCGCTCTACCCGTTTCCACCATCATAGCACCGAAATAATTTCTTTCACGCATCACACGAGAAGCTTCCAATTGCGTTATGCCTTTTCGCATTCGCTTTTGGAAAAACATATCCCCGTAAAAAGCTCTCTCTTCGGCATGTTCGGCTGTTCGAGGATCAATGATTTGAACATCTTTCAACTCGAGCTCCATATCCTCAATCATTTGACGAATACGGATTTCATCGCCCAATAGAATAGGCGTTGCTACACCTTCATCGCGCACACTTTCTGCAGCTTTGAGGATTTTATAATTTTCGCCTTCGGCAAAAACGACTCTTTTTGGATTCTTTCTAGCGCGTTCAGCAATACTGCGCGTCAAGACATTATCGCGACCCATGCGCTTCATTAACTGAGAGCGATATGAATCCCAATCTTTAATAGGGTTTCGAGCAACGCCACTTTCCATGGCGGCGCGAGCCACTGCCATCGAAACCTCAGCGATCAGGCGTGGATCGAGAGGTTTAGGAATGATATAGTCTTTACCAAAGGTCAAACTTTTTACGTTGTATGCTTCGGTTACTTCTTCGGGAACGGACTGTTTCGACAACTCTGCTAAGGCTTTCACAGCAGCCAATTTCATTTCGTCGTTTATGCAACGCGCACGAACATCAAGTGCTCCGCGGAAAATGAATGGAAATCCCAATACGTTATTTACTTGGTTGGGATGATCGCTTCGACCGGTAGCCATGATAATATCAGGGCGCGCTGCTACAGCGGTGTCATAAGCGATTTCTGGTTGTGGATTAGCCAGCGCGAAAACGATTGGGTTTTCGGACATGGACTTAATCATCTCTTCTGAAACAATATTACCTTGACTTAAACCAAGGAATACATCAGCGCCTACCATCGCCTCTGCGAGGTCAGCAAAATTAGCTTCAGAAGCAAAACGCTGCTTGCGATGATCAAGATCTGTGCGGGTTTTTGCGATCAATCCTTTGCTATCGAACATGAAAATATTCGATGGGGTTGCCCCAAGTTTGATCATAAGGCTTATACAGGAAAGAGCCGCTGCGCCGGCGCCACTTACTACGATGCGGACGTCTGCAATATTCTTATTGGCTATTTCCAGCGCATTGATCAATGCGGCGCTGCTAATAATAGCCGTGCCGTGCTGATCATCGTGCATAATGGGTATATCCAAGGCCGCTTTCAGCTTTTCTTCAATTTCAAAAGCCTCTGGAGCTTTAATATCTTCCAAGTTGATACCGCCAAAGGTGGGCGATATGTTGATGACAGTATTCACGAACTCATCGATATCAGTGGTTTTCACCTCGATATCCATTCCGTCAATGTCCGCGAAAATTTTGAACAGCATGCCTTTACCTTCCATCACAGGCTTACTGGCTTCTGGGCCTAGGTTACCTAGTCCAAGAATGGCCGTACCATTCGAAATAATGGCTACGAGATTTCCCTTGCCGGTGTACTTATAAACGTCGTCTGGATTCTCATGGATCGCCAAAACCGGCTCCGCTACCCCTGGGGAATAGGCCAAAGCCAAATCTCTTTGAGAGCTATGAGGTTTCGTTGGAATAATCTCCAACTTACCAGGCCTACCTTGGCTGTGATAATCAAGCGCTTCTTTCTTTCTAATTATATCCATTCCTTTTGCAGATGATCATTAAAGGGCGGCTAAAATAGCACGGTAAAGACATTCTTTTTTGTTTAAACCGTTAACATTCCACACGAGTTGCCAAACGACTTTTGCACAAAAAAAATGGCCGCGTTTGGAACGCGGCCATCACTGTATTGATTTACAAATGATTACTTCGAAATGATCAACTTTTGGGTATCTACTACTTGACCATTTTCTTCGAGTACAACCACATAAACACCGTTGTTAAAATCGTCAGAATGGAATAAGATCATTCCCGACTGCGTAGCAATGTTGGATTCCTTTACCAATTCGCCCACCATGTTATAGACCTTAAATTTAGCATTCTCAGGGCGTGAAATAAACTGGTAGGTCAAGTTAGCCATACCATTTACTGGATTAGGGTAAATATTGGTGAAAGTGCCTGCTGACGCCGTTTCTTCGACACCTACGATACATTCAGCATCAACACAGAAATTGACCGTTTGACAAATTTGATCTGCAGGATTATTGGCATCAAAAAAGCAATATTCGATAATGGTCTGACCAGCGTTTCCGTTTGGACGATAGTGAGCGTAAAATGTATTGTTGATGTCGCCAGGAGCCATTGTTTGGTTCACTGATGTAGGAGAAACATTCACCGTTTCGCCAAAGCACACACCCCAGCAAAAATAATTCGCGGAACCAGTCACTTCTTCGATAACGTTTCGGCGCGCTCTTACAGCTATAGTAGTCTCAGAAATATTCTGAACCGACCAGTCAGCTGCGAGCTCACCATTTCCAATTTCAACTAGAGTACCTGTAACCACGTTAACAGGATCAATAAGAGAAAGACTTTGGGAAAAGCCCCCAATGTAGATAAGCGAAGCGAGTGTAAGGAGTACTAATTTTTTCATGCGTCAAAATTGATTTAGTCAAAAGTAGGACAGTTTGAAGGATACCAACCGATTCTTTTAGCTTAATTCTTGGTTTTCAAAGTTTTTTTTCACCTAAACTTGCTTGAATAGCACCAAAAAAAACACTGATATATCAAGGGATTCAGGCTAATTTAACAGTGAAATAATCAATTTAGGTTTACTATTTTCTTGACAAAAGCTTAGTCCTCCTCTCAAGGCTTTGACTACATTCGTGGCTCAAACGTGTAATTAACCATTATCAAAAATCGCTATGAAGAAAATTTTACTAGCTCTTACGGCTGTTTTCTCGATGTCGGCTTCTCAAGCTCAGTTGGCATCTGGTTCTTTGGCCCCAGACTTTACAGGTACTGACCTTAACGGTAATACCTATAATCTTTATGAAATCCTTGCTTCAGGTAAAACTGTAGTTATGGATATTTCTGCTGCATGGTGTGGTCCATGTTGGAACTACCACAACAGCGGTGCTCTTGAAACTCTACACACTGATCATCCAGATGACGTAGTAGTTCTTTTCGTAGAAGGTGAAGCAGCTAACACTGGTGCTCAAATCACTGGTACTTCAACTGGTACTACTACAGCTAACTTCAGCCAAGGTGACTGGACTGCAGGTACTGGATATCCAATCATCGACGATGCTAGCATCGCTGATCTTTACCAAATCTCTTACTTCCCAACTATTTACACTATCTGCCCAACAGGTATCGTAACTGAAACTGGTCAGTTGAGTGCAGCTGCTCACTGGGACTTCATCAGCAATGCTGCTTGTAGCACTGTTGCTGCTAACGACGGTACTCTTTTGAACTACTCTGGTACTACTGTTACTTGTGGTGATGCAAACATCGTTTGTGACATCGCTAACCTTGGTTCACAATTGATGACATCAGCTACTATCACTGTAACTGGTGTAACTCCAGTTATCACTTACAACTGGGTTGGTGAATTGGCTCAATTCGAAAGCGCAACTGTTGATCTTGGTACTGCTACTGTAACTGGTGATGTTGTAATCACTATCACTTCTACAGATGGTAATGCTGCTAACAACACTTTGGCTGCTCCGATTGCAATGGCTACTGAAGCTAACACTCACATTGTTATCGACATCAAATTCGATAACTGGGCTACAGAAACTAGCTGGGAAATCCGCGACGAAAACAACACTGTAGTTGCTACTAGCCCAGATTACTCTGCAAACGCTGAAGGTGATATCATCCAAGAAAACATCTGGTTGCCTTCAACTGGTTGTTATAGCTTCACTGCTATCGATGCTTATGGCGACGGTATGCAAGGTTCACAATGGGGTAACTACATTGATGGTGCTATGATGGTTTACTCATTCGGTGGTGATATCGTTTGGGATTACGATGGTTCTTACGACTACGCTGAAGCAACTGCTGGTATGAACGTTAACACCGTTGTAGGTGTTGAAGAAGTAACTGCTGCAACTTCAGTTCGTATGTACCCTAACCCTGCTACTGATGCTACAAACATCGTTTACACTGTGAACAACAATTCAACTGTAAGCTTTGAAGTAGTTAACGTAATGGGTGAGCGTGTATTCGTTCAAAGCATGGGCAACCAAGCTGCTGGTACTTACAATGTACCATTCTCTGTAGAGAACTTGGCTTCTGGTTTGTACCTTGTTAACGTTCGCGCTAACAACGAGACAACAACTCTCCGCTTGACTGTAAGCAAATAATAGAATTCTCTTCTAGAGCTAAAGCCGTCTCGGTTATACCGAGACGGCTTTTTTTATTTTAAGAACACAAGAATTCTATTTATTAATTGAATTGGTACAATGATTGAAAGGTGCCAAGCACTATTTTTGACCATCACCATAAAAGACTATGAAAAAACTCCTTCTACTTCTTCTAGCTGTTACTCTACAATCCAGCCTATTCGCTCAAGAAGCAAAACTCCCTAGCGTTAGCTTAAAAGACCTCAATGGAAACACCATTGATACCGGAAAGTTGAGCAACGACGGAAAGCCTATCGTTATTTGTTTTTGGGCCACTTGGTGCAGCCCATGCAAAAAAGAGCTTAACAACTACGCTGAACTTTACGACGAATGGAAAGAAGAAACAGGTGTAAAAATCATTGCCGTTTCTATCGACGACCAACGCAGTATGACCCGTGTAGCTCCTTATATCAGCAGTGTTTCTTGGGAATATGACATCCTTTTGGATACCAACAAACAATTCGCCCAAGCATTGGGTGTAAATAATGTTCCGCACACTTTCCTCATCGATGGAAATGGAAATATTGTTTGGCAGCACAACAACTACGCCGAGGGCGATGAAGAAGAGCTTCACGAGCAGCTCCTCAAACTAAAAAAATAATTGATCACTCTGATCTTTATAAGCAAAAGCCTCCTTCAGTGGGGGCTTTTTCATTTTTAGGAAACCTCGTTCGTTCAATTTAGATGAAAAGCTAACTTGAGATTTAAAGGAAAAAAGGATGTAAATTGCTCCCTCATTACTACCTGTACGTTGATGAAAAAAGTACTACTCGCAAGCCTGATTGCGCTTGGTTTCTTGAATACAACTGCTCAAGATACCTCCTCAGAAAAACCAAAGACCGGCCAAATTCGCGGAAACTTCCAAATGCTTTGGCAACAATACACCGAAGACTCACTCATCGGTGCCAAAGTACCTCCTCCACAAACGGGTATTAATGCTTTTGGTAATCTATTTTACACCTATGGTAACTTCACCGCTGGTGTTCGTTTCGAATCATACTTTAACGCCATCCAAGGTTATAGCGCACAAAATCGATATAAAGGAACTGGGATAGGCAATCGTTTTGCTCGCTACAAGAATGACAATCTCGACATCACTGTGGGTAATTTCTACGAGCAATTTGGCTCTGGACTTACCCTTCGCACTTATTGGGAACCCAACCTCGGTATCGATAATGCCCTCGATGGTGCGCGTGTTGTTTTCACCCCACTGAATGGCGTAACACTAAAAGCTATTTATGGTCAACAACGATTAGAATTCGATTCTAAGTTGATTAACTCCAGCTCTATTGTTCGTGGCGCAGATGCCGAAGTTTTCATCAATGATTTATTCCCGTCATTGGCTGACAAAAAATTGAAAATCACCGCTGGTGGTAGTTTTGTTAGCCGATTCCAAACTGGTGGTATTCTAGAAAAAGACACGCTACTTCTTGAAATCCCTGAAAACGTGGCCTCTTACGCTGGCCGCACTCAAATCAATTATGGTCCTTTCGCTCTAACAGCCGAATATGTGACCAAAATCAACGACCCGAGTGATGACAACGGATATATCTATAAAAAAGGTCACGGTATTTTCATCAACGGTAGTTATTCGGTAAAAGGGCTGGGCATCAATGTGGCTGCAAAATCAATTGATAATATGAGTTTCCGTAGCGATCGCAATTTGAAACTTTTTGATGTGCCTATCAACTTTGTTCCTCCTATTACAAAACAACATACCTATAACTTGGCGGCCACCCTTTATCCATACGCCACACCTCTTACAGGAGAATCGAGCTACATGGCTGAAGTGTTTTATAACTTCAAAAAAGAAACATTGCTCGGTGGAAAGTATGGAACCCTTCTTTCTGTCAACTTCGCTGCCGCAAATGGCCTTGATACCACGCAACTAAAAGGCGTTGATGGCGCTGTTTATGGTTACGAAGTTTCTTCGTTGGGCTTTGGTCCTTCAAAGTACGTGCGCGATTTCAACATCGAAATCAAAAAGAAAATTTCGAAAAAACTCTCTCTCGCTTTCACGTATTTCTACCTCGAATTCAACACCAAAGTAACGCCTGTTACCAACGACTTCAAAGGCATTGTTTATGCAGATATTCAAGTGGTTGAAATGAACTACAAATTCAACTCGAAAAACAACTTACACGTAGAGCTTCAAGCCCTTCAAACTCAACAAGACAAAGGCGACTGGGCTACCATTCTAGCAGAGTACACCTACTCACCACACTGGACTTGCGCCATTATTGATCAGTACAATTATGGCAATCCGAATAGCGATAAACGTATTCACTATTTGTTTGGTACCATTGGTTATATCAACGGGGCCAACCGCGTAACACTTGGGTATGGTAAACGCCGCGAGGGGGTATTTTGCATTGGCGGTGTATGTCGCGCAGTACCGGCCACAAACGGCTTTGAAGTTACAATCACCAGCAGTTTCTAATCTTGAATTCATCAACCATGAAAAGATTATTTTCCCTATCACTCCTAGCCGCAAGCGTATTGTTGCTTTCTTCTTGCGATGAAATTGAACAACCGGTTATTACCACGCCGAATCCCTATAACGCTGTAAAATATGGCGACGCTCCAACATTTACTCCGGTAGCTTCTCCTATAAAAAATGTGTTCATCGAAGAATTTACTGGACACCTTTGTGGATTTTGCCCGCCGGCTACTGCCATGGTAAAAGCCCTTGATGAAGAGTTAGGAGAACGACTGGTTCCACTATCTGTTCACGCTGGAACGCTCGCAGTAGTAAGTAATCCACCCTTTGAAACAGACTACAATACCGAGATCGGAAATATCTATTGGGGCCAACTAGAAGGTGGCTTCAACCCGGCCGCGCGCATTGACAGACAAGGTGGTGTTTCCAACTTCTATGTCGAAAATGCTTGGGAAGCCAACATCAATACGCAGCTTGCCGAAACACCTAGTACGATGCTTCAAATTCAAGCTGAAGTTATTGACGCCGATGGCGTAGTGAACATTCACGTTCACAATCAATTTCTCGAAAATTTGAGCGGTTCGTATAACCTCATTGTTTTGCTAGCAGAATCACATATCATTAGTGCTCAAGAAGATTATGATCAAACTCCATCTGAAATATTGGACTACGAACACAATCATTTGCTACGCACTGGGGCTACCGGGGCTTATGGAGTTCCACTCGCAACTAATCCAACAAGTAATCTAGAAAGCGTAAATAGCTTTACTTTGCCAGTGCAATCGAATTGGAATACGAGCAACTGCACCGTAATTGCATTTGTAATAGACAATACAACTCAGGAGGTACTCAATGCGTGTGAATTTGAATTGGATTAAGAATAGCGTCATTCTCGTTTTTATTCTCGGAAGCTTGATCAGTCAAGCTCAACAAGTTTTTCAACCTTCTATCTATGCTGGTATCTCTGCCACCCAAATGAGTGGTGATGGTCTCGGAGGATGGAATAAAATTGGTGGAATGCTCGGAGCCAATGTGCACCTTGCATCGAAGACTAACTGGAGCGCTTCATTAGGTATTCAGTATATCCAAAAGGGTAGCCGAGCGAAACTTGACTCCATTACCAATTCTAGTTACGCTTTTCATCTAAACTATTTTGAAGTGCCTATTTGCGCCACTTATCATTGGAAAAAGATAAAATTCAACATCGGTATCACCGCTGGCGCTCTTGTTTATCAAAAGCTAATGAGCAACGGTTATGATTACGAAATTGATCCTCCTTTCCTAGCCTATGAAATAGGTGGAATAAGCGGATTAGAATATCAGCTCAATGATCGATTCAGTGTTCTCGCTCGAATTGGCGCTTCTTTTCTTCCCGTTCGTGAAGCGCCTTCCGCTGAGTTCTACAGTCGTTATTACCAAAAAGGAAATTTCAATCAATCCTTGCAATTTGTTTTGATGTACAATTTCAGTCTTCAAGGCTTAATGCGCGGTGAGAAAAAAGAGTAATTCAACTGCTCTACTTTTTTCTGCCAAACACTGTATTCATTCGTATCGAATAACTGTATTTCATCAGCGATTCGTTTGGTTTTTCCCTCGATCAATTGAAGGGCTGTTTCAGCATTTCCACCGATAAATCCGCGGTATCTCGGCAGATAAGCATACATAAACGTATAAAGCTCAGACACCAGTAAGTCACTGTCGTCTCTGATGCCTTTACTGTCATTGGGCAAAAAGTAGTACGCTTCGAATTGAATGATTTTCTCCATCAATTTGCCCGCTTCCTTCACCAGCGTATCTGCTTCTGCTTTTTTAAGAGCTGGTAATGAAGATTTCACATGTTCTATTTCTTCCTTATACTGTTTGAGCAGTTCATAGCTCGTATCGGCCATTTTCACTGCTGATTTAAATCGATCGTATATTTTTTGGCTCTGCTCTGCCGCATCCGAAGAAAGAGTTGCACGCGTATCAGCTTGCACTAAAACAGTTGATGAATCTTTCGACTGCCCCAACTGGAAAACAACTTTATATAATCCTGGTGCTACTTCCAGACCTCCACCTTGCGGTTCTTTTGGAGTTTCTCTTTTTTCTGTAGTGGGAAAAAGAATCCCGTTTGTGTCAAAATCCCAAAGCACAATGTTTACGGCCGTGTCAGGTTCATGCAAAAACCAACGAACGGTATCACCACGTTCATTGTGTATGCTTACTTTTACTTTCTTCTCTTCCTTTTTCTCACCAACTTCTTTGGCCGGATTATAGAAATAATTGAGTCGTGCGGCACTGGTGCGATTATCACCCGCAAACTCTGTATCTGCCGGGAATCGCTCGCCTGGAGCGCGTTTCGAGAACGATTGAATAGCAGTAGGATTTTCTAATGCAACAATGGCTTTCGTGAAAAGTGAATTCGCGTTAGCCGCCCATTTACGAAGTGGTGTAATGTCGTCCAAAATGTAAAGGGCCCTTCCAAATGTGCCAATAATCAAATCACTTTCTCTCGGATGTATTTTCAAATCTTGAGTGGCCACCGATGGATAGTCGTTCTTCCATTGGTGCCAGTTTTTTCCAAAATCATTGGACACATAAAGTCCATGCTCAGTGCCTAAAAACAAAAGGTTTTTTTCTACTGGATCTTGCACAATGCTCAAGCAGTGTCCTTTTACCTGTTGGTCATTTACCAAGCGCTTCCAAGTTTTACCATAATCACTGGTATAGAATAAATAAGAAGACCAGTCATTCTGGCGATAGTTATTGGCCACAACAAAAGCTCCACCTTCCTGATGCGGCGATACCACAATTTGAGGAATCCATGCATTTTTGGGCAATCCATTGATCGCCGTGGTTACATTTTTCCAAGCATTGCCTCCATCCGTTGTAAGTTGTACTTGTCCGTCATCGGTTCCCACCCAAATCACTCCCGATGTTTTTTCACTAGGAGCGATACAAAGAATTGTACAAAAATTCTCGGCTGCCGTGGCATCAATGGTTAACCCTCCACTTTGAGCTGACTTTTGTCGAGTAGTATCGTTTGTAGTCAAATCAGGGGAAATGATGGACCACGATAATCCGCCATCTATTGTGTGATGCAGGTATTGTGATCCGTAAAATACACCCTCCGGATT
Source organism: Bacteroidota bacterium (assembly GCA_039798265.1). Lineage (GTDB taxonomy): Bacteria > Bacteroidota > Bacteroidia > Flavobacteriales_D > Sanyastnellaceae > JBDKGH01. Next base: position 53,164 of record JBDKGH010000013.1, on the reverse strand, counting down.
TTTTGGATCCTGTGCAATGGCCGCATTCCAATTGAAACGCAATCGCTCTCCTTTAGGGTGAACGGGTTTCGCAAAGCGCTCTTCGCCCGTCTCCGCATTCAGATAAGTCAAATACCCTCCTTGCGACATCGACCACACAAAACGATGATCGGCAGGGTTGGGCACCACATCAAATCCATCTCCGAATGTCAATTCTTGCCAATCCGCTTCCACAATTCCGCTTGAATGCCAGACGTAGGCGGGTCCTTTCCAAGATCCATTATCCTGCAATCCACCGTACACGTTATAAGGGGTAGCCATATCATAATTCACATGGTAAAATTGACCAAGCGGCAAGTTGGAAGCATACTGCCACGTGCGGCCACCATCTTCTGAAATATTTAGACCGCCATCGTTTCCATCAATCATAAAATGAGAATTAACGGAACTCCACCAAAAGGCATGATGATCAGGGTGTACACCGTAATAAGGCAATATGGTTTTCCATGTTTTTCCGCCGTCGATACTTTCAGATACTACACTGTGGAGGTAAATCAAATGATTTTCATTCTTTGGATCCACGTAAATTTCACTGTAGTAGAATGGGCGATCATCCACTCCTTTGGTGGTTACTAATTCCCATTTATAACCACCATCCTCACTTTTATACAATCCTGTTTCTGCACATTCCACTAAAGCATACACAACCCTTGAATTAGAAGGAGCAACCGCCACTCCTATTCTACCTATTTCACCTTTCGGAAAACCGTCTTTATCTGTAACTACCGTCCATGTTTTTCCGCCATCAGCAGTGCGATGCAATCCACTGTTTTTTCCTCCACTTTTAAAAAACCAAGGATGGCGATTATACTGCCACATGGCTGCAAATAACTTGTTCGGATTATTGGGATCCATCACTAAATCCGCACATCCGACTGAATCATTGATGAATAGAATTTTCTGCCATGTTTTGCCCGCATCCATTGTTTTAAAAACGCCTCGATCAGCATTCGGCCCCCAAGCGCTGCCCATTGCCGCTGCATATACCTCTTGCGAATGATGAGGATTCACTAGCACGCGATGAATGGTTTTCGTGTTTTCTAATCCCATCATTTGCCAAGTGCGGCCTGCATCTAATGAACGATAAATACCTTTTCCACTAGTTTGAGAGTTTCTCGGATTACCCTCGCCTGTTCCTACCCAAACCACGTCAGGATTGGTAGGATCTACCGCAAGACTGCCTATACCTATTACAGCCTCTTTATCGAAAACAGGTTCGAAAGTATATCCATCATTTTCACTTTTCCACACTCCTCCTGAAGCTGTACCCACCCAAACGGTATTTACTGCGCCTTCTACCACATCTACTGCTGTAACGCGTCCGCTGGTAGTGGCAGGACCAATAGCACGCATGCGCATGTTCTTAAATTGATCCAGTGGATTTGCTTGAGAAGAAGCCGTAATGGCTAAAACCAATGATATGAAAAGAAGAGAAAAATATTTCATGCGGTTGTTTTCAATGATTTCAAAAATACACCCTTGGGCATTCCACTGGAGAAAATATTGATAAGCGGCAGACCGAAAGGAATCCAATTTTCACCAATACTAAGTATTCCTTGTTATTTTAGCCGCAAATACCGCTCAACCTTATGTATATACTTGGCTTAAATGCTTTCCATGGTGACTCTTCGGCCTGTTTGATGAAAGATGGAAAAGTGTTGGTTGCATTAGAAGAAGAACGTATTCGCCGAATCAAACATTGGGCGGGTCTTCCTGTAGAAGCTATTCGTTATTGCTTACAAGATGCGGGTATTACCATTGACCAAGTTGATCACATTACCATCAGCAGAGACCCGAAGGCCAACGCGATGAAAAAGGTGATTCATACCATTAAAAACCGCGTTTCTCCCAAGGCGATTTTAGATCGACTTACCAACTCTCGTAAAGTAGCATCGATCAAAACTCAACTTGCTCAAGGCCTAGGTGTTTCAGAAAGTTTGATCAGTGCAGAAATTCATAACATAGAACATCACCGTTCCCATTTGGCGAGCGCCTTTTTTGTTTCTCCATTCGAGAAAGCGGCCATTGTTTCAATCGACGGATTCGGTGACTTTACTTCTACCATGATTGCGGTTGGTAACGGCAATCAAATGGAGGTACTCGGTAGTGTGAATTATCCTCACTCCATTGGTGTATTTTACACTGCATTCACTCAATTCCTGGGCTTCCCTCATTATGGCGATGAATACAAAGTGATGGGCTTAGCCCCGTATGGTGAAGCAAAATACATGGACAAAGTGCGCCAAGTAATCCATGCCACACCAGATGGCTTGTTTAAACTCAACCTCGATTTCTTCATGCATCACCGTGAAGGCATCAATATGAGTTGGGAAGGCGGCGAGCCTCATATCGGCTCTGTATTCGGACCAAAGTTCGAAGAAGTTTTTGGTCAAGCACGCCAAAAGCAAGACGAGCTCACCCAATATCACCGCGATTTAGCTGCTTCTGTTCAACGCGTAACAGAAGAGTTGATTTATCACATTCTCACTCACTTGCAAAAACGCACGGGTCTTGATGCTGTGTGCATTGCCGGTGGTGTTGCTCAAAATTCTGTTGCTAACGGGAAGTTACTTCGCAATACTCCTTTCAAAAAAATATATGTTCCCCCTGCGGGACACGACGCGGGTACTTCTATTGGTTCTGCGCTTTATCTGTACAATCAACTGCTCAAAGAAGATCGTCCAGCAGTCATGCGCACAGCGTCTTTGGGAAGCCACTTTTCTTCAGATGAAATAGAGGCTTTTTTAAAAACACAACCAGTCTCCTTCAAAAAACTAAACGACCAAGAATTATACGATACCGTAACCCAATGCATCATTGACGGTGGTGTTGTGGGATGGTTTCAAGGACGCGCGGAATTCGGTCCTCGAGCGTTGGGACATCGTTCTATTCTTGCTGATCCTCGCCGTGCAGACGCGAAAGATATTCTCAATCTGAAAATCAAACGACGCGAATCATTCCGTCCTTTTGCACCAAGTATTCTTGCGGAACAAGCTCCCGTTTTCTTTGAGGGTTCTGACGATGTTCCTTTCATGGAAAAAGTATATCCCATCAAAGAAGAGAAACGAGCATTGATACCTGCCGTTACTCACGTAGATGGTAGCGGCCGCTTGCAAACAGTAGACGCGAAAAATGAACCGAAATATCACGCGCTCATTTCCACCTTTCATCAAAAAACTGGTGTACCCATTTTGCTCAATACTTCTTTCAACGAAAACGAGCCCATAGTCAACTCTCCGGCGAATGCATTGGATTGTTTCCTCCGCACAAAAATGGATATGTTGGTCTTGGAAAATTTTGTGGTTTCGCGATGAAAGTTTCGATCATCACCATTACGTATAATAGCGCAGAAACGGTCGAAGACACGATCAAGTCTGTTGCTTCACAATCGTATCAAAATATTGAGTACATCATGGTCGATGGTCTTTCGAAAGATCATACCCTCGACATCGCAAAAAAATATTCTTCGTCCATCGCACAACTTGTTTCAGAAAAAGACAAGGGTATCTATGATGCGATGAATAAAGGGGTGCAATTGGCAACTGGTGATATCATAGGCATTCTGAATAGCGATGATTTTTATGCAGACCATGATGTGGTAAAAGATATCGTTGCTGTTTTTGAAAAAACGGGCGCTGACGCTGTTTATGCCGACCTTATCTATGTTCACCGCGACGATACTTCTAAGGTACTGCGCAGATGGCAAGCAGGTGAATATAAACCAGGGCAATTCCTTAGCGGGTGGATGCCTCCGCATCCCACTTTTTTTGTTAAGCGTTCCGCTTATGAAAAATGGGGGACTTACAATTTGAGCTTAAGATCTGCAGCAGACTATGAATTGATGCTGCGTTTTATCCATAAGCATCGCATCCAAGTAGCCTACTTGCCCCGAGTGATCACGCACATGCGGGCCGGTGGTCAAAGTAATGTGAGTCTTCGCAACAGAATAAAAGCGAACTTGGAAGACCGCGCAGCATGGAAGATGAATGGGCTGAAGCCTGGGTTGCTAACGCTCTATCGTAAGCCTTTGTCTAAAATTTTCCAGTACTTAAAATAGAACAGTTCTTCACTGTTTCTGCAGGCGAATCTGAGTGCTCGCCCTTTTGCTTGCGAACTTCACTTTTTTAAGCCCACTCCTTGTTTTGAGTGGTTGCCAACAAGCCAAATATATCGCTAAAAAAAAAGGGCATCTAAGCTAAGCCAAGATGCCCTTTTGTATGGTTTGAATGTAATAATTCGATTAGAACTTCGCACGACCGGTACGCATACCAGCGCGGTTTCTTAAGTAGCCGTATTTAGAACGGTAGAAATTACTTCTTCCACGGATAACGCGACCGATGGTTACTTGTGCTGTTAAGTAACTATCATTGTGAGTTGGGTCTCCGCGTTTAGTCAATTTTCCTTCTTGATATTGGAAGTCATTAATAGACGTCCATTGCTCTTCTGGTAAGTTTTGATTGATGCCATCAACCAACTCTTGATATGTTTGATTGACAAATTCAAGTGCTAAAGGATCGTCCGTATTGGGCAATTGATAGGTAGTTGAAATGTCGTCGAGGTAATCAGTGAACGTTGTTCTCCAGCTTACTTCAAAACCATATCTCCACGTTTTCTTTTGAGTAAAATAAAATCCGATACCTGCAGGAATCGCTACTCCAAATGCAGAATAAGGTTTGTCTTGCCCTTCGGTCATCCAATCACGGAGAGCGAACCATTCGCCGCCATATTGCAATTCACCTTCTTTGAATATTTGGCCTTTGGGGTTTGAGTAATAACCTGAAACACCTCCAAAAACGTACATTTTAAAATCAGGGTTGTAGAAACCTTTGTTTCCAACGTCGTTATCGTACCAAATGGTCAATTCTGCGCGAACACCCACTTCGAACATATCGTTTTGGAAATTCATATTACGTCCTCGACGACCAGGGTTAGTGGTGTAGATATCCGAGTCGGAGATGCGCAAATAATCAATATTTCCGTTTACGGCCAAACGTTTAGAGAACTTATAACGAGCATAAGTACCAGCTGACCAACGAGTAGTATTCAAGTGCATGTCCACCACGAAATCGCGACGGGTCAATTCCTTACCACCAATGTCTCCAAGGTAGTTGGCTCCACCGAACTTTGTTCCGTAGTCCCATTTGTATTGGGCACCGGCTTGAAGGCTCAGAAATACCAGTAAAAAGAGTACAACTTTTTTCATCAATTTGCGCAATTGTCCAGTTAACAATCAGTGTGCTAATATAGTGGGACTTATCCGAACTCCCAAATGGAATTTTTGAGCCTATATTCGGGGACCCATTATCGTTTATGTATGCAGTCTTTAGAAGATCTTTTACACATTAAATACCCTATTATTCAAGCCGGTATGATTTGGTGCTCTGGCTGGGAATTAGCCTCTGCTGTGAGCAATGCGGGAGGTCTAGGTGTGATCGGCGCTGGATCTATGTATCCGGAAATACTAGATGAACAACTTGCTCGATGCAAAGAAGCCACCTCCCGACCATTTGCCGTTAATCTGCCTCTTTTGTATCCGCAAATCCAAGATCACCTAGCCATTATTACCAAACATAAGGTGCCTGTTGTAATCACGTCAGCGGGAAATCCCTCTCTTCACACTCCCTTCCTCAAGGAAAATGGTATAACCGTTATTCACGTAGTTTCTAGTTCAAAATTCGCGCTCAAAGCGCAGGAGGCTGGTGTAGATGCAATAGTGGCTGAAGGCTTCGAAGCAGGCGGCCACAATGGCCGTGAAGAAACAACCACTCTTTGCCTTATTCCCGAAGTGGTAAAAACCGTAAATATTCCCGTGATTGCGGCTGGTGGCATAGCCTCAGGCCGTGCTATGTTCGCATGCATGTCACTTGGAGCTAGTGGGGTTCAAATTGGCAGTCGATTCGTCGCTTCTAAAGAGTCGTCGGCTCACCAAGCTTTCAAAGAAGCTGTTATATCCGCCAAAGAAGGTGATACAAAGCTTACGCTAAAAGAACTTGCTCCTGTACGATTGCTGAACAATCCCTTTTATCAAGAAGTAGTGCATGCCTATTCTAATGGTGCTTCGAAAGAACAACTCGCGCAGCTGCTGGGAAAAGGCCGTTCCAAAAAAGGAATGTTCGAAGGTGATTTGGTCGCTGGTGAACTCGAAATCGGTCAAGTATCCGCCAGTATCCGCGAAATTCTACCCGCCGAAAAAATCATTCATGAAATCCTGACTGAATTCAATTCGGCATTACTGACCATGAAAGACCGGTCAACATTTACCCTCTAATGGCAGCCATGCAACCTTTTCGTCTCACAAAGCGTGTAATATGTACAGCAAGTGAGCGTTAGCAATGTATCTTTGCTCCCTGTTTTTATGCGTATTCCTCCCAAATACATAGCACTCTTTTTTACATTGGTCTTTGCTGTCCGCAGCAATGCCCAAATAGTGGATGCCCCTGAATTTTCTTGTGTTCAGGTGGCCAACAACGGTTATGCATTGCTCAGCTGGACACCTCCTGTTGATCCCGGTGCCAATTTCGTTGCTTATCACATTTGGAGAGCCAATAATGCCACAGGCCCTTACATTGAAGTGACAGCGCTCAATTCCCTAGCGGATAATGGCTACACTCACGCTACTACAACTCCTCTCACATCTAATCTATGTTACTACGTGGTAACTGAATCCACAGATGGAGTCATCAACTATTTTTCTGCTACTTCTGATACCTTATGCACCATTAGCTTATCAGCAGTACCATCGGTTTCTCCTTTAGGATACGCAGAGCTCAACTGGTCCCAACCTTATACTACTCCACCCGCGGGAGCCACTTACGACATTCAAATGGAATACCCAACAGGCATATGGAACACCGTATCCAACCAACCTTGGGGAGTAAACGCCATGGACTATGAAATCAGTGTCTGTGATGAGTTTCTCAATTTCCGCGTAATTGTTACTGATCCCAATGGCTGCGTTTTTAATAGCGATGTAGAGGGTGGACAATTTGAAGACCATACTCCACCTGCCATTCCTACCATATCATCTGTCAGTATCGACCATACGACTAATGATGCACTCGTAGATTGGGAGCCGAGCCCTTCACTGGATACCCAAGGCTATATTCTTTATGCATGCAATGGCACAGCCATCAGTTACAGAGATACCGTTTGGGGCTATGACAATACCCAATGGACGGACTTAACCATCAACACCCTCACTGGACCTGTTTGTTACCTGATTGCCGCCTTTGATACTTGTTATACCGGAGTTCCGCCCTCACCAAACACGAGTCCTACTGCTGATGTTTGTAATTGTTCCATCTATTTGGATCCTGTTTCTTACGCTATTTGCAACGATTTCGTCAATCTATCCTGGAGCGCCTATTCAGGGTGGGAAGATGGAGTTGATGTGTACAATGTTTATCACCAAGTGGACGGCGGTGCAATTGAATTAATTGGCACGGTACCTGGTACTGAGCTCTCCTTCGTGCACACGTTCAACAATATTGTTTCAGGCAATCATGGCTATTATATAGAAGCTGTTGCTACCAATACTGGATACACCGCAAAAAGCAATTTGCGCAACGTGGCCATCATTTATCCAGCCGAACCCGCCTATTCCTACTTTGCAGCAGCCAACGTAAATGAAGCGGGCGTATTAGAAGGAAAATTTGCGATCGAAAACACTCCTACCGAGCACTTCATTTATCTGCAACGACTGCGATTGAGTGACGCCTCGTGGGATGATATCAATAGTGCTTCGAATTTCGGAACCACCTCCGTTGTTATAGAAGATCCCTCAGCACAGACAGATGTTTTCAGCTACACCTACCGAGCGGTAGTGCGCAATGTTTGCGGTAATGTAGTAGATACCACCAATCTCGGAGTTTCCATGCTCTTGCAGGGCGTTGCCTCGGAAGGTATTGCCGAAAACGTTTTGAACTGGACTCCTTATGGCGGTTGGGATAATGGTGTTCAAAGCTATCGCATCTGGAGAAAAATAGGCCAGAACGGAACATGGGAAGTGTTGACAGAAATTGAATCTACTCGTCGTTATTACAAAGACGAATTGATAGACCTGAATAATACTCCCGGCGAATTTTGTTATCGCATTGAAGCGGTGGAAATATCCAATACCGTTCCCGGAAGCCCTTTCAGTGCTTTCTCTAACACCATCTGTTTAGTTCAGGAACCGCGCATTTGGGTTCCCAATGCGTTCGTTGTTGACGGTTTTAACAGAACCTTTTTTCCTGTCATTTCCTTTGCCGAGCTCAATCAGTACAGAATGATCATCTACAGTAAATGGGGTGATGTCATTTTTGATACGGATGACATCAACACTCCTTGGGATGGCACCATGCATGGAAAACCTGTGCAAGAAGGCGTTTATGTCTATTATATCTCAATTGAAGATGGAAAAGGAAGACCCTATGAAATTAGAGGTAAAGTAACTCTGCTCTCTCAACGAGATCAATAATGGAGCAGAATAAACACCTTATTATCGACCAAGGAAATACCACCACTAAAATCGGTGTTTTCCATAACCGCCAACTTATCCAAAGCGCGCGTGTGAGTGATGATGAATGGCTCCATTACTTCTCCCCGCATTCACTTCCTCAAAAAGGACTCGTTTCTACGGTACGTGCAGACCTCTTTTTCCCAAAAGAATTTGCTCAACATTTCTCGTTACTCACCAGGATGAATGAAGTAGAAATGCTCCCGATTTCAGTGGATTACGAAACCCCAAATACGCTTGGGCATGACCGGATTGCCAATGCGGTTGAAGCAGCGCATTTACATCCTTTAAAAAATGTATTAGTAATCGACTGCGGATCGTGCATCACGAGTACTTTTATTCACCAAGGCTCTTTGAAGGGCGGAAGTATTTCGTTAGGTCTTGCCATGCGGTTGAAAGCAATTCATGAGTTTACTGGCAAACTTCCTCTTTTAGAAGTGGAAGATCTCCAGTCTGAAATCGATCTAATAGGAAAAAACACCAAAAACTCTATTTTATCTGGTATAGCCTTCGGTTCTGTTCATGAAGTGGATCAATTAATTGAAAAATACTGTAGTCAATTTCCCGATTTGATCGTCATACTCACCGGCGGAGACGCCTCTTTTTTTGCTAGTCGGCTGAAATACCCCATTTTTGCCGAACCTAATTTAACCCTACAAGGACTTAATGAGATTTATATTCATACTGCTCACTAGCTTACTTACCGCCATCAGCCTACAATCTGGAGCACAAGCGAGCATCAATTCTCCTTACACTAGGTTTGGTTTAGGAAGCCTCACTCAGCAAGGCAATCCTCGCATTTACGGCCTCGGCGGAGTTAGCTCTGTAATTTTTGATGGTGGCTTAGTCAACTTCCAAAACCCTGCTTCATATAGCTACTTGCAACAAACCGTTTTGCAAACTTCCGTGCAGGTAAACTCCAACGAGGTTACCGATGGTTCGAACACTACGTCTTATCGAGGTGGGCAGGTGAGTGAAATTGGATTTGGCTTTAAAAAAGAAGGTGGAAAATGGGGATTTGCCATGGGACTCACGCCCTACAGCAATACAGGTTACTCCATCTCCTCTCCATTCAGCGTCAACGACAGTGTTTCAGGAGATTTTTTGTACTCCGGCAGTGGCGGACTCAATAGATTTATTGTTGGAACTGCACGAACTTTTTCTTTTAAAGTAGACACCACCGCAGAGAATATCCAACGGATTGCTGTGGGGGTCAATTTCAACTGGATTTTCGGCCAGCTCAATCAAACACGACAAGTGCTTTATGATGACAATGATTTCCTCAACACGCTCATCAATTCTCAGTTAAGTGTAAGCGATATCAACTTCGATTTAGGCGTACATTATACCGCTCCGCTTCAGCTTGTGCGTTCGGACGGAAAAGTGGTACGAGGAAAATACTTACTTCTCGGCGCAGACTATTCTTTAGGCAACAAACTCAGTTCGCGCCTAGATCAGTATGCCTACACTTCCATTAACGAGCCGGGAAATACTTTTGCCTTAGATACTACCTATAACAAATTCGACATCAAAGGCAACGTTCAAATTCCATCACGCTTAAATGTTGGCCTAGGATTTTTAATGCTCGGAAAACGAGGCAGCTCCTTGCTATTTGCAACCGAATATGCAACTCAAAAGTGGAGCACATTCACCACCACTTTCTCTGACTTGCCGGGGCAAAAGCTCTCCGACTTTGCACAATTCTCGCTAGGCATTGAGTATACACCGCGCGATGCATCAAAAGCCAATTCCATTTTCTCTAAAATGCAATACCGCGTTGGTATGCGATCTACAGATACCTATTATTTGATCTCTAGCTCCGATGTAACACAGCAAGCGGTAAGCGCTGGATTAAGTATTCCTTTCACTGCCATCAAATCGCGCAATCAAGGTTTCAGCAAATTGTACCTCGGCGTGGAACTTGGTGAATCGACAGGCGAGAATATTCAGGTTAAAGAAAACTTCATGAACTTTCAAATTGGCTTAAGTCTTATTCCGTTTGAAAGATGGTTCGAACGCACGCGTTATGACTAGTGACCATTCTACCCGAAGCACTTTCCGAACGCTAGGATCTATCCTTGGGTGTATGCTTTTGTTGATGAGCTGCAGAAATGAAATTTCTGAAATAAAAGCACTCACAGATCCCCAGAATTTACCGATTCAAACAAACTACGAAGCAGAGTATCATTACACCGTTCGTGGAGAATTGCGCAACCGCTTAAAGGCTGGTCAAATCGATCAATATGGTGGCGAAAAACCATATGTACTAGCTAGTAAAGGAATAGAACTCTTCATTTACGACTCCATAGATAGCGAAACGGCGCACCTAACGGCGCAAAATGGCAAATACATCGAAAGCGAAAACTTGATCATTGCTTGGGGAAAAGTGGTGATGACCAATAAGCAAGGAAATAAACTCGAAACAGAGGAAATCACTTTTTTACAGGATAGTTCCTTTATCTTCACCGACAAATACGTAACAATTACTACCGCATCGGGAGTGATTCACGGAAAAGGCCTCGAAAGCAACGACTCGTTTACGAAGTATAAAATCATTCAACCTACTGGCGATCTTTACATGAAAGATGAGCCTCAACAGCCCTAAACATCATGAATCCAAAAGTCAATAAATTCATCGTTCACTTCTGGCTTGCCGTTACAATAGCCTCTCTGATTTACGCCTTTTATGCCGTTTATTCGCAAGGTTGGGAATTGGGTGGAAAAAACTTTGTCATTCCCGTATTGGCTTTTATGTGGTATTGGATGAGAAAACGTATGAGCGCCCGCTTGGAGAAATCCTACGAAAACCGCGAGAAGTAGTTTTCGTAACTTTGCACTGAAGAATAAGATTCATGGATCCCTATTGGCCTTTAATTGTAGTACTTTCAATATTAGCTTCTGCTTTCTCTAGTGGCATGGAGATCGCCTTTGTCACAGCCAATAAACTCAAGGTAGAGCTGGATAAAAAACAAGGCGTTTTTGGATCAGGTATAATCAGTCACTTTATAAAAAAACCCAAGATGTTCATCGCCACCATGCTAGTGGGAAATAACATCGCTTTGGTTATTTACGGTCTGTACGCGGGTGACGCGCTCATCTTTTATATCAGCCAATGGTTTCCAGAATTTTCTTTGTGGTTAGGTGAATATGGTATGCTTTTCACCCAAACACTCATCTCTACCATTTTCGTTTTGGTTTTTGGTGAATTCATTCCAAAAGCTATTTTCTCCATCAACCCCAATCGTTGGCTCAAAGTATTCGCCGTGCCCATGGTCATTTGGTATGTCGTACTTTGGACATTTGCGTGGATCATCGCCGGGATTTCAGATCTCATACTCCGCGTTTTTTTGAACCAAAAAGTAAGTACGGAAGAAGTAGGCTTCGGCCGTATCGATCTCGATCATTATGTGGGACAGGCCACTGGGAACATTGACCCATCGAAAAACATCGATCACGAGATTCAAATTTTTCAAAACGCTCTTGATTTTTCTAAAGTAAAAGCCCGCGATTGCCTCATACCCCGAAATGAAATTGTAGCAGTAGAAATTACCGACACCGTCGATTTGTTGAAGCAGCGGTTCATTGATACACGACTTTCCAAAATTTTGGTTTACCGTGATAACATTGATCACATCATCGGCTATGTGCACTCCTTTGAAATGTTCAAAAAACCAGAGAACATTCAACACGTGTTGCGTCCGGTGGCCATTATTCCTGAGCCGATGCCGGCCAATGAAATACTTGAACTTTTTATCAAGCAGAAAAAAAATGTAGCCGTGGTGGTAGATGAGTATGGCGGAACGGCGGGCATTATCACCATGGAAGACATTGTAGAAGAAATTTTCGGAGAAATAGAGGACGAACACGATAAGGAAGAAGCTACAGAACTCATTATCAACGAAAAAGAATACCATTTTTCTGCCCGGTTAGAGATTGACTACCTCAATTCTAAATACAACCTAGACCTACCCCATAATGATGAAGAATACGATACCCTCGGCGGACTATTTCTTCACCTTCATGAGGACATTCCGGAAGAAGGTTTATCCATTGAATATGAGGGTTATAACTTCAAGGCACTGCAGGTTAGCGACAGCCGAATAGAGCTGATTTCGGTTACGCTTTCAGGCAAATAATAGAATGTTTTTGCTTAATCTGCTGTACTTTACAATCCTTTTACGATATTCGCAACCCCAAATTTTAAAGTGACTTTGCATTATGGCAATGATTGAAAAAATCCGTAGACAAGGCTGGCTAGTAATAGTACTAGTTGGTATTGGTATCGTCGGCTTCCTCGTTCCTTACGACGCAGTAATGGCTATGTTCGGCAATCGCAACAACTCTGTTGGTGAAATTGATGGCCAAGACATCAGCGCAAAAGAATGGCAAGATGCCATCAAAGTTCAACAAGAGCTTTTCCGTTATGACGGAAACCAAGCTGGTCTATCAAACGACACTTGGAACAACCTCGTTGAGTCTATTCTCATGAAACCTCAGTATGATGAAGCGGGTATCGTGGTAACGGAAGAAGAATATGATGAAATCGTATTCGGACAAAACCTTTCTCCATACGTTCTTAACACCATTTATGGTGGTAAGGATTCAACGGCCTTGAAAGAGCAAATGCGTACCAACTTCGAAGGTATGACCGCTAGTATGGCAGACGGTTGGAAAAATTTGATCACCTTAAAGCGTCAACGTGAAAAGTTTGATGCCTTGGTGAAAAAATCACTTTACGCCAACAACATCGATGGTAAATTTGAATTCAAAGCGACCAACGATAAAGTAAACGTTGACTACGTTGTAAAAACATACGCATCTATTCCTGATAGCACAATTGCATGGACCGAAAGCGATCTTCAATCGTATTACAACAAGCACAAAAACGATCGCGAGTACAAACAAGAGTCCAGCCGATCTTTGGAATACATTAAATTCCCAGTTATTGCATCCGCTGCTGACAGCGCTGCCATAAATACAACTTTAGCAGAACTTAAAGCGAACTTCTTGGCTGCGAAAAATGACTCTGCTTTCGCTGCTGCTAATGGCGCTGCTACAGGACAAGCTAAATATCCTTACATCGACGGAAAACTTCCAGAGCCATACAATAGCCAAATCAAATCTGATTCTATTGGACGTGTTTTGGGACCTATCGTCGAAAACAACGCACTTCGCTTGATTAAAATCGTGAAGAGAGCTACTGAAGTAGATAGCGTTCAAGCTCGTCACATTCTTTTAGCAGCTAAAGGTGCTGCAGGAAAAGCTCAAGCTGACAGTTTAAAGGCTGTTATCCAAAAGGAGAAAAACTTTGCTGCTATGGCAGAGAAGTTTGGTACCGATGGAACAAAAACATCAGGCGGAGATTTGGGAATGTTTGCCCGTGGCTCAATGGTAGCCCCTTTCGAAGAAGCATGCTTCAACGGTAAAGTAGGTGAAATTCAAATCGTAGAAACGCAATTCGGTATTCACGTAGTTGAAGTAACTAAAAAGAACGCGCCGAAACCAGTCACTTACATTGCTGCCATCGACCGCACTGTAGAGCCTAGCCCTAGCACGCGCAAATCGGCTTACTCGATGGTGAACGAATTTACCATTTCTTGTGCAGATTCAGCCGCTTTCCGCGCTGCTGCCGATACTTTAAATGGCGGAACTGTTATCACTCCAGCTAAAAATATCCGTCCAAACGCTACAGCCGTTCCTGGCCTTCCGAACAGTGATGGTTTGATCAGCTGGGCATTCGGAGCTGAAATTGGCGAAGTTAGCCCTCCTACCTTGGTGGGTAATGACTACGTTGTAGCGGTGTTGACTGACATCCGTGAACGTGGTGTGCCAACACTTCAAAACATTTACGACCAAGTAAAAGAAGAGGTAATTAAAGAGAAAAAAGCCGAGAAATACATGGAACTCATGAAACAAGGCACTTTGCAAGACATCGCAAAGGCTGTTGAGTCCGATGTAAAACAAGGTACTAATATCGCCCTTAAGAGCGCGAACATTCCTGGAAGTGGCGTAAGTGCTGCTGAAAATGAAGTGATCGGTGCTTGCTTCGGATTGAAAAAAGATTTCCTTTCTTCTCCTATCAAAGGAAAAGGTGGTATCTATGTTATTCAACGCACCAGTGATGTTGCTTCTGTAGAATCTCAAGACAACTACACTACGGACCGCGAAACAATCATGACCAACAACAAGTCACGCGCTCCTTTCTCTTTGTACAACGCGTTCAAAGAATCTGCTGACGTTATCGACTTACGCTTCGAAAGAAGATAAAAAAATAACCCCATTAAAAAAGGCTGTCTCGGTTGAACCAAGACAGCCTTTTTTTTATCCTATGATTTCGCTTCTACCTATTCCGGCAAAAGCAAGGAGCTATCTCCATAGCTCAAAAATTGAAATCCTTTATCCAGCGCATACTGGTATATTCTTCGCCAATCACCCCCTACAATCGCTGAAACCAGCAATATCAAAGTGCTTTTCGGCATATGGAAATTCGTAATCAATCCTTTGGCTACTCTGAAGGTATAGCCCGGTGCAATGAGAAGAGCTGTTGCGCCTTGAAGTGTTTGTATTTGCCTTTCTTCGGCATAACGTTTTAAAGCACCAAAACTAGCTTCTAAGCTTACTGTTTGGGGCAAATCATAACAGTCCCATTGATGCAGCTCTAAAAGCCCTTCATTTCCATTCTCCAGCAGCTTTACTCCTATCCAATACAAACTCTCAATAGTGCGCAAGCTAGTAGTGCCGACAGGAATAAAATTACGCTTTGTATCTGCCAAGATGGCCTCAATGACTTGCAATGGAACAACAAAAGTTTCCGTGTGCATATCATGACCTTCCATCTTTTCTGCCGAAACGGGCTTGAAGGTTCCTGAACTAACATGTAAAGTTAAGCGCAAAAGATCAACACCATTTTGGTTCAACTGATCTAAAATTGCGTCTGTAAAGTGTAAGCCCGCTGTTGGAGCAGCAACAGAACCTTCTCTTTTGGCAAATACTGTTTGATAGCGTTCTTCATCGCTTTCTTCTACCTCTCGCTCGATGTAAGGCGGTAAAGGCATTTCTCCTACCGCAGCTAATATTTCCGAAAAACTAAATCGCGGATTATCCCAAAAAAAACGAACTTGAAAATCGACCTCCTCGCTTTCCACTCTCTCGACGTGCAAAAGCAACTCATTACCTTCAAGTTCCACTTTTTTTGACAAAAATCCATCTTTCCACTTTTTCGCACCACCGATCATACATCTCCAAGTGCTCTCTTTTGTAGCAGACATGGCCATTTGATGATCCTGGCCAACGGGATCCAAACAAAATATTTCGATAACCGCTCCGGTTTCCTTTTGGAAATAAAGACGAGCCGGTATCACCTTCGTTTCATTCAGAATAAGTGCGGTATTAGCCGGCAACCAATCTACGATTTGTGCAAACTGCCCGTGTTCTAACTGGCCTTTTTGCCATTTCAATAGTTTTGATGCACCGCGTTCTGCCGATGGTTCTAAGGCAATGCGATCCGCTGGCAATTCGTAATCAAAGTCCTCTATAGAGAGTAGGCGTGGGTCATTCATAGGACAAAATTAATTCAGCTACAGTTGAGTTGGGTATAAAAAAAATCGGGGCCCGACGTTTCAGACCCCAATTCTAAACCTTAACTAAAACTAACTATACTATTTGATGTGCCCTAGAATCGGACACTTCATTGAATGTTACTTACTTTTTCATGTGTAAGCTCAACGGCTTACCAAAAATTTCTTTGCGGGTGCAAAACTCGCTATTTTCATAACTTCATACATCATTAAATGTTGCGTGAAGCGTAAAGATTAACAGGCTTTAACAACTCATTTCTGAGTGATCACAACTTGATGTTCTCCCTTCAATTCGAAGTTCAAATTCATTGCAAGACATACTGTTTGCAAGGCCTCTTTGAGATTAGTTGCACTTACAGTACCATTGAAATGACGAGTATCTGATTTAGGCGCAGTGATTTGCACCCCAAATTGATTTTCGATAATCATCCACACATTGCTCAATCGTTCTTCATTAAACTGAAGTTCACCAGCACGCCATGATTTTACGGCATTATCGAAGGTTTTCTTTTCTAACTGGTGGTTACTGGCAAATACTTCCTCTCCTGGAGTTATGATTTCCTCGTCACCTTCGATGGTTACTTTTACCTTACCTGTTTCACACTTTACGTGGAAATAGTTTTCGCGTGAAGCCACATCGAAGCTCGTACCCAATACCTGCACATCTCCATTTGGTGCGTGCACTGTAAAAGCGGAACCTTTTTTTACTTGATAAAACACTTGGCCTTCCATACTCAACTCACGTCCTTCTGACCAATCATTATTGAATGAAAGACTTGAACCTCCGTTAAGAATAGCTGTTGAACCATCTGGCAAGGTCACTGTGCGCATCTCGCCTTTAGCGGTAGCCACCAGTGTTTTTTCCACCGAGGATGGCCATAACAAAACAATAGCACTGATCACCGCCGCCGCCGCCGCAACGCCTACCCACCAGCGGCGCATAGGGATCACTTTGGTTTCCGCCTGTGTTGACGCCATACGCCCTTGAAGACGCTCCCAGGCTTGATCTTCTGTCAGGCCAGCAGGAACTTCCCAGCTCTTTATGATGTCGTTATATTTCTTTGAATCGCTCACTTTTTCTGTCTTAATACATGTTCTTTACACGCTGCAAAGGTATTACCCTACCAACACTCTCCAATTTTAAGGATTTATTTCAAGTAAAATTTCTTCTCTACTACTTCCTGTAATAAGGCCTTTTCCTCCCTTCACATTGGAGATCCCCGCTTCTAAAAGTCCTAGCTCATCCGATCCAATGTAATAATGCGCATCTAGATAGCGCTCGTCCACCGCCTTTACTACCAAGCGATGAGGCCCATAATAACGAAAATCATTATTAAACACCACCAAGTGATGTCCCATCTGTGGGCCTCCATTTTGAGCTTCAAACAAGCCTGAAGGGCCTGCAAAAGGAATTTCTTCAAAATCAGAACCCAAGTAATACAGCTCGAAAAAGTAATTTTGACCAGGCTCATTGGGCCAAATCAACTCAAAACACTCTGACTCCGGATAAACACTATTCACCGAGTAAGTGTATGAGCCTTGGGGTATCCCCGGAGATTTAGGAATCTCCAAGTCCGCAGTGCATTCAGAAAAGTCGGGATGTGATACCTCTACATGACACAACGCATAATCATGCAAATGGTCAACTATTTCTTCGCTTCGATAAACACCTCCTCCAACATGCATAAAGGAATAAAACACACCATCCAATTTAACTTTCACAGCTGCGTCAGTTACTGGTGATAAAGCCTCGTCGCGCAACGAGTAAACCTGAATTTCACATGAATCCGCTCCTTGCTCTATTTGTCCATTCAATACCATAACACTTGGAGCATCCTTCTTTTCGCAAGAAGTCAACACCAAAAAGGTGAGCAAAAACAGTATGTATTTTTTTATCTCCATTGGAGTTGTAATAAAAAGCTGGGCAAAAAGCCTTGCATGAGTATTTCTTGTTTGATCACTTGATCAGAGTAGACGTAGCGTATATCTCTCACGTTTTTATGATTGTACGTGTTGAAGATGGAAAATTGAAGTTTACCCAATAGGTTGTTCCAAACAAATTTCCTCGTCACACCCACATCCAATCGATGATAAACAGGCAATCGCGCACTATTCAAATCACCAAATACATAAATCTCCCGAGTTCCCCCACCCTGAATAGGAATTTCGTAAGATCCCAAAAAAGGTGTGTAGGGTTTTCCGCTACCAAAAAGAAACAAGGCGTTCCCTTCCCATCGCTGACCGATGACTTGGTAACTCAATTTTACTTCATGGCGCTGATCGAACAACTCTGGAACCCAGATATTGTCCAGTTCAGCAAACTTATTTTCGGCCTTTAAAAGCCCATATGCCAGCCACACATGGTGAATATTAAAGTCACGACCTACCATTACGTCACAGCCTCTTGACCAACCATTACCCACTACATAATCTGCATCTATACCGCTCAACTTTCCCTGATAAGGCCCTAAAAATTCAAAAGTTCCCTGATTTCGCTTTACATAAGCCTCCACATCCACCGTCCATCCTTTTCTTTCATAATGAAAGCCCGAGGCAAATTGATCCGACTTCAATACTGGTAAACCATCATTTCCTGATAGCCTCCATGTATCGGGATAATTAAGAAACAAACTCTGTTGTCGGTATCGATGAATAAACTGGTGAACACGCCCTACATTCAGTTTTAATGTCCATGAACTATTCAATCGCCGAGTCACTGTGCTGCGCCATTCTGGATAAAGGGCGGATGTTTTCGAAAAACTAGAAATTCTCAATCCTGGTTCAATAGTCCATTTCCGAAAGTGGATCGCATCATTGATGTAAATAGAAGCCAACTGTCCTTGCTGATCCAAGGTATCAAAGGTTACATCCAATCGCTCACGTGTGTTTAAGGTCCAACGCGAAATTTCTGTCCCAAACGTCAGTGTTTGATTTCTGCGCCAGTAGATAGATTCGACTCTGTAAGTCAAATCGCGCAACTCGTGAACATTATTGCGATAGGCCACTTCGCTAATTCCAAATAATTCATTCGTGAGGGTGTCTATGGCAAACAAGTCACTGCGATACCTGCTCCAACCCACACCAGCGTGTAGGCTCAATCGCTCATTAACATCATGTGTCCACCGAAAACCGATACCTCTATTTCCCCATACACTTTCATCCTGATAAAAAGCACTCAGTCCTTCTGTTGTATTCGTGAGTCCATAACTGATCGATAAATTGTCTTTTCCGCCATATGCACTCAGATGAAGATGATCCTTGGCAGAGGGGCGATAACTCAACTTGACGGTAGCATCTTCGAAATAAAAGGTTGACCCACCTGCAGCATTGTCTGATGAGCCTGTCAATACCATACCACTTCCATAGGTGGTATTGAATAAACTTTTGTAAACGGGCAGCTGCACTTTGTCAGTGAAAGATCTTCTCGCTGTAAAAAAGAAAGAAGCATTTTCTGAATTGCCCACAGGGGTTTCAATCGTTAATCCTCCGCTTAGTGCTCCTAAATTCAATTGGATCGATGGAGCATAAATATTTCCTTCTTTTCCTACAACTTCCACCACCCCACCCGCGCGACCTCCAAATCGAGCAGAGGGCGATCCTTTGTGAACAATCAACTGCTTTACAGCATTTGCATTCAGCGCGCTAAACACACCAAAAAAATGATCGAGATGATAAATGGTAAAGTCATCAAAACATACCAAGGCTTGATCTGTGTCGCTACCTCGTATATTCAATCCACCGCTATTCTCGTTGGTACCTGAAATACCCGGTAAAAGCTGAGCTACTCTCATTACATCTGCCTCACCACTTCCTCCTACAGTTCCAAATTGTTCGGGCCTTACGAGCTGCTCTCCAGGCGATTTTGATGATTCAATCATTTTTAAAAAATGATCTTCTACTACTGCTTGAGGCAAGTCTATCGAAAATGGACGAAGTTTTATCCGACCATTCGCATTGGCCAAATTCGCCGCTTTAACTACCAAATCTTCATATCCCAAATAACTAATCAGCAATTGACAAGTGTCGACGGGCAAATTGATAATCGATACTTTTCCATCTACCTCCGCTCGAAAATACTGATCACTCCCTTTCACCCGAATCAGCGCATATGGCAGTGGTTCACCTGAGTTTCGATCAACGATCCATCCCCGCCAATTGAACAGGGCAGATCCGCTACTTGCTACCGGCGATTCCGCGGGTGCCCCCTTTTCAAATAATATGATCGTCTTTCCGGAAATTTTATAATCAAGGGATGCCGCCTCACCGATCTTTTCTAATGCTTCCTCTAACGTAACGCCTTCTAATTGGAGTGTTATTTTTTTTCCTCGAATAAGCTCTACATCGTAGGAAAAACGAACACCTGCTTGATCTTCAATGGACTTTAATACGGGTTGAATAAAACGATTAGCCACGGAAATACTCACCTGCTGCGCATGAAGAGTAATGCTCATGAGTAAGGTGAAAACAAAAAGAAACAATATGTTCCAAAGGAACTTCATTAGATATCGACGCCGAGTTTTTCACGAATTTCTTTCAGCACTTTACTCATTCGTTTCTCAACGGCTTTCACCGATAAATTTAAGCGATCTGCTATCTCGTTGTAGGTCAAATCTTCCAATCTGTTCATCAAAAACACCTCTCGCCCTCCTTCTGAAAGCCCACCCAATACACCCATAAGTCGCTGCTCATATTCCTTCATTTCTTGCAACTTCTCAGGGCTGTCGCTATCGTATTGATTACCCGGTTTTTTCACAAAGCGAAAATGAAGCTGTTGTCTCTTCTGTTGGTTAATCGTCAGATTTTGAGCGATGGTATAAAGAAAGGCCTTGATTGTCCGTTTATCAATGCGCGCGCGATGTTCCCATAACTTCATGAAGGCATCTTGAGCAATATCCTCCGCCATATCCGAATCGCCGCATTTGAAATAAATAAAATTGCGCACAGGCTTATACAACTCCTTAAATACCTTGTGATATTCAGTGAGTGACAACTCTTCATATTGTTGTTCGCCTTTAGTTGACACGCAATCGAGTTAGCAGGTTTGGTTCAATTTGAAACGGTGAAATTAACAACTCTGTGGCAATGTTAGTAGAAAGAAAAAGTTTGAATTACCATTGTTCTGTTTACATCTCAATGGAATTCAATATTTTGATTCAACTATTGGTTACTTAAGCCACCGCTTATGCTTCATACAAGCAATAAGGCATTTACCCGAACCATGATATCAAAGAGTTTTGGAAAATAGTTTTAATGTCACTTCGTGGAATCCTGTCTTAGCGCAAACATTCGGTTAACAAATTAATTTTTTACATTTGCTTCGGGCGCTCAATGCTACGCCCCCACCAACCATGCAAGGAAAATCTCTTATCATCGGCGCTTCCGGTCAAATCGGAATTGAACTTACGCTTGCTTTGCGAGCAAAACGTGGAATCAACAATGTAGTGGCTGCAGACATTCGTAAAGCAGATGCCCCTGAGCTACAAGATGGGCCCTTTGAAATCATTGATGTCCTCAACAAAGCTTCCATCGAAGCTGCTATCGAAAAACACGGCGTTACCGAAGTATATCAACTCGCTGCTTTACTTTCAGCTACCTCAGAAAAAAATCCCGAAAAGGCATGGGACCTCAATATGAATGGTCTATTCAATATTCTTGAGATAGCACGTGCAAAAAAAATAGCCCGCGTTTTTTGGCCTAGTTCTATTGCCGCCTTCGGGCCAAACAGTCCAAAAGATCACACACCACAATACACCATCATGGAACCCAACTCTGTGTATGGTATATCCAAATTGGCTGGTGAACGCTGGTGCGAATACTACCATGAAAAGTTTGGTGTAGATGTGCGCAGTATCCGATACCCAGGCCTTATTGGTTTCCGTTCAGAGCCTGGTGGTGGAACAACGGACTATGCCGTTGATATTTTTTATCACGCACTTGACAACGGAACATACCAGTGTTTTTTATCCGAAAACACCATGCTCCCCATGATGATGATGGAAGATGCAATCAATGCCACCATCCAAATCATGGAAGCTCCAGCCGATCAAATCAAAATTCGAAGCAGTTACAACTTAGCGGCCATGAGTTTTACACCTCTGCAACTCACAGCCGAAATTCAAAAGCACATTCCACACTTCAGCGCCACTTATCAATCAGACTTCCGCCAACAATTAGCTGACTCTTGGCCAAATAGTATAGATGATAATGAAGCACGAAATCATTGGAACTGGAAACATGCTTTTGATCTGGAACGCATGACTAGCGTGATGATTGAGGAAATTCGTAAAAAAAAACTAGTTTCATCTGAAACTTTATAAAATCTCGTGCCGTAAGAGGGTGTGATAATGTCATACCTAACTTAACGACATGATACCTTTCAAATTTCCGATTCGCTACACACTGGGAGTGTTAGCAGTCATCTTATCCCTCACCTCACAAGCATATGTGGGCGATATCAACCAAGTGGATGCAAATGGCCAGCGACAGGGCTATTGGGTTATTACAGGCTATATGGCCGGTGATAAAGCATACCGCAATGAAGCAGTGGTAGAGGAGGGTATTTTCAAAGACAGCAAAAAAGAAGGTGTTTGGAAAAAATACTGGCCCAACGGCAAAATGCGCAGTGAAATAAACTACGCTCAAGGTCGTCCTTCGGGCTCTTACAAATTGTTTTATGACAATGGTGTAAAAGAGGAAGAAGGAAATTGGGTGAATAATCGAAATACCGGCAATTTCAAACGCTTCCATCCCAACGGAAACCCACAACAGGACTTCCAATTCTCCGACAACGGCAAGCGAAATGGCTGGCAAAAATATTACCACGAAAATGGCAAGATTGCCATGGAGGTAAACATCGTAAATGGCGTAGAATCGGGATTGTGCAAAATCTATAATACCGATGGATCGCTAGCCGAAGAAAAAGTGTACGAAAAAGGCGCAATCAAACCCGAAAGTGTCAAAAAATACAAGGCTGTAGTTCCTGCTCCTGCCAAAGCGGATCCATACGATGAAACACTTGGTAAAGAAAGCGTTGCAACCAAGGATAAAACCAACAAAGCCGTTCTATTCTCCCCAGATGGATACAACGTGCTCTACAATGCAGCCGGACAAGTTACCCAAACAGGTGACTTCAAGAAAGGTAAACTCTTCAACGGTAAAGTGTACCGCTACAATGGCGATGGACTCTTAATCAAAGTGGAAATCTATAAGAAAGGTAAGTATGTTGGAAATGGCGTAATTACCGAAGGCGATATGTAAACCTCAGAATATTCATAAACCAAGGCCCCGGATCTATCGCCGGGGTCTTTTTTTTGTTTCTTTGCACCTATGCGAACTGAAATATTTCTCTACAACAGTCTCACCAGACAAAAAGAAAAATTTGAGCCTATCAATGCCCCTCATGTAGGTTTATACGTGTGTGGCCCTACTGTATACAACTATGTGCACATCGGAAATTGCCGCACATTCACCGCTTTTGACGTACTATACCGCTACCTCACCCACGTAGGTTATAAAGTTCGCTACGTACGAAACATTACCGATGTTGGACACATTACAAGTGAATTCGACGAAGGCGTTGACCGCATCGGTCAACAAGCCAAGCTCGAAATGCTCGAGCCCATGGAAATTGCCCAAAAATACACGGTGTATTTCCGCTGGGTGATGGAACGTTTTAATAACCTCGCACCCAGTATTGAGCCTACTGCCACAGGGCATATCATCGAACAAGTTGATATGGTCAAGCAAATACTTGAAAACGGCATGGCTTACGAATCGAATGGAAGTATCTACTTCGATGTAAAAGCCTACATGGAAAAATATCCCTACGGTGAACTGAGTGGACGCAACGTTGAAGAACTTTTTGAAAATACTCGCGAGCTGGATGGGCAAGATGAAAAACGTTTCTTCGCCGACTTTGCTCTTTGGAAGAAAGCTTCACCCGAACATATTATGCGCTGGCCATCACCTTGGGGTGAAGGTTTTCCTGGTTGGCACCTCGAGTGCTCTGCGATGAGCACCAAATACCTCGGTGAACAATTCGATATACATGGTGGTGGAATGGATTTAAAATTCCCGCACCACGAATCGGAAGTAGCCCAGAACACCGCCTGCTGCGGTAAAGGTCCGGTGAAGTATTGGCTGCATGCCAACATGCTTACCGTAAACGGACAAAAAATGTCGAAGTCACTCGGCAACTCATTTTTACCTCATGAACTTTTCGAGGGATCTCATCCTATATTGGAGAAAGCTTACTCTCCTGCAGTGGTTCGTTTTTTCATGATGCAAGCCCACTACAGAAGCACCCTCGACTTTAGTAACGAGGCCGTTCAAGCAGCTGAAAAAGGCTATAAACGTATGATGGCTGCTGTAGAAGTAATCGATCAATTAAAACCTTCAGCAAGCAATGATTTCGATGCTCAAAAACTGAGTAGCGACTGTTACGAGGCCATGGCTGATGACATGAACACGCCTATCGTAATAGCTCACCTCTACGACGCGGTTCGGGTGATCAATTCCTGCAAAGAAGGAAAAATGAATTTATCTGCAGAGAGCATTGAAAAACTTAAAACGACATTTCACACCTTTCTCTTCGAAATCATGGGTCTCCCAAAAGATACAGAAAGTGAAAGTGGGAATGACCTCAGTGCCGGGCTGATGGATTTCATTCTACGGATGCGTTCTGATGCAAAATCGAAAAAAGATTTCGCCACGTCAGACCTCATTCGCGATGAATTAGCCAAATTGAATATTCAAATAAAAGACACCAAAGAAGGTGCTACCTGGACATATGAAGAACGCTAAGATTATAGCCATCTTATTGCTAGCAGTGTTTGTAGCACTCTTTGTTTTGCGCAGTTGCTCTGGCAATGGAAATAAAGTAGATAAGAATCACACTACCACTCAACAGCAACAAGTGATTGAACCTCCGGCTTTCAACAGTGATTCTGCAATGGCCTATATTCAAACACAAGTCAACTTTGGCCCTCGCGTACCCAATACAGACGCACACAAAAAATGCGGCGATTGGATTGCAGCGGAGCTCAAACGCCATGGCGCATCCGTAATGGAACAAAAATCAACTGCAGAAACGTGGGATAAAAAGAATATCGAAGTGCGCAACATTGTGGGCGCCTTTAATCCAGAGGCCAAAAAAAGAATAGTACTAGCCGCCCACTGGGATACTCGTGCATACGGCGACAAAGACTCTCTTGAAGTGAATAAAAAGAAACCCATTGATGGGGCCAATGACGGAGCCAGCGGTGTGGGAGTTTTACTCGAACTTGCCCGTCTGATGGCCATTCAAAAACCAGCATTGGGCATTGATCTTATCTTCTTTGACGCCGAAGACAACGGTGCTCCTGAATGGGCCCCCGAAGAGGAACAGGGTAACCCATACAACTGGTGCTTGGGGTCACAGTATTGGTCCAAAAATTTTCACAAACCAAATTACAACGCTCGTTTCGGAATTCTTCTCGACATGGTAGGTGCTAAAAATGCGCGTTTTAATAAGGAAGGTTTCTCTGTAGAGGCAGCGCCAGATCTAGTAGATCGCGTGTGGAAAACAGCATCTAACCTCGGCTACGGCGAGTATTTCCCAAATGAAGTAACTGGCGAAATTGTTGACGACCACGTATTCATGAATCAAAGCGGCATCCGCTCTATTGATATCGTAGATATGCGACCAGCAACCAAAACTATGGGCTTCAACGGCTATGAATTTGGAAGCTTTCACCATACTCACAAAGACAATATGAGTATTATTAGCAAAGAAACGCTGAAAGCCGTGGGACATACCGTAAGCTACGTGATGTACAACTAGTCCTTTCCTTTACCGGTTGTCATTGTATGATGAAAGGGCAATATCATTTGATCTTTCAGATCCGCTTCATTCCGATCGAATACAACATCTAACCCATAGGTCAGCTGATCATTCGGTAATTTTGAATGGGTGCGGAAAAGATAATCCCATACACTGAATATGTTGCCATAGTTCGTATCCGTATAAGGCATTTTATAATGATGATGCACCTTGTGCATTTGAGGTGTAACAATGAACCATCCAACACTTTTTTCTAGCCAAACGGGCAACGTAATATTGGCGTGATTAAACTGCGACAACACTACTGACATAGATTGATAAAGCATCACCAACCACATGGGTGCGCCAATTAATGCCACCGCCAAGAGTGTAAACAAAAAGCGAATAACCGACTCCACGGGATGATGTCTATTCGCTGTAGTGGTATCCACCTGCTTATCCATATGATGAATAGCATGAAACCTCCACAACAGAGGCATTCGGTGCTCTGCGAAATGCGCACAATAAGCACCAATAAAATCCATCAACAACAAACCCACCATCAACTTCGCTAAAAGTGGAATTTCTAGCCACCACCAAATACCGAATGTTCGTTCGGCTGTCAAGTTCGAGACATATAAAAGTAATCCCGCCAATAAGAAGTTAACCACGATAGTGGTGAGTGTGAAAAATATATTCAATAAAGCATGCCTTCCCTTCTGATAGGAAAAATGAAACAATGGAGCCCACGATTCTATGATCCAAAAAAGTGCAATTCCACCGACTAAAATACCCGCTCGTGCACCCGATGATATGTGTGCAAAAAAATCAATAATTGATTGTAGCATGTTTTTAGAAATCTAGGTTCATGGACAAATAGAATACCCGAGGCAGCGTTTGATTATCATCTACACCCCATGCCCAATCGGCTCTTAAGAAATAACCCAATACACGAGAACGCAAACCAAAACCATAGCCATAGATGATTGGCTCACGGTTGTTGTTGATTGTAACCGTAACCGGTTTTTGCTCCACAACTACGCTATTAAAATTGTTTGATTCGTCATAAGGACTTTTTCCTGTCCATGCCGAACCCACATCAAAAAAGCTTACGATTTGGAAATTCTCGACAAAGTCACTTTTGATTGGCTTATTCAAGAGATACTTGAAGATCGGCCATCTCACTTCTGCATTGGCCATCGCGAATGAATTTCCATTTCGGGCATTAACGTAAAATCCACGCATCGGTCCTGCGAAGGATTGATAGGTGTAATTGCGGTCAGTCGCAATTGGAATACTATTATCAATTCGCTGGAATAACCAATTGTCCACTCCACCTAAATAATGCACAATACGATACTGACCAAATGAAGTAGCGCCCGCCATGCGGAAAGCAGCGATCAGCTCGCGATGTATTCTATGATAATGCCTAAAGTCAAAACCAACTACATTGATATCCGATTTTTTATCTAGCTGATCAGGACGTTGATAACGCTCATACCACGCTTTAAAACGGGTACCATTATATAAATTCAAACCACGTGCTATCGTATTATCAAACACATAGTCCACCTTAGCGCCCAGATTGTATTCTGTGAAATTTTTCTCCGATAAACTTCTTGGATCAATCGCTAACTGAACCCCTCTATCTTGACGTCCAATGAGCGTTATGCGCACACTGCTCAATTCATTAAAAGGGAATCTCCACTGATGAGTCAATGTATGCGTATGAATACGAATATAATTTTCGACATCCGCTTGTGTTTGTCCTTGGCGCATGAAGGTCGTTTTGCGATCCCATCTGCTCTTTAAATTTTCGAAACTAATGCCGTAGTCATTGTTTTGAAAACTACCTGATAACCGGAATCCACCTACTACTTTGTAATCTTCAAATAGATCGCTAATACCTATTTTAATCAAACCAGAGATACCCGGATTAATACTTGACGGCCCGTCATTATTATTAGTCCCTGCGCGATTAAACTTGTTACCATAGTTTTGGTAAAAAGCACTAGTGAAACTATTGTCCACTTGGGTAAGCACAAAGTCAGTGGCAAAATTTAAACGGTAATTGCGCGATTTGGGCAAATCGAAATTAGAAGCAACAGAGTCTTGCCTCGCTGCTTCTCCATTTTCATTTACCTCTTGAATACGAATTGTCTTCTTTTCATGCGAATAGTTCTTTCGCTCATCCTCATAAACGTACTCCCGAATATTCACTTCCGCTTCTTTCTTTGGTGGAGATACTTTCACCGTATTGGGATCTTGCTCTATTGCAGCGCCACTATCATTCGCATTGCCATATCCTAGACCCAAACTTGACCCGAGTGGCTTATCGGTTGATCGATTGCCCCACACCACTAAAGGTCGCGAGCGGTCTTTAAACACCAATGAATAACCACCACTTCGTTCGTCGAGCTGGTAATCTACTGGACTTCTACTAAAGTTAGAAAGGAGGCTTTGTTCTGTAAAATAGCGGTAATGAACAGTAGTATCGATTGCCGCTATTGCACTATCGATGGTTGCGAGATAACGATTGTCCTTCCCATTTTCATTGGAGAGATACGTATAATGCTTAGAAGAATAACCCGAAGGATGATGTTCATTCACTCCAGGAGTATTCGTCACTCGTTCTAACAAGGGCGAACGTGAAGCTATGTCATAGATATAAATGTCCCGCTCCGTAGGATATAAATCAATCGGAACGTCTTTCCTCAAAGTATCATCAGGGCGATTAGAGGCAAAAATGATGCGCTGATCATTATCAATAAATCGAGCCTGCACGTCATCATAAATATCGTTGGTCAACTGCTCTTGATTATTACCAATCACTTGATACAAATACAAATCCGAGAATCCTCTATTAACACCAGAGAAAATAATTCGTTTTCCATCTTTGGAGTACTGCAGATCCGTTACCTTTTCAATTCGGAACAATTCTTTTTCTAAGCGATCTTTTTCTTCCAGATTATAATGACCAATAAAGGCTCGCCCTTTTTTCTCAAACACATAGGTCAATGTTTGACTCGTTGGATGCCATGTTAATACAGGGAAACTCTCATCAGCAATACGGTCTAAGCGATACTCGCGCTTTAAAACACGTTTTCCTTTTTTCTCTTCAAAATCGTAAATCCAGATTTTGTATTGCCCCATTTCATGCGTAACGTAGGCCAATTTGGTTTCATCAGGCGAAAGTTTGAACTGAGAATAACGATACTTTGCTTTGTAACGAACAGGGAGTTGACCCATGGTTCGCTTTTTTGCTTTTACTCCTAGTTCATTCAAACCCACAATTTGCTCTTCTTTCAAACGAGCAATTTTCTCTTTTTGATAGCGGATAAAGTCTTTATTCAACTGCTCAATCGATATTCCCAATACGAAAAGAAATCCGCTTTCCATATTCCGACTCACACGAGTCATGTATAATATGCTCGGTATTACACTTGAGCCATATACCTCTGAAATGTATTTCCAAAATGCTTCGCCACCTAGAGCAGCCTCCTCGCCATAAAGACGATTCATGGTTTTAAACTTCGACCGAGAAATAAGATCTCGAATGAACACATCCGATTCTTCACTTCCCCGATAAACAGCGTAACGAATCATTCCTTCTTCGTACCACTTAGGCATAGAAAGCAGAGTAGAACTTTTTACTACATCTTTCCAATCACCACCGTACATCATTTGGGTAAAAATCAAACGCGACAAACTCTCATTGATTTGCCGATCGTACTTCTGGTAATCTCCTTCGTAGTAAAGAAACATTTTGTTTCCCATGATGCGTGCAGCACCACCAATATTAAACTGATCATCACCCGTAATACCAATGTTACTCTGACGCCATTCGCTTTGTTTGAGGTAGGTGATCACCTGCACTCGATCTTCTATGGCATAGTCATAAAATTTCTGTAGCCCCTTAAGGTTCTTATCACAACTGCGCAACGTGTAGTTGGCCAATTGCTCACCTCCGAGGTAGTAATACACATCGAATTGCTTTCCCGGGTAATAAAACCAATCGAACTCTTTAAACTGCACACGGTTCTTACCGAACTCTACGTTTGAACCTTGATAAAACTGTGCGTTTACTTTTTGGAAAAAAAAGCAAAACACGATCAGCAGAGGTAAAAGACGAATTACCTTCTTCTGAAGACCAAGTGATATGTTTAGCTCATTTTTTCCCAACATATGGTAGCGTGAGGTGCTAATTTAACCGATTTGACTAGTCTATTGTTTTTATTTATTGAAAATAGAACCGAAAAACGACGAATCTTTGCAAAAATTTTCACCTCTAAGCCACTTTTGGTCCATGAAACTCTTTGCCTACGCCTTCAATCCCTTCCAGGAAAACACTTACCTACTCGTTCACAGCTCTGGCGAATGCATCATCATTGACCCTGGAAATAGCAATGAGGAAGAAAATGAAGCCCTATTAACTACCATCCAACGCGAAAACCTCCTACCGGTGGCCGTGCTTAACACCCATTGCCATATCGATCACATCTTAGGTAATCGTTTTTGCATGGAAACTTTCAATGTACCCCTTTATGCCCATAGCGCTGAACAGATCAATATTGATCGAGCTCCTTCCGCTTCTTTAATGTGGGACGTTCCTTACGTGGAAACTCCTCCCATCACTCATCTTCTAGACCAAAAAGATCATCTCTCGGTTGCGGGTTTTGACATCACAGTTCTTTTTGTGCCCGGTCATGCCCCTGGACATGTCGCGTTTTACTTGCCGAATCACGGTTGTTTATTCAGCGGTGATGTACTTTTTCAAGGAAGCATCGGACGAACGGATTTACCGGGCTGTAATCACGAAGATTTATTGAAGTCTATTGCAGAAAAAATGTATAGTCTACCTGATAATACTGCCGTTTTCAGTGGTCATGGACCTCAAACAACCATTGGCCAAGAAAAGAAAACGAATCCTTTTGTACGGGGTTAAGCCTTTGTGCTTTTCTTAAGGGTAAAAGCAAAAGTGCTTCCTATTTCCTCTGTCGATCGAACGGAAATAGTCTGATTATGACTTTCAATGATGTGTTTGCAAATGGCCAGTCCTAAGCCCGAACCGCCTTCGTTGCGTGAACGGCTTTTGTCAACCCGATAAAAACGTTCAAAAATTCGAGGTAAATGGGTTTTTGCAATACCAATACCGTCATCTACTACCTCAATGAGGATGTTATCACTCATGTCGTAAAAGCGAATAGTGGTTTCCCCCCCCTCCTTTCCGTAATTGATACTGTTAACCAACAAATTGGTGAATACCTGAGAAACGCGCCCCTTATCGGCCTCCACAAAAATGGAACGTTCGTTCGGATTTTTAATGCGAAGCGATATGTTCTTTTCTCTTGCCAAATGATCAAGGCTATCAATGGTTTTGCGCGCTAATTCGACCACATCGAATCGAGTGAGCTCTAGAGGCATATTGCCACTTTCGTAACGAGTAATCTGATCTAAATCCTTTACCAAATCGCTCATCCGATCACAGTTATTCATGGCCTTTTGCAAGAACTTCCTGCTCAATTCTGGGTCGTCCAAATCGCTTTCTAACAATGTATCAATGAATCCCGATATATTAAAAATCGGAGTCTTTAACTCATGGGCCAAATTGCCAATGAATTCCCTTCGAAAATCATCTGTGGCTGTGAGTTCTTTAATCTCTTTGATTTTTTCATTCGCCCAATCGGCTACTTCCTTATTCACCTCACCCAATACGTCTTCTCCCATGCGAATAGTCGGTTTTCGATCGCTTTGGCTTTGAAAGGAGTGAATGGTTTTATAGATGATCTTTACCTTGCGGTACAAAAACTTCTCAATGAAGTAAGCAATTACATAGTAGGAAATAATAAAGCCCGTCATCACAAAGAGCATTACCCACAACAACTCAAACTCCCTTTCTAGGAAGTAGACTATGAGTGTATAAGTGAGCGCGAGAAGTCCGGTGATCAGCGAGGCTGAAAAAAGAGCGACACTTCTGGGCGAGCGGTCAGCATTCACGGTTCAAATTTGTACCCTACTCCCTTCACCGTTTTAAAGTAATCGTCTCCTAATTTTTCACGCAACTTTCGGATGTGCACATCAATGGTGCGATCACCTACTATCACATCATTGCCCCAAACATTGGCGAGAATGTGATCACGTGTGAAGACTCTACCCGGAGCAGAGGTCAACAAAGCTAATAATTCAAATTCTTTTTTCGGCAAGTTGAGAGAAACTCCGTCCTTAATTACCACATATCGCTCTTTATCGATGGTAATTCCTGATGTATTCACCGGCGCCTCCACTTCTACACCTGACTGGCGACGAAGTAAAGCTTTTACCCGAGAGACCAATACTCTTGGTTTAATTGGCTTGGCGATATAGTCATCAGCACCAGCATCAAAGCCTGCGATTTGACTGTAATCCTCTGCGCGCGCAGTAAGAAAAGCGATGATTACATTTTTGAGAAGAGGATTGTCTCGCATTTCGCGACAAGTTTCCATTCCATCCATTTCAGGCATCATCACATCCAACAACACAAGGTCTGGAATACGTTCCATGGCAATTTTCAAGGCTTCTCTGCCGTTGTTGGCCATGTCCACATCAAATCCCTCCTTTTCGAGATTGTAAGCAATCATATCAAGAATATCTTGCTCATCATCTACTAGAAGTATTCGCTGTTTTGTCATTCTTCTGGGTTTTCTTTGCGGCACAAAGGTATCGGCTAGCAAGTTAAGTTCAGGTTAACGGAAGTTTAACCTTGCTCCAAAATACGGTACAATTTAAGTAATTTTCGCCGCAGTTAAGCACCATGAACAAGTCAACCCCCATAGCCTGGATAACAGGCGCCAGCTCAGGCATCGGTGAAAACCTCGTCTACGAGTATGTCAACAGTGGCTACATTGTTATCATTTCGGCCCGCCGTGTATCTGAGTTAGAACGCGTAAAAGCCCACTGTTCTAGGCCGGAGAATGTGCATATTGTTCCTGTTGATCTAACGAGTGACCAAAGTATTTTGCACGCTGCAGAAACCGTAAAGAAGCAATTTGATGGCATCGATGTGTTAATCAATAATGGCGGTGTTAGTCAACGATCATTGGCCTTAGAAACGCCCTTTGAACTCGACCGGCACTTATTCCAAGTGAATTACTTCGGTCATGTGTTACTCACCAAACAAGTAGCGCCATGGATGGTGGCCCGAAAAAAAGGAACCATTGTCGTTATATCCAGTTTATCCGGTAAATGGGGATTCTATCTGCGCAGCGCCTATGCTGCATCAAAGCACGCACTTCATGGATTCTTTGAATCTCTTCGAATGGAAATCGAAAACCAAGGTGTACAAATCACCCTCGTTACTCCTGGTTTTATTGCTACAGATATTTCTAAGCACGCAGTAGACAAATCGGGAAAACCAACGGGTGAAATGGATAACAACCAAGCACAAGGTCTGGCTCCTTCAGAATGCGCACGTAGAATTAAAGCTGGAGTAGATGCTGGAAAAAAAGAATTTGGGGTAGGAAAAAAAGAACTTCTTGGGCTCACGCTCCGTCGTTTATTCCCCAATTGGTTTGATCAAATACTGCGTAAACAAGCCGCTCGATAAATGAAAAAAGCCGCCCAAAAGGCGGCTTTTTACTATCTTATTTGCACTGTGATTCTATAAAATCCCGAAGACTTTGGCGTGAACTTAAAAACCAAAAGGCTTCATTCACTACATAATAATCTTGTCTATCACGACAGTGGCTATAGGCAAACTTTGCAAATTCCAATCGGCTGTCTTCAAACCAAAACTTCGTCATGATGGTTTTGATCTGTTCTGCTGTCAACTGACGGTTATTTATTGCCTTCATAGAGACCAATAGACGTTCATCTTCACTCCAAGAATTGTCCATTGCTCGCAGAATGTTCTGCATAATCTCGACGCTTACAATCTCAGGGCGATCACAAAGGCCGTTATACTGATCATTGTTGTAATATCCATTGTCATCATTACAACCAGTACTTTGTAAGGGCTTACTGCAAATAACACCTTGTGGTCTGCCCCCATGTTCAGGTCTAGAAGTGGTGCATGAAGTATTTGCTACAGTAGGACGTTGAGAACCGTTTCCGCAATCGTTATTCCATCCATTGCGCTCGATGCGCAAAATTCTAAAATCACGTTCGCGAGTAATTTCCGCCATAATAGTTGAAGACTCTGGAATATCTATCACTCCATTATACAAACTAACGTAGTGACCAGGTTCATCGCGATAAACTTTCAGCCGATGTGAACCTTCATACAGTCCATTTAACTGAAGGGTTTGATGACCGCGATACGCTTGACCGTCAAGTTCAACGGTGAAAGAGCGATTGTTCCAAACTGACAAGTGAAGTTCAGATTCCTCGCGGTAAGTGGTGTGTGCCATTGCCGAAAGACCTGAGAAAACACTAATTGAAAGAACGAGTTGACGAACAACTGAAGAGTGTAAAATGTGTTTCATAATTGGCCTCCTTTTTAATTTTAGTGAGTTGGCATTTCGCTAAAACCAAAGGCTATGCCAAATTGACTAATCTTTGATGCGACTAAAACGAAGAGCCTTCAACATGAAGTCTGGCAAGGGTTTCAAAGGATCACGTTTTTCTACGTTCAAAAACACACCCCACTTTTCGATGATCGGAACTTTGAACACTTCGATTAATTCGATCAATGTTCGATCACGATCATGGATGTATGTGCAATGTACTTTCGTATTACCCATACTCAATGCATCATTGCTATCGCAAGTAAAGCCGTATCCAGCTTTTGCCAAATCTTGACCAAGCGCTTTCATGCCTTTTACATCATATCCGATGTGAGCAAATCCTGTATCACCCCAAATACGATCTTTGAAAATAAATTGCGGTGTGCGATCTAAGGCCTTTACTAACTCAATATATGTTTTGCCGGTTACCTTGGCAAAACCTCCACCTGGCTGAGCTTTCTGAGAAAGTAACACACGGCGATAACGCTGATCACCAGAAGGCAATGATGACCACTCTGCGAATACACCGGTTTTATCATAGATCACCTCATCAAATCCTAAAATATCGGCATACAGATGAATAGCTTCTTCCATATCATTCACTCCCACACTACAGCCGATAACGCCGCCCGAGTGATGACCTGTATTGGTGTACCATTCAGTTCCCGGCAAGTACTGAAATAAATGTCCATCAGGATCTGTGATAAAAAATGTATCGCGACCCATGGGATCTTTAGAAGCAGCTGTTAGTCCATGAGCCTTTTCCTTTGAGCAAAAAGCATGAGATGCCGCAACATTTCGCGATTTTACTTGAACCATAAAAATACCCAAGTCGCCCAACTGAACTTCAAACGGCGCTTTCACGGGTTCAAAAGAGGTTGGACGAATGATTTCCATCGCACAACCACCTTGTAAATTCATGATCATGCTTGCACGTTTGGTAATCGTTTCTTCCTTGGTATATACCCTCATTAATGGAGCGCCCGCCACAGCATCGAAAAACGGTATATCTAATCCAAAAAACTTGCGGCAATAGCGCAAAGTTTCGTCCATATTCGAAACGGCAAGTCCAATATGTTGTAAGCCGTTGATGCGTTTGAATCCGTTCTCCATTTTTTTAAACGAGTTGTTTAATGCGCGTTTTTAATTCATCGCGCAGCTGCTTCCATTCTTTTCCTTTTGTCGTTTGAAGATACTTCCTCAATCGAATATTGTTTTTCCACTCTGCAAAAATACTCCACCATTCGAGACTAATCAAACCACACAAAACAACAGTGGCGACAATAATTCCTCCCATAACCCAATCTTGAATTATCAGACCAGTGGCGCATCCAATAATAAGGAGGTAAATAGGCGTTAGAAAAGTCCAAAAACTCATTCGAAGTGAGTTGTAAAACAATGGATCTTTCGCTGTATTTAGTACAAATTTTTCAATGCCATAATACATTGGACTAAAAACCAAGGCCGCCAAAAAGGCGTAAGGAAGTCCCAACAACAATAGAAGCGGTGCCGCAATCCATTGCCAAAAAACCGAACGTTCATTCGATTTTGTTATTCCACCCGCATTTTTAAGATCAATAAATCGATTGGCCTTTTGGTTCCATTGTTCTTTTGAATGTTGAGCTACCCAATTTTGACATAGCTTTTGATACTGATCAAACTCTGACGATAAACTTGTTTTTTCACACAAAGCATCACTCAACTCACGAAGTGAAAGGAGTGCTTCATAACTTTCCTCATCTTGAATATCAATCATCACAGAAGACAATCCCGTGCGTTGATCATTCATCAATGAAGTTATAGCCCGCGCCTGATCTTGTTGTGCTTGCTTCCAATAATCGGCAACCGCTATTGGCTTTCCTACTTTCACAAGGAGATCAGAGCGATACGTGTAGTAATTCGCATAATCCAATCCCACAGGAACAATGACCAATTCCTTTGATTTTTCTCCAAAATCAAATGCTCCTAAAGCCAATCGCGCAGATCCCTTTTTTAGGGGCAAATGCAATTGTTTTTTTCCACGGTGAGTTCCTTCAGGGAACATGCATACTATAGCCTGCGCCTCTAGGCGGGCATAACACTCTTGAAATGTTGCATCATTTTTCCCCGCCAAATCTCCTACTTTATCGCGTTCACGGTAAACAGGCAACATATTGAACTGGTGGAGCAGCTTGCTAATAGCAGGCTTTTTAAATACATCTGCTCGCGTTAGCCAATGCAATTGTTTAGGCATCAGAACACAGCAAATCACCGGATCCATCATCGCGTTTTGATGATTCGCCACAATGAGGACGGGCTTATCCTTTGGCAAATTTTCTAACCCAACAATTTGAAGCCTTTTAAAAAAAAGCTTCGCACCAGTAGATACTAGAGGATATAGAGCTTTATATAAATTTGTTCGTGTCTGCGTCATGCACCAATAGCTGCTACAATTCTTCCTTTTGACTCTCCTTTGATCATTGCCTCCATGTGCGCTGGAATTTCTTCTAAATTCACGATTCTTCCCATCTCTTCCCATTGTAAGGGCAACCAGTCAGCAGCCAGTTTATCCCAAATTATTTGGCGCATTCCAAATGCCGTTTCTGCACTATCGATTCCCAAAAGATTTACTCCATTTAAAATAAAGGGATAAACCGTCATGGAAAGTTGAGGCGAGTCTACAAGACCAATGCTTGCAACGCTGCCTTCCTTGGAGCATGCCTTGAGCAGCGTAATCAAGGTGTTGCCACCCACATTATCAATCGCTCCCGCCCATTTGGATTTGAGTATTGGCCGACCAGATTGATCGTTGACTTCATCGCGGCTAATGCAGCGACTAGCGCCGCATTTCATGAGCCACTCGTGCTCTCCCGCTTTTCCAGTAGCAGCCACCGCCTGGTAACCCGCCTTTTTCAAAATAGCTAAAGCCATACTTCCCACGCCTCCTGAAGCTCCAGTGACTACAACTTCACCCATGGAAGGATGTTGGCCACAGCGCTCCATTTTATACAATGCCAGTGCTGCCGTATAAGCGGCCGTTCCCATAACCATGGCTTGATAGGTAGTCCATCCTTTAGGCAAACGAATGACCCAAGAGGCCGGTACTTTTATGTATTCAGAAAATCCACCAGAAGTATTCATGCCCAAGTCGAAACTGGTGCAGATAACTTTTTCTCCTGGTGCAAATGTTCCCGATCGATCACTTACCACACTACCTGCAGCATCTACTCCTGGGGTATGTGGAAATTGTCGGGTTATGCCTTTGTGTCCATGAGCGGACAACGCATCTTTATAATTTAAGCCAGCATATTCCACTTTGATCAGCACTTCATGATCAGGTAAGCTATCGAATGAACGACGCTCGATTGAGCGAGAGAATATTCCGTCAGCTTCTTCTCGAATCACTAGTGCCTTAAAAAGGCCTGATTCCATTTCGCTTACTCGTGATAATTCATGATTTTGTGACCACCTGCGAGAAGATATTGATCTCTGCTAAACAGTTCAACATCTGCCTTCACCATTTCTTCCACCAACTGTTTGAGGGAATGGGTGTGTTTCCATCCTAATTCAGTTCTTGCCTTGGTAGGATCACCAATCAATAATTCCACTTCCGTTGGACGGAAATATTTAGGATCAACTTCTATGAGTACTTTACCAGTTTTTGCGTCTAGTCCCTTTTCTTCAACCCCCTCGCCTTTCCATTCGAGCGTGATACCCACGTGACCGAACGCTAATTCACAAAAATGTTTTACGGTATGCGTTTCACCGGTAGCTAAAACAAAATCATCGGCTACATCATGCTGAAGCATGCGCCACATGCCTTCTACATAATCTTTTGCATGTCCCCAATCGCGCTGAGCGTCAAGGTTGCCGAGGAATAATTTTTCCTGCAAGCCCAATTTGATTTTTGCAACCGCACGCGTGATTTTGCGTGTAACGAAAGTCTCACCACGCAATGGTGATTCGTGATTAAACAAAATGCCATTGCATGCAAACATGCCA
Organism: Bacteroidota bacterium; assembly: GCA_039798265.1. Taxonomy (GTDB): domain Bacteria; phylum Bacteroidota; class Bacteroidia; order Flavobacteriales_D; family Sanyastnellaceae; genus JBDKGH01. The sequence continues at coordinate 14,791 of JBDKGH010000013.1, read as the reverse complement.
TAAGCCTCTCGGTAGTTTTTGGTAATCCAAAAAGCATAGAGCTTCGCTACCGCATAAGGGCTGCGAGGATAAAAAGGAGTCTTCTCACTTTGAGGAACCTCTTGCACTAATCCGTATAACTCGGACGTAGATGCTTGATAAAATTTTGTTTTTTTCTCAAGACCTAAAATACGAATGGCTTCGAGCAAACGCAGCGTGCCTATTCCATCTGCATTGGCCGTATATTCTGGCGTTTCAAATGACACGTGAACGTGACTCTGTGCAGCTAGATTATAGATTTCATCTGGTTCAATTTCCTGAACAAGACGAATGAGGTTGGTTGAATCTGTCAAATCGCCGTAATGCAAAAACATGCCGACACCCTCTTCATGTTGATCCTTGTAGAGGTGGTCGATACGATCTGTATTGAACAGTGAGCTGCGGCGTTTAATGCCGTGCACTTCATAACCTTTTGACAAGAGTAGCTCGGCCAAGTAGGCCCCGTCTTGTCCTGTAATACCTGTAATGAGGGCTTTCTTTTTCATTTTCCCAATCGAATCGCCCAAATGTACGACCTAAGAGCCGGAGATACTACTTTCTTTGTGGTATTGAAGCTCACTTAATCGACGATAAATGCCCGAATCTTTGGACATCAAGTGTTCGTGATTTCCCTCTTCCACAATAACGCCTTTCTCCAAAACGATGATTTTATGGGCGCTTCGGATGGTTGATAGGCGGTGAGCAATAACAATAGAAGTGCGATTTTTCATCAGATTATCTAATGCTCCTTGCACCAATCTTTCTGATTCGCTATCCAACGAGCTGGTGGCTTCATCGAGAATAAGAATGACTGGATTTCGAAGAACAGCTCGTGCAATAGCTATACGTTGACGCTGACCTCCGCTGAGTTGAATACCGCGCTCACCTACTATAGTCTCCCACTTGTCAGGGAAAGTTTCAATAAATTCTAAGGCATTCGCCTTTTCGGCAGCAGCTCTAATTTCTTCATCTGTCGCATTCGGCTTGCCATAGGCGATGTTTTCACGAATCGTGCCTCCAAATAAGATCACCTCTTGCGGAACAAATGCCATTTGACTGCGCAGTTCGGTGAGATCTATTTCTGGAGCATTTACCCCATCAAAAGATATGCTGCCTGAAGTGGGCTGATAGAATTGTTGAATAAGAGAGGCAATCGTAGATTTACCCGAGCCAGAAGAACCAACGATTGCGAGTTGCTGACCTGATTTTACTTCAAAAGAAAGGCCTTTCAGTACCTCCACGTCTTGACGTGATTCATAATGAAAATGGACATCATCAAAGTGGACATTACCACTTATAGGATGTTTGATTTCGGAAATTTCTAATGCCGTATTTTCTGGGGAAAAACTCAAAATTTCCATTACTCCTTCAATCACTCCTAAGCTACGCTGAAGGGTGCCCATTTGAGCCGCCAATCCACCGATAGAACCGGCCACCAAACCAGTAAGCATAATAAACTGAGGGAGTACTTCGGCACTCAACTCTCCTGTCTCTTGCAAGTGAGCTCCCACTCCAATGACCAAGCCCAAAGCACCAAACAAAAAGATAATGATGAAGGTGCCAAACATACCTCGCCAAAGGGCACTTTTCATGGCAAATTGACGAATCACTTTTGCACTCGCCGTGAATCGACTGATTTCAAAAGCCTCATTGGCAAAGCTTTTTACATTAACAATACCCGTGAGTGTTTCATTGACGATAACCCCGTTATCTGCCACTTTATCCTGGGTCGTTTTACCCATTTTCTTGATGAACTTTCCGAAAAATACCATAACAACGATGATGACAGGCAAGCTTGCCAACATGACCAAGGTGAGCTTGTAAGAAAAAGCTACCAAGCCACCCACACCTACAATAATGATAATGATTTGGCGAATAAACTCGGCCATGGTCCATTGAAGCGTTTCTTGAATGGTAGAGATATCAGCGGAAATGCGACTTGACAAATCGCCCACCCGACGTTCGTTAAAGAACTGCATAGGCATGCGTATGATGGTAGAAAACGTATCTCTTCTGAGGGCCATCATTGCGTTTTCTGTAACGTAAGAAAAAAGATAAACGCGGAAAAAAGACAATACTCCTTGAATAATCAATAGTCCCACAAGAGCACTGAGGGTGATACCAGTTGACCCCCAATCCTGCATGAACTTCAGTTGATCGGTTACCATGGTGGTCATGGATCCGCCGGGCATGGTAGCAGAACCTCCCGGCACCATCAACCTCCCTAGTAATGCGGTGATAAAGATCACTAAGATACCCGACAGAGCGAGTAAGATCATCCCTATGGTGTAGGGCAGCCAATAAGGCTTTAGATATTTGAATAAACCAGCGCTACTGCTCCACGTTTTCGCGGTGATTTTCTTTTTTTCCTCTTTTGACATAGCTTAAAAAAATGCAAGGGCGAAGGTAGGCCAAGCCGCCAAGAGAAATGGGCTCTTATTCCGAAAAGATGTAAAAAAGAGAAATTACTTAATGTAGCCAGATTTTTTGGCCTTCTTGATCACTTTGTCTAGCTCTTTGCTGCGCAAAGCAGTGTATTCCATGTCGGCAGCGAGTGTGCCGTATTCGTCGCTATACTGAACCTTTACGAAAGGCTCTTTTAGAGGAACAAAATCTACTTTATCATAGGGCCTGAACAAACCCAAATCCAACTCTACCTCGTATCCGCCCTTTGACTTGGGGAGATCGCGGGTATCGATAGAAACTTTTTTATTGACGTAGGTTGAGCCACCAAACCAAATTTCATAGGTAAAACCTACAGGAAGATTAAATTCATATCCACCTTTTGCATCAGAGTAAAAGGCTACAAAAATTTCTTGATCTTGGTAAACGACAATTTGGACATTTCCACAATCTTTTGGTTCAGCCCCTGTGAGGCTAATTTCTAGGACTTTTCCTGTAATGAGGAATAAATTCTCCGTTGGCTCCTTCTTTTTTGCGAAAACGGTAGAGCACAAGAAAGTCAATAAGAATATGGATATCCAAGATTTCATTGCTTTTCAAATTTCGCATTAATCCGAGTCAGGAAAAGAGATTAAGCAACTGCTTTTCAACAGATGGTGGTTACTTCTCTGCAATTCTTGTTAGAGCAGCGCGAATAAGGCCATTCATGTATCTATAGTGGTCTTCGTCCCAGCTTACATTATTGTCTTTTTTTCTATACGTAGCCACAGCTACCGGCATTTGTTTGAGGAAGTCGAAATCTTGAAGATTGTTACTTTTAAATAGCGTGATATCTACACTTACGGTGAAAGATGCCGCTTTATGTTGATCGAGAAATCCTTCTGCGTCAATCTCTACCATTTTTTGAATGTATCCACCGCCTCCATATTTAAGGACATACTTTTTATGGTAAGGCAGAGCACAGCGGTATTTGCCCTTGGATGCGGTGAGCAAAGTCATCTGTAAGGTGTCGTCTGCCCACACTTCGATGTTTACGCCGTCCATTGGCTTTTCTGATGAATCAGTTAAAGACAATTCCGTAACGCGCCCGAAGATCTGGATCACAGCGGTTGTCCCCGACTGTGATTGAGCAGTTAGAAACATACCGATGAACAAACTCAATAGGATGGAGCTTTTCATAACAGTTAAAATTATCCTTTTATACCGCCGCTGTTTCCTAATGGTTTCACTCCTACCCCAACTTTTTTGCATCTAAAAAACACATTTTTAGATAGTTACACCCGTTTTTCATCCAGAAAATAGATTTTCGTCCAATAATAGGAATTTAACAATTTTATGTATCTACATTATATGTACCTACATATATTTGCTAAGTGAAAAAAGGAAGCATAGAAGAAGCTATACGTCAACCCAACTTCAAAAGTGAATACCAGAAGTTGGCGGTAAACATATTCTATACCTCTGCATGGCTAGGCAACAGACATCGGGATCTATTCAAGTCGTTTGACCTCACCCCTCCACAGTTTAACATACTGAGGATATTGCGGGGACAAAAAGGCCAACCCCTATCGGTGAACGCTTTGATTGATCGTATGATTGATAAAAGCAGCAATGCCTCTAGGATTGTGGACAAGCTAGTAGAGAAGAAATTAGTAGAACGTACCACTTGCCCGAATGATCGGCGACAAGTAGAAGTTCGAATAACTCTTGAAGGAAATGAACTTTTATCGCAGTTAGATCCTTTTATAGACTCGATGGATAACACCTTCGCGAGCCTAACTGAACAAGAAGCAAAAACACTCAACACTTTGTTGGACAAACTCAGACAATAATTATTAAATCAAAAACAAACCATGAAAATCAAATTTTTCGCAGCTATTGCAGCTATCATGATCAGCGCCAGCGCTATCGCACAATTGAAAGACGGTAAATACATCGTTGATTACAAAACCAGCAGCATCACTTGGACTGCTTCTAAAGTAACTGGCAACGGTCACACAGGTACCGTTCGCGTATCAAGCGGTAACGTAGTTGTAGCAAAAAACAACATCACTACTGGTAAATTAAACGTAGACGTTAATGCTCTTGCAGTAACGGATCTTCCAGCTGGCGAAATGAACTCTAATCTTGTTAACCACTTGAAGTCACCCGATTTCTTCGATACAGCTGCACATCCAGATGCAAAGTTTGAAATCACTTCAGTGAAAGCTGCAAAAGATAACGCTGGTCACACGCACATTGTTACTGGTAAATTGACCATCAAAGGCATTACTCAAGAAGTAAGCTTCCCAGCAACTGTTGCCGGTTCTGGTGATTCAGTTACTATCAAAGGTACATTGACTTTCGACCGTTCTAAATTCGATGTTCGTTACGGTTCTACCGCTTTCTTTAACGATCTTGGCGACAAAGCCATTAGCAACGATATCAAATTGGAATTTAACTTGAACGCAAAAATCTAATTGATTTTTCAAGAAGAAAAAAGGGCATCTTGGCTTAGCCGAGATGCCCTTTTTATTTACCCTAATTTTTCGGGTGCATTTCTCATGGGAACCTTCTTTCGATTGGGGTTTTCGTGAAAGAAGTACCGCAAGTCCACAGTCAAGTATGTTCCATTTAATTGAAACGCTAATGGGCTCGGATTGCCATTTAGTTGAGCATTCGTAATGGTTGTTCCTATTTCTTTAAATGGGCGATGGAAAGAAGCTCCTAAATAAAAACCTCCTGATTCTTTGGTTCTGTATTCAAATCCGACATTAGCGAGAACGGCAAATTGCAACCAATTGGTTCTATAGGTCATCTGTGATATGTCTAATACCAAAGTATCCTTTCGAATATCCGTATAGCTTTCTACCTCTGAAGGGTATAGATCTAAACTCGCTCCTCCGCTCGCGTTCATCCAAAGCTGTTTTCCCAAGCGCACATAAACGAGACCTTGGATAGGAATTTCGTAACCGATAAAACGAAAAGTCAATTCGGGATGTTCTTCGAATGCGGGATGAAAATATTTGATTCTATAGTTTCTTTGAACGGTGCTAATGCCCGTTTCCAAGCTCCACATTTTTCCGAAATCTCTTCGCACGACCATACCAAAGTTGTAACCCAATAAAGGCGTAACGCTGACCTCATACTCACCATTGGTTACATTTTCCGAACCTGCGTCGAGGAATTTGCTAGCAATCATGGGCTTGAGCTGAATACCAAACTTCGTCAACGACTGTGCGGTCGCGACTGAGGGGGATATCAGCATTAAGCATAATAATATTAGCCAGCTATTTTTCATTCCATCCATTCGGTCACATATTCCAACGGTTTGCGGTGGGCCTTTGGCCATTCATCAGCTGGATAGCCGAGATAAATTAGTCCAAGGCATTTATCCTTTTCTCCTAGCTTCAAGAACTCGTTCATTTCTTTAGAGTAGATTACTTTAGGAGTAGCCCAGAACGCGCCAATACCGTATGCTGTTGCGGTCAATTGCAAATTTTGTACTGCGCAAGCTACGGCTTCCACCTCTTCTATTTCTGCTATTTTTTCCGATTTATCACGCTCCATACAAACAGCAATGACTGCAGAAGCCAACAGCGGACGCTGCTTCATCTTATCGAATTTTGCATGTTTGAAGGTTTCTTCCGGTGTAAACTTCTGATATAAAGCGGGTAGAATTTCACTTAGCTTCTCTCGCGACTCCCCCATAAAAACCTTAAATCGCCAAGGCTGGGTTAGTCCGTGCGTGGGGGCCCATATCGCGTTATTCAGCATTAGCTCTACTTGTTCTTTGTGTACTTTCCGGGTGCTAAACTGCTCCGGAGTAAGTGATCGGCGTTGGCGGATCACTTCGGTAATTTCACTGAGATTATATTTCATAAAAGAATTTCAAATTGCTCGCACTGCAAAAATGCATACGTCCTACCTTTGAAATCTAAGATTTTTTTATGAATTGCTATTTAGTTACCGGCGCGGGCTCAGGAATGGGCAGAAGTACAGCTATTGCTCTAGCTGAAAAAGGGCATCAAGTGATCATTTGCGGGCGCAATGAAGATAAACTTCGCGAAACGCTAAACAGCATGCCTCATCCCGAGCGACATCTTCTTGCCGCCTTGGATATGCGCGATGCACAAGCTTGGAAAAGATTTTACTCCACTATTGATAGAGATGGTTTTTCCATTGAAGGCATTTTTGCCAATGCAGGAATTGGCGGTGAAAACCACTATGGCGAAAACGACCGATGGGATGAGATCATTACCATTAACCTCACTGGCAGTTATGTTACCGTAATGGAAGCAATGCCCTATCTCCATCTTTCATTTGCGCCATTCAAGCACATAGTATTTACCAGTTCTTGTTTAGCTCGCTTTGGTGTACCGCATTATACCGCCTACTGCACTGCTAAAGCTGGTTTGTTAGGGCTTACCAAATCATTGGCTGTGGAATTAGCTAGCCGACACATATTGGTGAATGCCATTTGTCCTGGTTGGGTGGAAACAGACATGGCCAAGGCTGGCATTCAGTTTTTGGCAGATCGTGCAGGTAAATCCTACGAAGACAGTTTTGCGGAGCAGATGTCATACGTGCCGTTGAATCGCATTTCGCAACCAGAAGAAATTGCTCGTTTGGTTTTGTTTCTCATGGATCCCAATCAAAACTCAATAACGGGACAAGGGATTGATATCAATAACGGTTCATTTATGATCTAATGAAAAAGTTTTTTTTCCTCTTCATTTGTGCAGTTCCCTTGGCACTATCGGCGCAGCAAACGAACCAAGATTCCCTTTTCATAGCCCAGCTCTATTCTTCCATGCTTACCGATGGAGAGGCCTATGAAGACTTGCGTTTTTTGTGTAAAAATATTGGCCACCGTCTTGCCGGTTCGGAGCAGGCCATGCGCGCCATTGAATGGGGCGAAAACATCTTAAAAGAAGCGGGTTGCGACCGAGTTTATCTTATGCCTGTGGAAGTGCCTCATTGGACAAGAGGCCAACAAGAAATCGGTTATATCCTTGATGGAAAAGAGGCCGAGAGCATTCCCGTTAAAGCCCTCGGAGGATCAGTAGGCACCGGCGGAAAATTGACAGCCCCTGTGATAATGGTTAAGTCAATTGAAGAGTTGCAAGCACTTTCCAATGAAGCTGTAAAAGGCAAAATTGTATTTATCAATAAGCCTATGAATGCTGCGCTTATTAACACCGGAGCAGCATACGGTGGAGCCTACGACATTCGTTCAAAAGGAGCTTCAGAGTCGGCCAAAAAAGGAGCTGTGGCCTGTTTGATTCGCTCCCTTTCAACAGCAGATGATCGCTTTCCGCATACAGGCGCAATGGCATATGAAGAGGGCGTAGCGAAGATCCCTGCGGCGGCTTTGAGTACAGTTGATGCTTATAAACTCAGCCAACTCATTTCAGAAAAAAAAGAAATTTCTTTTTCTCTAGAAATGGACTGTGTGGCCTACGATAGAGTTATTCAATACAATGTCATTGGTGAAATTACCGGTAAAGAAAACCCCAACCAATACATTGTGGTGGGTGGACACCTTGATTCGTGGGATATAGGCGAAGGTGCTCATGACGATGGAGCGGGCATTGTGCAGTCCATTGAAATTATGCGAACCTTCAAGCGCTTGAATTACGTGCCCAACAGCACCGTTCGCTGTGTCCTTTTTATCAATGAAGAATTTGGCAATGATGGCGGAGAAACCTATGCGTCCGTTGCTAAAGAGAAATCCGAAGATCATGTAGCGGCGATAGAAAGTGATGGTGGTGGATTTTCTCCCAGAGGATTCAATATGGATGGCAGCGATGCCCAACTCGCTCGACTGGAGTCATGGATTCCAATGCTCGAAAACTATGGTGTTTATTTTGTGAAAAGAGGATGGAGCGGAGTGGACATATCCCCATTAAAAAACGGACGGACAGCCCTGTATGGACTGTCCGTTGATCCGCAACGATATTTTGATTATCATCACTCCGACAATGATCGATTTGAAAATGTCAATAAGCGAGAGTTACTTTTGGGCAGTGCCACTATGGCTTCGCTCATTTATTTGATCGATCTGTATGGCGTTCAATGATTATTGTTTTTGTACTACAAAGTGTTTTGTTATTGTTTGATCATTTCTTACTAAAGTAATGTGATAGATTCCATCTGCTAATTGCGTTTGGAATTGCAGATCGATCGTTTGATCTACATCAGTGCTGATGAGTCTATTTTGAATGATGCGTCCCAATTCATCGCGAACTATAAGTTGAGTCGATGAATCCTCTTCTCCATTCAGCGTGACAAAAATGGTAGAGCCATCGTTTGGATTTGGGTAAACCGTCAAGTCTTGTTGCCATAGCGGAATGTTGACTGTGCGATATTCTACTACCGCCTCGTCCTCTTGGCTCAAAACCATTCCAGAGGCTGCAACACTGATACAAACAGCTGGTCCGTATGAACCTACACCGTAGCTATAAATTGGTCTAACTCTCACGTTGTATGTTCTTCCATTCAATACTTGAGGCACCGTGTTCAATCGAATACGACGGTCGGTATTCATGGTAGTAGCGGTGAAAACTGGTGTAATACCATTTTGGTCAGTGAATTCCCATTCAGCGCCAATTGAACCGCAAATCCAAGGATCTGCAATAATGGTGGTATTACGAGACAAATTAGGCGCTGACGCACAACTAAATGAAGCACGAACGGCCATGGCTGGTGCAGCTCCCACATTTACTGTGCATGAAGTAGTGCTAGGTAAGGTGAAGGTTTCGATAGTACCTGCGCCATCTGCTACTCTCCAAACAGCATCTATAGTCACCGTGTAGTTATCGTTCCACTGAAGGTTAGGCACTTGGGACAAAGTAATTCGAGACAAGGAACCCGGTTGAGTAAGTGTATATTCCAAACCAGAAGTTTGACTAAGGAAACGAAACACGTATTGATCGCACCCAACGAAGTTTGCTTTGAACTGACCACAAAGTGTATTTGCTCCTGTTCCCGTATTACAGCCCGTTCTGAGTAGATAACTCAAGCAAAGGTTATAAGAAGCTAAGCCATCCGCAGAGTCAAAATCGCGCACTCCAAGGTAATAAACTGCACCAGGGGTTAGGCTGTTAAAGTTTAATGATTCTGTTCCAGCTGAAAAAACTACATTTTCTTCGTTAACACTATTATAAGTAGCATCTAAAAGTTCTAACACCAAGTCTTGGGTAGCACTCGTAACAGTCAATTTAACACCTGTAGTTGGAGCTACAAACCGATACCAAATATCTTCACCAGTAGTAGCGTATGAAGATGCCACAGATGTAATAGTTGCACCAACGTGGGTGTCAGTGCGCGTGCGACACGAAGCTACTGTTCCCAAGATCAAGTTAATAGCGTTCCAAGGATTATCACCGGCAATACAGGGTCCAACGATACAATCACCGCTATCAAAAACCGCATTTGGGCTGTAATTGCAGGCTGTAGGGGTTTTACAACCCAAGCATACATTATCTCCCACCGAGTAATATTGCGGTCCTGTAATATTACCATCACCGAAAATGACTGTTGGGCTATCACCGGATAAGATGTATGAAATTTCTTCGGGGAAATTGCCTGGATCAACCATGATGTAATAACAACCTTCTTCCAGGCAAAGATTCACTGCATAATAATCTGTACCCGTTGGCATTGTTCCTGTGGCCACTACCACATCGCCCGCGCCATAGACGGTGTAACTACCGACATCCCATCCATCAGAAGATAAGTCGTATAATTCGAGTGTTACACAATTATCATAGCAGCACGATCCATCGTCGCTAATTGCCTGATCGTCATAATTACATGCTGCAGGATCGAGACAGCCAAAACATGATTCGAGGTCACAAGTACCATCGTCGCAGGTGGCGGTTGGGTCATAATTGCAAGCTATTGGATTAGTGCAACCAGGAACTGAGTTTCCTAAAGAAAAGGTTAACACCTTTTGAAAAGCACCATAAACTAGATCATTTTCAAAAGTGCCTGATTCGATTATTGCTCCTGTGCTCAGGCGAAGCGAATACGTTGCGCCGTTCCATCCATCGCCGAATAGATCGTTAAGTACCAAGCGGTAACAACCATCCTGAAGACAAGCTGTTGATCTTTTCGGAGCAGCGCTACCTTGCGAACCCACTATGAAATCAGTACCAGCCAAATCTTCTAGGACATAGCTAATTTCTGTAGGATACAAACCAGCACTTACGTGAAGGGTTACACAATTGCTGTAGCAACATGAACCATCATCAACATCTGCATTTGCGTTGAAATTGCAAGCGGCCATATCGGTACAGCCATTTTCGTTACATGAACCATTATCAATGGTAGCACAAGCATTGTAGTTAGCTGCATTAACATCCGTACAACCACTTACATCTTCGACATCATAAGCGATTAAAAACGTACCTGCATCGCCGTTAAAACCATCGACTTGTATATAATAGGTATTGCCCGGTGTTAACTCCGAGCAATCAATTTCAATCTTAGCGTGATCACCATCACCGCTATCATCGTCGCAATAGATCGCATCTGTATCACCGCAGTTTACATAAAGGGCAAGCTGAGTGTCGGACATTGGGTCAGCGCCTCCAGAGGAGCATGTAATGACCACTTTTCCGTTTGAAGGAGCTATGATAGAATACCAAACGTCATTTTGTACACCATCGAGAAAGCAAAATGGGCTATTTCCATTTTGTGCTGAACACACATTGGTGCCTTCCAATTGACCACCTTGGACCAATGAAGCAGCGGTAGCGCATTCGTCGTTGGCAGGGCTATAAATGCACGAGCCATCATCTGTGACAGCGCTGACATTATAATTACAGGCAAGAACATCTGTACATCCAGACTGGGCGATCAGATCAATGTTCAAGCCTAGCGCTAGAACACTGATTGTCAAGATGTAAATATACTTTCTCATGGCAAAGGAAATAAGGGTTTGCCTTTATTACGAGAGGTACATAAAAAAAGTTATGCCCCACGAGGGGGCATAACTTAAAAAAATATGAAATACTATGAAGTTCCTATTAGTTAGGACAGATCAAACCGAAGTCATTGATGAAGATGATCAAATCTTGAATACCTACTAAGCCATCACCGTTGATGTCAGAAGGACAAGTTGAAGCAGCTTCGATGATACATGAACCATCGTCAATGCTAGCGTTTGGATCGTAGTTAGTCGCAGTATCGTAAGTACAACCTAAGCAAGTAGTGTATTCACACAAAGAGCAATCGCTCAAACCTGCGTTTGGATCGTAGTTACAAGCCAATGGCTCAGTACAACCAGGGGTACAGTTAGCACCATCTCCGATAGAGAAGTTGATACCATTTGGAATGTTAGCGTTACCGCTGATGATACCACCGTTAGCACCGATAGCAGTCCAGCCGATTTCACCATCCCAAGTACCACCACCCACTACCAAGTTGTAACAACCTGGCTCAAGACACAATTGAATTGAACCAGAACCACCTGTTGGCAAAGATGCTGTAGCAGCGATAATACCGGTTGAAGCATTAACGAAAGTAGCTACACCACCGTTCCAACCATCGTTAGCAGAGTCAGTCATGTTGAATGTCAAGCACTCACCATAGCAGCACTGTTCTGGGGCAGAAACAATCGCGTTTGGATCAAAGTTACAAGCAGTGTTATCTGTACAACCAGCACAAGAAGTGTATTCGCAAGAACCATCTTCAGAAGTAGCTGTGTTGTCGAAGTTACAAGCGTTAGGATCTGTACAACCGCAAACGGCACTGCCAAGAGTTAAGCTGAATGTACCATCACCGTTCGGAGCAGTACCACCAACCAATGAATTTCCGTTGGCATCAACCAAGTTCCAAGTGATTTCGCCATCCCAAGCGCCACCACCAACTGTAATTGTGTAACAGCCATCTTCAAGACAGAATACATCGAAACCTGTATCTGCACCTACGTTGTTATCGTTATCAGCGCTGCACTGAGCATCGTCGATAGAACCTGTGGCAACAACGTTACCAAGAGCGTCAGCAATTTCGTAAGTACCACCATTCCAGCCATCGCCGAAATCGTCTTCCATATCCATCATTACAGGGTTACCAGCGGTGCAATCTACGCAGCTGAAGTAATCGCAGTCACCGTTGTCCACGTTAGCGTTGGCGTTGTAGTTACAAGCACAAGCATCCAAACAACCTTCTACTACTGGAGAACAAGAGAAGTCTAGAGTAAATGAGCCGTCTAATACATCGTCAACTCCGTCGTTGTTGGCATCGAAAGGAACAGCAGAAATGTAGATATAGTAAGTAATTCCAACTTCAGCAATGAAATCAACGCTAGCATCATCGCCGTCGAAGAATCCACAACCTGCATCTGAAGCGTCGTTATCTTCACTTACGATACAGTTATAAGGACCTGCACAACCGTTAGCTGAAGAGAATACTTCGATACGAGAATCGATTGCTGATCCGCATGAGCTAAGTGTATGGAATTGCCCATCACCAGCCAAGGTGTACCATACACCATTGTCACCATTAGACAAGTTGCAGCTTGTAGGAGCGCCAGTAGCTGTAGAACCACCGGTAGTACCTGTTACAGTGCTATTACACGTTAAAGCGATAGCACCTGCGCACAAGTCGTTTGCAGGAGCGTTAGTATATGTACATGAACCATCTTCGATAGTTGCATCTGGGTTGTAGTTGTCTGCAGAAGCATCGGTACAACCAACATAAGTAAGGTCAGCGATGAAGGTGTAGTTACCACAAGCCTCTACATCAGTAGTATAAACTAAGAAGTAATAGTCTGTGTTAGGGATCAAATCGAGAATACCATACAAGCTACCAGCACAAACGTCAGCTACTTGACAGCCGATGTTAGTGTTTACTTGATCGATACAGCCGTTAGGACCAGCAGTATAAATGCGAAGACCAACGTTTGTACCGTCGTTTGCATCAGCACCTGCAGCGTCACCATTGGTCAATGTGAAGTCGAAAGTATCGAAATCACCAGAGTTCATTGTGTACCAAACGCCATAACCATTTTGGAATGCGCTGATTGGCTCTGGGCCAGTGCAACATAGGCTACCGTTTACGGTAACACCATCTGGAAGAGGAAGTGCGTCAACACAGTTGTCGTTCACTGGTGTGCTTGGACAAGAAGTACAAGTCATTTCCAAAGTGAAATCTGTTTGAGCTGTGAATGCGCTGTAACGAGAAATCAATACATAGTAGTCTAAACCTACTTCTGAGTTGAACACAATTTGAGAAGCAAGGTTACAACCAGCTTGGTCATCGTTTGCTGCAACGCAGATCAAACCATCGCAAGTACCAGTGTAAAGGTGCATTTTAGTATCCCAAGCAGCGGCACAAGTTGACAAAGTAATTTGTTCGCCAGTACCTTGGAAGTAGTACCATACACCAGCGGTAGTAACGGTAACACCACCACAAGTTCCAGCGTTAGGATCAGCAGAAGCGTTGGCTACAGTGCCAGTAACTACAGAGCCACAACCGATTGGTTCCGCGTTAGCGCAATCATCGTTAGCAGCAGGACACAAGCAAGAACCATCGTCAGTAGTAGCAGATGGGTTGAAGTTCAAACAGTCTGGGTTAGTACAACCTTGAATATCACACACAGCACCACCCCAAGTGAAACCAACGGTAGTAGCGCCGTTTGGAGCATCTGCGCTGGCGAGTACGTTACCCGCTTGGTCAGTAATGCTCCAGCTAATTTCTTCTTCCCAAGTACCAGGAGTAACAGTTACTTCGTAGCAACCAGGAATTAAACATACATAGTCAGTACCAAACAATTCGCCTGGACCGATAAGAGCGTTGTCCAAAGAACCTTGAGCGAACAATGAGCTGCCTGATTGGTCAGTGATAAAGTATTCAGCGCCGTTCCATCCATCAGCTTGGTCTTCCATGTTGAAGATCAATAGAGATTCGCTAGGTCCACAGTATACACAAGTACCGTCGTTTACGGTAGCGTTTGGATCGTAGTTAGTAGCGTTGACATCATCGCAACCGGGGTTACAAACTTGTCCGATACCGAATACCAAATCAAAGGTTGGAGCACCACCTATAACAGTACCGCCCTCAGCACCTACTAATTCCCAAGAAACGTCAGCTTGACCGAAGCCACCATCTACAGCGATTGTGTAGCAGCCGTTTGGTAAGCAGAAGGTTTGAGAACCTTCGAAACCATTCAATAAGGTAGCAGTACCTACTACTGTTCCGTCAATGGTAGAGATGGTTGCAACGTTACCATTCCAACCGTTACCGAACGCATCAAACATATTGATGGTAAGACAGTTGTCATAGCAGCATGAACCATCATCGTTTGTAGCTTCAGCGCTGTAGTTACACGCAGTGTTATCTGTACAGCCATCAGAAGCCAATTGACATTCGATTGACATTT
>JBDKGH010000012.1:0-8958 GCA_039798265.1 Bacteroidota bacterium | reverse complement strand
GCCTAATGATTGGCGATGATTGGGATGCCGATATTCTCGGTGCTCGAAATATTGGGATGGATCAAATCTTTCTCACCACCACTGAAGACTTGCTCGAAGAAGTTAGCCCCGGATTAACCATTCGACATAACTATAAACCAACAGCGACTATTTCTGCTCTGTCTGAAATGATCGATTTTTTAGAAAGGAATAATTAAAAAAAAATAAGGTACTCCTCAGCAGTGCCATCTCATTACCATGGAAAATAACAACAACAACCAGCAACAACTCAACATCGAACTGAACGAAGATGTAGCACAAGGCGTTTACTCTAATCTAGCGGTGATTACTCACTCGCCTGCCGAGTTTGTAGTGGACTTTATCCGCGTAATGCCTGGAGTGCCCAAGGCACGTGTGCAATCGCGCATTATCCTTACTCCACAGCACGCTAAACGATTGATGCGCGCCATGATGGAAAACGTGAGCAAATACGAACAGCAGCACGGCAAAATTCAAGAACAACCAGGAGGTGGAGAACCCATTTTCCCCATGAACTTCGGCGGCCCACAGGGGCAAGCGTAGTTTAGTGATTAATGATTAATGATTAGTGATTAATGATCACTTGTACCTTCCTAAATAAGGGGGAGTTGATTAACCTGACTGAATGTGTGAATGATGAAAGACGAAATTCAATTATACAACGACCAGCTTATGGCAGAGGACAAAATCATCTGCGATATGCTGGCGGGGATATTGGATAAAGAATTGAAGGAAGCGGTGAGTAAAATATGGCATGCTCACCCTGTGTGGTTTTTAGACGGAAATCCGATAGCAGGGTATAGTAAGCAAAAAAGAGGAATACGATTAATGTTCTGGAGCGGTGCCGATTTCGAGGAGGATGGTTTGAACATTAAAGGAGAAAAATTCAAAGACGCGTCCATCTTTTATAACAACAGCACGGAGCTAAATCACAATGATCTTGAGCGATGGATAAAAAAGTCCAGAGAAATTCAGTGGGATTATAAAAACATTGTGAAGAGAAAAGGTCAATTAATTCGACTCCACTAGTGGTGCAAATGCACAGACCACGAGCACTGGTTAGCCTTTTTAATTGAACGCCGCAAATCGCACGCAGGAAAATAGTTACCGCTTGATGAAAAGGAAACCAATGAAAATACTCTTTCTTTTATTAGGCGCGGTGGTTATAGCAACTGCGGGCACCATCGGTTTTTACCCGGGTAGCAAGCAGCTCCAAGCTACGACGAAAACACCAATGGCGGACACCGTTGAGGTCGTTGAAGTGCCGTCTGCGATAAAACGTCTCTTCTACAACCTACCACTCGAGAAAACACGTTTAGAATTGTTGAAAGAGATAAAAACGGATGAACGGTTTATTCTTACTGACGCTCCCTTCAACAACTTCGAACCTTCTTCCTTTTTCAAAGGAGTGACTTCCCATCAAGGGCTAATTAAAGCGAAGGCTGACTCTATTGAGGTGATGCTCATTTATGGAGATGCAGCGTTGGTAACGGAGAAAGGTGGGGAAGAAGATTTTAATAAACACCCGATGATTTTGGATTGCCAGTATTTTTTTTCCAATAAAGACAGTGCAGTAGCGGAGTATAACCATATACTTCAGATGATAAGTCCTCTTTACCAAGATACAAGTACTATTCAAAACGATGAATGGGAATCAACCTATTCAAGAGGAACACAAAAATGCACAGGAAAAATCTTCGATCACTTTGATCCTTATTATCGACTAGCCATCGCTTCATTGTCCTATATACCTTCTGACGGAAGCACACCTGTATTTGTAGTAGACATGGCATTTAGCAAAGAAGATAAGTAAGGTTTAAAACAATAGTATTTTATCCTTTTATCCTTTTATCCTTTTATCATTTTATCCTTTTCCCATTATTTCCCTATCTTCGACTAGGCATCAAACAGCTAAATGTTAGAGCTCGATCGCCTTTCTTTCTCCAGATAAAAATAAATGAATGTACAATGGGATTATTCGATTTCTTCAAAAGGAAAAGAGACACGGAACAGACACTAGAACAAGTGATCCGTGATGTGATGGACGATATACCTGATGTATATAGAACAAACGCCCTTTTCATCGAGAGTGAGGAGTTTTTTTACCAGCAAGAATGGGGGGTTACGATTGACAGTTTAATTCAATTGGCCTCGGACAGTGGACATTTCTTTTCGGACCACTTTTGGTTGGGGCTTGCAGATGCAGCACAAAAGATCGATAGAGTTGAACAGGCCAATCATTGTATCAAACAAGTCGAGATTACAAAAAGTCAACTAGTATGGAAATTAAGTAAAGGTTCAACTGTAAATAAAGTGGACGACTCGCATTTTGAATCTTTCTATTCAAAACGGGTTTTGGACAGTAGGGATAATGATCGCCGAAAAAAGGACAAACTAAACAGCTTCATAAACCAAGATGGATTTCACATCAAAGAAGGGGATAGGGAGGCAACAATTTATTACATCTCGAAAGGTAGAGTTTGCGAGATATTCTGCGAGTTGTCGGGCTCAGCGAAATATGATATATTGATTGGGTTAGATCATTTAGACGCGTGGGCTTTACCCACTAAAGAATACCTGTCCGACAGCGAAAGGCTATTCATAGAAACAGAGTTGAAGCAGTGGTTATACGCACAAGGAATAAAAGCGGACCTCTAGCCTGAAAAGATGAAGTTATGATGCCAGAAACACTTAAACAGCGAATACAGAATGCCCTGATTGTGCTTAATGCAGGGCACACCTTCAAAGTGGGTGAGCTTACTTTTTCAAACCCCAACGAGCATCAATTTTTGGTCACCGGTTGGTCACAATGTACTCATCTTGAAAACCTGACGAAACAAGGTGCTTTGCATGAATTGCAGGAAACGAAGGATCAGTTTAAAGAAATGATTTTTCTTTCGTCGGAATTAGCTGACTTTATCAAGGAGAAGGAAGTAAGTTATTCCTTAAGTTGGGACTACGGCAATGGGGCTATCGAAATCTGCACCGAAGTGACAGGAGAAATACACTGGAGTATAAATTTGGTATGATTAAACCAACAGCCTTATAATCTTCCTTTATTTTCAATAAAAGACTTCGCCCTCAATACTCACGTTAACCGAATCACTATTCAGAACAAATCACCTATCATACGCTTCCGCGAACAAAGAACACCTTCATTAAAAAAGGAGTTCATTTTATCCTTTTATATTTTTATCATTTTATCCCTTTATCATTTTATCCTTTTATCATTTTATCATTTTCCCTTTAAAACCCTTCCCCTCAAACCCCGTATTCCCCGTCTTCGACATCCATTCTTTTTTGCCCAAGCTCACGGTTGTATCAGCGTCCGTACTGAAGACCGTTATCTCCGCGGCTTGGCCAGCTTCGATAACGGGTTGGTCGGCGCGCAAAATGGCTCGCGGACCTGCGGTGAATTTGGAAACAATCGTCTCTAAATCCAAAGAGTCGGCGAGCGCTGTATAGGCTATCGGAAAGGCATGCTGAATAGTATTCATACCGAAATTAGCATGCTCAAATTCAAGCTGCTTGTGTTCTACATCTTCGGGTGTATGATCGCTGCAAATAGCGTCAATTGTGCCATCTTTCAGTCCAGCGATCAATGCTTTGCGGTCTTCTTTCGTGCGGAATGGAGGCAGTACTTTTAAGTGGGTATCAAAGCCCATCATATCCTCGTCTAAGAACGAAAGTTGATGCGCCGCGATGGCACAGGTCACCTGAAGTCCTTCTTTTTTCGCCTTGCGAATGAGATCTACACTTTTAGCCGTGCTGATAAGCGACACGTGCAATCGACCACCGAGGTAGCGCAGCAAATCTAAATCGCGAGATAGACGTATTTCCTCACTGGCGTGGCTCAGTCCTTTCATGCCCATGCGGGTAGAGGTTGGGCCTTCGTGCACTTGTGCTCCTGGATTAACGCCGGGGTCAAGTGGAAAGCTCATCACCAAGCCATCAAAATTTTGGGTGTATTCCAATGCTCGCGCCATCAATTCGGTGCTCACCGATTGCTTGTCGTCACTAAAGGCAACAGCTCCTGCGTTTTTCATATCAAACATTTCAGACAATTGCTTGCCTTCACGTTTGTCTGATAAAGTGCCTATAGGGTGAATAATGAAATCGTGCATGATGCCCTTGCGTTTCATAAAATCCACCGAGGCCTTATTATCAACGGGCGGTGTAGTAGATGGGAGAAGGGCTATACGCGTATATCCACCTGCTTTTGCAGCCGCTATACCACTGCTAAAATCTTCTTTGTACTCATGCCCCGGTTCACCAAAGCGAGCTTGTAGATCTATGAAACCGGTAGTGATCACCAGCCCTTTTTCTTTCACCACTTTCGCTTTTTCTTCAGGCAAAGAAGCTGCAATGCTTACAATGGTTCCTTTGTCAATCAGAACATCTCTTTTCTTACCGTGATGCGGTGAGCGAGGATCGAGAATCAGTGCCGATTTGAAAAGCGTTTTCATAGCCAGTGGGGTTTATCTTTTCCAAAATTTGAGAAGAATGATTTCGATGGCCAAAAAGATCAGCGTCCAAATAATCATGGTCCACCAATATTTTTTGCCTTCTTCCAATTCGCCAGCTTCGGCCGCAAGGTTTTCCTCGCTAGCTTCCATTAAGCGCGCATTGGTCCATCCTTTTTCAGTGATAATATCTTGTATGCTCGATGCATCGAGTATTGCTGTATTCGATTCATCGCGGTTGTAGTTAAAGGAGAGGGATGCTACTGCTGAATCGCCCAAGGTCAATCGGTAGTTGCCGGCAGTGTGCAATAGATTGCTCATATACAGTTGTGTGTTGCCATTTTCCGACCGATGCTCGGGTATCCATTCTTCTCCGCCGCTAATGTTTTGCAAGCGGAAGGTTTGATCTACTCCTGGCTGCAACTGGCGCAAAGTGATGTTTTCTCCTGAACCAATAGAGTAGTAGAGTGGTGCATTGGACTGACTGAATTCGGCCATGCGCAAAAGGCTGGTGGGAAAAAAACTGTGCGATACAAATCCACTGCTTTCGCGGTCCAATGGTGTGGTGATAACGTACACTCGTCCTCCTTCGTATTCGCCCACCGTGAGCAGTGGTGATCCCGTTTGAAAGGACAAGACCGAAGTAGTAGTCGAACGTTGAGGAAGGGCAAGATCGTAATACACCGCTGCTACAGGCAATTCTGTATTGGGTGATGGTTTTTCAAAAGCGTTTTTATACAGGTAATGCTCAAAATCAACAGCGCTCACTCGAGTGGCACCTTCTATTTTTCCCTTGAACTCTCCTGCATTCAATGTTTGGAGCAGTTGGTTGTAGCTAGCCATATCCATATCCATATCTAAACCAGGTGCGATAAGCACGCTGCCGCCGTTCGCTACAAATTTCTGCAATTCGGATTGCAAGCCAGAAGAGATGGATTTTAATTGATTGAGCACTACCAAATTTTGCTGAGCCAATGCATTAAAATCAATCTGTGATGCGGAGGCCGGGGTGTACACAAAATAGGGATCATCCGCAAATACAGCCTGCACAGGGTTGAAGGCCGTAATGGTGGATTGAATGTCCATTATTTTCAGTTCGGCTGCTACGGTATAACTGAAGTAAAAAGCATCGTCGAAAACAACGGGGTGATCGTCGAGTTTTACCACCGCATGTTTAATGCCGGTGTCTGTTTGGGTAAAACTGAGCGGTATATCTAGCGTAGCTTGTGCACCGATGCTCACCGAGGCCACGCTTTTTTGTTGTCCATTTACGGAAAGGTCAAGCGGGATGCTGCTTTGTTCTTCTTCGCCTGCATTGACCACACGCACGTACATGACCTCTGTTTGATTGAGCTTTCGCACAGGCGATTCAAACCATAACGAGTCGATGTAGAGGTTAGATTGGTTTTCGGCTTGCGTAGGAATAAAGCGCATTTGAATACTAGCATCGTTGGCGATATCGGCAATGTTGCTCGTGCTCGATTGAAAATCGCTGATGAGATAAATGCTTTTGTGATCGAATTTATTTTGAGCAAAAAGATCTTTTTGACGGGATACCACATCAGCTACCGATCGACTGACGGGCGATACGTTCACCTCTTGTATCAACTGTGTCATCTCTTCTTTGGAAACAAGGCGCTGATGTCGTCCTTCAAAGTCATTGGTGATCAATTGAAACTTATCCGTAGGCTTAAAGGCGTTGACAATTTCGAAGGCTTTGTTTTTAGCCACTTCCAATAAACGAGCACCTTCGTTTTCAGCTTCCATGCTAAACGAATTATCGATATAAATGGAGATGGCTTTATCGCCTGGGCGAGACTGATCAGCTGCCACGGGCACATAGGGCTGCGCGAAGGCGAGCACCAAGGCTGTAATGGCGAACATACGCGCTAGGAGGATCAAGAAATGTTTGATCTTCGACTTGTTCTTTGTTTCATGTTTGATTTCTTTGAGGAAATCGACATTGGAAAAAAGAACCTTTTTAAACTTTCTGAAATTGAAGAGGTGGACGATTATAGGGATAGCGAGTGCACCAAGACCCCACAATATTTCCGGATGAACAAATTTCATAGTTAATGGCAAAGTTAAGAGATTCAAACCTCTTCAAGGCCTAATAAGTATGCAGAAGGGCGACTATTTTTTGACAAAAAAAATTAATCATGCTCACAACTTGCCATCGACCATGGTCAAAGTGCGGTCAGCCATGCGGGCTAAATCTTCATTGTGCGTGACGATAACGAAGGTTTGACCGAACTGTTGGCGCAAGGAGAAAAAAAGTTCATGCAACTCACGAGCGTTCTTGGAGTCGAGGTTTCCAGAAGGCTCGTCGGCGAAAATGACCTTTGGTTTATTGATGAGGGCTCGGGCCACCGCTACGCGCTGCTGTTCGCCCCCCGAAAGTTGCGATGGCTTGTGATGGGCTCTTTCTGCCAAGCCTAGAAAGGTGAGGAGTTCGAGGGCACGCTGCTCAGCGGCTGCCTTATCCGTTTTGCCTATAAAAGCCGGAATGCACACATTTTCTAGGGCAGTAAATTCGGGCAAAAGGTTGTGAAACTGAAAGATAAATCCAATATTGGCGTTGCGAAACTGAGCCAATTTAGCCGTGGAGAGCGATGAAACATCTGTGCCATCGATTAGTATTTTTCCACGGTCAGGACGGTCGAGGGTGCCCAAGAGGTGGAGTAGGGTAGACTTACCCGCGCCCGAGGCTCCCACAATGGAAACGACCTCGCCTGCGGCGATTTCTACATTCACTCCTTTGAGAACCTGCAATTTATCGTAGGTTTTTTCTATTCCGATCCCTTGAATCATGTTGCGAATTAACGAATAACCAACGATGGTTGAAAATCCGTGAGTGCAATATTTGAATAAGTTGGGTTTTGTAAGGATTCCTTTCCTTTATTTGCATTCGAAAATTTTTCGAACTATGAACATCCACGAATATCAAGGTAAAGCGATTTTAGCCGGTTACGGCGTTGCTATTCAACGCGGTCATGTGGCTTCTACTCCTGAGGAAGCTTTAGAAGCTGCCAAAAAATTAAAGGAAGAAACAGGCACTGGCTGGTTTGTTGTAAAAGCACAAATCCATGCGGGTGGTCGCGGTAAAGGTACGGTTACCGAAACCGGATCGCGCGGTGTTGTATTAGCAAAAAGCCTTGATGAAGTTCCAGAAAAAGCAAAAGCTATTTTGGGCGGTCACCTAGTTACCCTTCAAACCAAAGCAGAAGGTAAACTAGTTAATAAAGTTTATGTTGCTGAGGACGTTTATGCTCCTGGAGCTAGCGAACCTCGCGAATTCTATATGTCTGTATTGCTCGATCGTGGTATCGGCCGTCATGTGATCGTTTATTCACCAGATGGTGGTATGAACATCGAAGAAGTGGCTGAAAAAACACCCGAGCGTATCTTCAAAGAAGTAGTTGATCCATTGACAGGTGTAAATGATTTCCAATGCCGTAAAATCGCTTTCAACCTTGGTTTGAGCGGTACTGCATTCAAGGAAATGGGCACTTTCGTGAAAAAACTATACAGCGCATTTGTAGGTATCGATGCTGCCATGTTCGAAATCAACCCGGTTTTGAAAACATCAGACGATCGTATCATCGCCGTAGATGCTAAGGTGACGATGGATGGCAATGGCCTTTTCCGTCACAAAGAAATCGCTGAAATGCGCGACACTACCGAGGAAGATCCTTTGGAAGTGGAAGCCACTGCCGCTGGTTTGAATTACGTGAAACTCGACGGTAACGTGGGTTGTATGGTAAACGGCGCTGGTTTGGCAATGGCTACCATGGATATCATCAAACTTTCAGGTGGTGATCCAGCTAACTTCCTCGATGTAGGTGGTACGGCAGATGCGAAGCGCGTAGAAACAGCTTTCCGTATGATCCTCCGCGATCCAAACGTAAAAGCTATTTTGGTAAATATCTTCGGTGGTATCGTTCGCTGCGACCGTGTTGCCCAAGGTATTGTTGATGCATACAAAAACATTGAAAATATCAATGTTCCGATTATCGTGCGTCTTCAAGGTACCAATGCAGTTGAAGCAAAACAATTGATTGATGAATCAGGTCTAGCTGTTCACTCAGTAATCACCTTGCAAGAGGCTGCTGACAAAGTGAAAATGGTCATAGGCCAATAATCATATTCGGTTTTACCGATTCTTAAAAAGCCCTTCTTTAAAAAAAAGAAGGGCTTTTTTTTTATGTAATTCTCCGCGATTGAAAATCGCCCAGCTTTGTCAACACCGACTCCAAGTCGGGGATCGTTGATGTGGCGTGAGAAAGATAGAACCAACGCACCCCATAAAAGCACATTCTTTATTTCACAACACTCAGCCGTTCTGTTTGGAGTAGTTCGTTGCCGTCGAATAGAGATAAGATATATTCTCCCGCGGGTAAAAAATCGATATCCATAATATAGGTAGTATCCCATTGATGAAGAGAAACAGACTGTAGCTGTTTGCCTGACATATCGT
>JBDKGH010000011.1:0-19006 GCA_039798265.1 Bacteroidota bacterium | reverse complement strand
CCGCTTCCATTGTCTCTCCGAACCTTGATGCGAGGGGCTTAATGACTTCGCGCGAGTTTGAAAACTTCGTTGATCTTTTCGGTGTGATGGATGAGTTCATCACTCCACCCGATTTGTTGATTTACTTGCGTGCGAGTGTTCCGGTATTGGTAGAGAACATTCAGAAACGTGGTCGTGAATATGAAGAAGCTATTCGCTTGGATTATTTAACGCGCTTAAATGAGCGTTACGAGGCATGGATTAGCACCTATAACAAAGGGAAGCTCTTGATCATCGATATTGATGAAAACAAGTTCCATGAAAAACCAGAGGACTTGGGAAAAATCATTTCAGGCATAGATGCCCAATTGCACGGATTGTTTAAATAACACCGAGATAAAGGATATAAAAAAACCCGCTTCGATGAAGCGGGTTTTTTATTGAGTTGAATTCAACTCTTATTTTGAGGCTTTCAAATCGAAGACAACTGTGAAGTTATCTTCAATCATTTTATCACCCAAATCTTTAAAGAACTTACCTGAACCGTATTTCACACCATACTCCGTGCGATCGATAGACATGCCACCACTAACGGTCATTTTTCCACCCGTGCTAGGCACTAGGGTAATCGTAGCCTTCTGATCTTTTGTAACGCCCTTCATGGTCAATTTACCGTTTAACTCATACTGCACATTTCCCTTTTGGGTAACAGAAGAGATGACGTACTTAGCTTCAGCATTTTTATCTACACCAAAAAAGTCTTCACTCTTTAAGTGACCTTCTAATTTGCCTTTGGCTTCGCCGGTTTGATCTAGCACAGTGATTGATTTCATATCGAGCACTACTTCGCCGCCGGTTAATTTTCCGTCAACGATTTTCAAACTACCCGATTTTACGTTCACTGTTCCGTTGTGCTGACCCGTTACTTTTTTGGCCAACCAATTCAACTTTGAAGAAGCCGCATCGATTTTGTAATCACCCGCATCTGGTGCAGGAAGATTGATCGTTTGGTTTGTATCTACTTTCGATACATTTACCTGTGAAGGTTCGATACCTGATTTAGTGGCTACATAACAAGCTTGGAACTCCTTTTCGAATTCCATTTTCTCGTTACGTAAAACACCACAACGGTCAAGGATTTCTTGACTTTTGTTTTCTGCTTTCAACTCTTCTTTCGCACAATCACAAGCAGTAGGATCAGTAGCCTTATCAGTTGATGAATTGCAAGCCCAAAGAGTAGCTGCAAAAATTGCTGACGCAAAAAGTAATTTTTTCATGGAATTCTAATTAAAGCGTTAAGCTTATTGTTTTGTTTCGAATTGTTTCTTCTCGAGGTCAGTAAGTGGGCGAACTTCTGTTTTGGTGTTCGAGTTTACTTTGCCGTCGATCACAACTGTTTCGGTTGTTACCACTTTAGCGTTACCATCAGGAAGAATCATCATTTGCACCACCTTATCAGCATCTGCGCTGTTGGTAGTGATGGTTGCAGTCATTTGACCGTTATTTTGAATGACTTCAATTTTCTCTTCATTCACTTTCGTTTCACCATGACCGTGAGAAACGCTGATGTGCGGAGCGATCACCAGAGCAACGATAGACATCAATTTGATCAAGATGTTCATTGAAGGACCTGAAGTATCTTTAAATGGATCACCAACAGTGTCACCCGTTACAGAAGCTTTGTGTGGTTCAGATTTTTTGTAGTACACCTGACCATTGATTTCAACACCCTTTTCGAATGATTTTTTAGCGTTATCCCAAGCACCACCAGCGTTGCTTTGGAACATACCCATTAAAACACCCGATACAGTAACACCAGCCAAAAGACCTCCCAATACCTCTGGTCCGAAAGCGAAACCAACAATGATAGGAACGATCAAGGCAATGGCACCTGGAGCAAGCATTTCGCGGATAGAAGCTTTAGTAGAAATAGCTACACACTTCTCATACTCAGGTTTCGCTTTGTACTCCATGATACCTGGAATTTCGCGGAATTGGCGACGCACTTCATTCACCATATCCATAGCAGCGCGACCTACAGCCGCAATAGCTAGAGAAGAGAAGATAAAAGGAATCATACCACCTACGAAAAGACCAGCGAGAACATCGGCCTTATAAATATCGATGTGAGAAATACCAGCTACACCTACGAAAGCTGCAAAAAGAGCCAACGAAGTCAATGCAGCAGAAGCGATAGCGAAACCTTTACCAGTAGCTGCGGTTGTATTACCAACTGCATCGAGGTTATCTGTACGGTGACGAACTTCTTCTGGTAGTTGGCTCATTTCAGCGATACCACCTGCGTTATCGGCGATTGGACCGAAAGCATCGATAGCCAACTGCATAGCAGTAGTAGCCATCATACCGGCAGCAGCGATAGCTACACCGTAAAGACCAGCAAAGTAGTAAGAACCGTAGATACCTGCAGCCAACACAAGGATAGGCAATACAGTAGATTCCATACCTACAGAAAGTCCACCGATGATGTTAGTAGCGTGACCAGTAGCCGATTGTTTGATGATCGAAAGCACTGGACGTTTACCCATAGCAGTATAGTACTCAGTAATAATGCTCATCAAAGCACCTACTACTAAACCTACCATAATAGCCCAAAATACACCCATTTGAGTTACCGTTTCACCGCGTTCAGCATCTGTCCAAGACATTGTCTCAGGCAACATCCATTTTACAATGAAGAAAGACGCGATAGCAGTAAGAATAATAGAAGACCAGTTACCCAAGTTCAAAGCACCTTGAACGTTACCGTTTTCATCTTTCACGCGCACGAACATCATACCTAGAATAGAGAAAACGATACCTAGACCAGCCAAAAGCATTGGCAAAAGAACTGGAGCAATACCACCGAAGTTATCATTAGAAACCAACTCACGACCCAATACCATGGTAGCAAGGATAGTAGCCACATAAGAACCGAAAAGGTCGGCTCCCATACCTGCTACGTCACCCACGTTATCACCCACGTTATCGGCGATAGTGGCTGGGTTACGAACGTCATCCTCAGGGATGCCCGCTTCTACTTTACCTACTAAGTCAGCACCTACGTCAGCAGCTTTGGTATAAATACCACCGCCTACGCGAGCGAACAAAGCGATCGATTCAGCACCTAGAGAGAAACCAGCTAATACTTCTAAAGCTTTCTCCATTTCAACGCCATTTACACCAGCGCCAGTGCTTACCACGTACATTTGATAGAATACAATGAACAGCGAGCCAAGACCAATAACGGCCAAACCAGCAACACCCAATCCCATTACTGAACCACCAGTGAATGAAACTTTGAGGGCTTTCATCAAGCTCGTGCGAGCTGCTTGAGTAGTACGAACGTTTGCTTTGGTAGCGATATTCATACCTATATAACCAGCGGTAGCTGAGAATACAGCACCGATGATAAATGAGATAGCGATAACAGGGCTTGAGGTATCAACCGTAGAACCAGACCAAGCCAAAAGGATGGCGGCGATTACAACGAAATAGCTCAAAATTTTCCACTCGGCCTTTAAGAAAGCCATTGCACCATTGGCAATATAGCCAGCCAATTCCTGCATGTTAGCATCACCAGCGTCTTGCTTAGATACCCAAGCAGACTTCACGGCCATTACGATAAGGCCTAATACGCCCAATGCCGGAACTACATAAATCAAATTGTCCATCATACTTATTTAAGGGTTTGGTACGGTTAAAAACGGGCGCGAATATAAGTTCCAAAACGTTGCCCGCAAAAGGTTAGTTAAGTCCTGACAAACAAAAGCCCCTAAAAAAGGGGCTTTTGAGTCAATTTTATTGTCAAATACGCTTATGCGTGTTGGTAGCACAATTCTTTTCCAGCTCTTACAACATCGCCCACTTGTGGCAAAGCCTCTTCAATGAGGGTAGTTGCAAAAGCGAAAGGAGTGTCCGTTTGGGTTAAACGACGAATTGGGGCGTCTAAATAATCAAACGCGTTTCGTTGAACACGGTAAGCGATTTCGGTTGAAATGCTTGCTACTGGCCAGCTTTCTTCCAAAATCATCAAACGGTTCGTCTTTTTAACCGACTTGATAATGGTATCAATATCCAATGGACGAATCGTACGCAAGTCGATCACCTCGGCTGAGATGCCTTCTTTAGCCAATTCCTCCGCTCCAGCTAAGGCTGTTTTCATGATTTTACCAAATGACACGATGGTTAAATCCGTGCCTTCGCGCTTCACATCAGCTACCCCGATTGGGATGATGTACTCGCCATCTGGCACAAGACCTTTATCGCCATACATTTTTTCCGACTCCATGAAAACTACTGGGTCATTATCACGGATAGCCGCTTTAAGCAAGCCTTTCGCATCATATGGGTTAGACGGAGTGATCACTTTCAACCCAGGCACGTGAGCATAAAACGCTTCGAAGCTTTGGCTGTGAGTAGCGGCCAATTGACCTGCTTGTCCGTTAGGACCGCGGAAAACGATGGGAACATTGTATTGTCCACCGCTCATTTGAAGCATTTTCGCTGCGGAGTTGATGATTTGGTCAGCTGCAAGAATAGCAAAGTTCCAAGTCATGAACTCTACGATAGGGCGTAAACCGTTCATGGCAGCGCCCACGGCGATACCAGCAAATCCAAGCTCAGCGATAGGCGTATCGATTACTCGTTTCGCACCAAATTCATCGAGCATACCTTTAGAAGCTTTGTAAGCTCCGTTATATTCAGCCACCTCTTCTCCAAGAAGGAATACGCTTTCGTCGCGACGCATTTCTTCGGTCATTGCTTCGCAAATGGCTTCTCTGAATTGAATTTCTCTCATGTTCTTTTTGATAATCGGAGGCGAAAATAAGACTTGTGCGCTTAAACCGAAAAGAAAACATTTGGTAATTTGTTAGCTCTAATCAAAAGATCAGCAAAAAACGGTGTCTGAATCGAACCATTGAATCCATTTCGTTGTTACCTTCGCAACCCGAAAATTGGATAAAGAATCAATGAAAATTCTAGTCTGCATCAGCAAAGCGCCTGATACTACCTCAAAAATTGCCTTCACCGATGGCAATACAAAATTCGATGAGAACGGAGTTCAATTCATCGTTAACCCTTATGACGAGTGGTACGCCTTGGTGCGCGCGCTCGAAATCAAAGAAGCGCAGGGCGGCAACGTCACTACCATCTCTGTTGGTGGCGCTGATTACGAACCTATCATCCGCAAAGCACTTGCTATTGGTGCAGATGATGCTGTTCGTATCGATGCTGCAGAAAGCGATTCTTTGTATGTGGCTACACAGATTGCAAACTATGCAAAAGCCAACGGCTTTGACATGGTGATGTGCGGTAAAGAAACCATCAATTATAACGGTTCGGTAGTACCAGGAATGATCGCCGAATTGCTCGATGCTCCTTACGTGTCATTGGCAACTAAACTCGACGTTAGCGGCAATACAGCTACCGTGGAGCGCGAAGTTGCAGGTGGCATTGAAGTAGTAGAAGTACAAACACCAGTGGTGATCAGTGCTGCAAAAGGCATGGCCGAACAACGCATTCCTAATATGCGCGGAATTATGGCTGCTCGCACAAAACCATTGAATGTGGTAGCTGCAGAAGCAGTAGTCGTTACTACTTCCGTAAAAGGCTTCTCTTTGCCCCCTGCTAAGAGTGCTTGTAAGTACATCGATGCAGACAAGGCAGGTGAATTAATTCGCCTATTGCACGAAGAAGCTAAAGTGATTTAATCATTCTTATTCCATTACCATCATGTCCATTTTAGTATTTGCAGATAACCACCAAGGTAAATTCCCAAAAAGCAGCCTCGAAGCTGTTAGCTATGGCGCTAAGCTCGCTGAAGCTATGGGTACAGAATGTGTTGCTCTTACCGTAGGCGCCATCGACGGCGACGGAGGACTAGGCAACGCGGGAGCTAAAAAAGTATTAGTATCCACCGCAGCCCACCTTTCTGATTCACAACAACTCACTCGCTTGACAGTAGCCGCGGCTGCAGCTGTAAGCGCTAACGTAGTTGTATTCGCTCACGATATAGTAGGTAAAATGGTTGCTCCTCGCGTAGCCGCTCGCATGGGTGCGGGCATGGTTCCTGGCGCTACTACTCTACCCGATCTTTCGAGCGGATTTGTGGTGAAGAAAAATGTTTTTTCTGGTAAAGCTATCGCTGACGTATCAGTGAATACCGATAATAAAGTGATTACCGTGCTTCCTAATTCATTTGGCGTTCATGCTACTGGTGGCTCAGCTGCGGTAGAAAATTTCGCTGCTGAAGTAGGTGCAGCAGGTATCAAAGTAAAAGAAATCAAGACGGAAAGTAACGAACATGGCATTCCACTTCCAGAGGCTGACCTCGTAGTAAGTGCTGGTCGCGGAATGAAAGGCCCAGAACATTGGGGTCCAGTAGAAGAACTAGCAACTGTTCTTGGCGCTGCCACCGCTTGCTCTCGTCCAGTATCTGATATCGGATGGCGCCCTCACCACGAGCACGTAGGACAAACAGGTATTACTATTCGTCCTAACTTGTATATCGCTATTGGTATCAGTGGAGCTATTCAGCACTTAGCTGGTGTAAATGGTAGCAAAACCATCGTGGTCATCAACAAAGATCCCGAAGCGCCATTCTTCAAAGCAGCGGATTACGGAATTGTGGGCGATGCGTTTGAAGTATTACCTCAGTTGATTAGCGCAGCGAAAGAATTTAAAGCTGCTAAGTAAATTGTATAGTCAAGCCTTTCCAGTTGAATGCTGGAAAGGCTTTTCTTTTTATATTCGTGAAGCACGGTTTACAGAGTTTATGAGCAAAAAGATAGAGCTACACATAGCCGATATCGCCCCTAGTGGAAGCACAAGTGGTGCATATGCCATGGTTTTGGCAGAAAAAGACGGTAATCGTCGTTTGCCAATCGTTATTGGTGGTGCAGAAGCACAGGCTATTGCGATTGAGTTAGAAAACATGACTCCTAGCCGACCGCTCACCCACGATCTCTTTCGCAACCTTGCTCATAGCTTTGCGATCGACATTGAAGAAGTCCTCATTTATAATTTAGTCGAAGGTATTTTCTTCGCTAAGCTCATTGCCACCATGGGTGGAAAAACAGCAGAGATAGATGCCCGCACGAGCGATGCTGTAGCCATTGCTGTTCGCTTCAACTGTCCTATCTATTGCATGGAGTTTATCCTCGAGCAAGCCGGTGTGAATGCAGAAGAACCATCAGACGCCATTAGCTATGATGAGCCGGACATTCCTGAAAGCGAAGAACAAGAATCCGAATTTACTTCCAACGTATCAATAGACGAATTGCAGCGTCAATTGGACACCGCATTGGAACGCGAAGAGTACGAAAAAGCCTCGCGCATTCGCGATGAGATCAACAAGAGAACAGGAAAATAGCCGTTCTTTCATACATTCGCTACCTTAACTTTTACCAATACCAACCGACCCAATGGAAAGATTCCATGGCTTAATTGGCGTGATCCTCATTCTTGGATTAGCCTTTTTGCTTTCTAATAACCGTAAGAAAATCAATTACCGCGTGGTTGTATCCGGACTAGCCATTCAATTGATTCTTGCCCTTTTCATTCTTAAAACGCAAGTAGGTTTAAACACCTTTAATTGGTTGGGTGAAAAAATCAAACGTCTATTGGATTTGGCCGAAAAAGGAGGTGAATTTGTGTTCGGCGGACTTATGCGCCCTGATTTACTCAAACCCATTTTTGGTGACAATCACAGCTTCCTATTCATGTTTAAACTCATGCCTACCATCATCTTCGTGGCGGTATTGGTTAACATTGCTTATCAAATAGGATTAATGCAGATCATCGTTTCTTTCTTCGCGCGCATAGTACATGCGCTTATGCGAGTAAGTGGCAGTGAGGCGCTTTCCAACGTAGCCAGCGCTTTTGTAGGTCAAGTAGAAGCTCAAATTATGATTAAGCCCTATTTGAAAACCATGACCAAAAGTGAATTACTCGCTTCTATGAGCGGAAGTATGGCTTGTATCGCCGGAGGTGTAATGGCCGTCTATATTTCGATGGGTGTGCCGGCTTCTTACCTTTTAGCAGCAAGTATTATGGCCGCACCCGCAGCATTGGTCATTTCTAAAATTGTTTGGCCAGAAACCGAGGAATCTCCAACCAAAGGAGCTTTAAAACTCGAAGTAAAAAAGACACACGCCAACCTTCTGGACGCCATATCTCATGGTGCATCTGACGGATTAAAAGTGTCCCTCAATGTTATAGCTATGTTGATCGGATTTATTGCCTTGATCGCATTGGTAGATGTATTGCTCAACAAAGCTGGAGATGGCTTAGCCTGGATGGGTCTTTCATTCAGCGGTATTGGCCTTGACTTGAACAACTTTAGCTTAGATAGCATTTTCGGTTTGGTGTTCAGTGGCTTCGCTTGGGCTATGGGCGTACCCTCACAAGACATGATGACCGTGGGATCCTTGTTAGGAACCAAATTGGTTATCAACGAATTTGTTGCTTACTCTGGTTTGGCACCGATGATTGCGGGAGCCTCGCTTGCTCCAAAATCCATTTTGATTGCTAGCTTCGCCTTGTGTGGGTTTGCTAACTTCAGTTCCATTGCCATACAAGTAGGTGGTATTGGTGAGCTGGTACCCGAACGTCGCGCTGATTTAGCTCGTTTGGGTTTCCGCGCGCTTATTTGTGGAACATTAGCCTCATACCTTTCTGCAACCATAGCCGGTATATTGATGTAACGCTGTATTTTTGCCTACCAAATTATCAAACCAATGAAAGTAGGCATTATCATGGGAAGCAAAAGCGACCTTCCTATCATGAAGGAAGCAGCTGAAGTACTTCAATTACTCGGTGTTTCCTATGAAATTACCGTAGTGAGTGCACACCGCACTCCCGAACGTATGTTTGAGTATGCTCAGTCAGCAGCAAGTCGCGGATTAAAAGTAATTATCGCTGGAGCGGGCGGTGCTGCGCATTTGCCCGGTATGACCGCCTCATTAACGCCCCTTCCTGTAATTGGTGTTCCCATTCTTTCTTCCAATTCTATCGATGGTTGGGATAGTGTGCTTTCCATCCTACAAATGCCCGCTGGCGTTCCGGTTGCTACAGTTGCCCTTAACGGAGCTCGCAATGCTGGAATTTTAGCCGCTCAAATTGTTGCTGCTGGCGATGATACTTTGCTTCAGCGCATCGGGCAATTCAAAGAAGAACTCAAGAAAAAAGTGATGGAAAGCCTCGCGGAGGTAGAAAAAAATAACGCATGATGAAAACCATTTTACCCTCCGAAGTAAGTGTTGGTCAATTGCATCAAACCTTACTTGGTGCTGTAGCTCCACGACCAATTGCATTTGCGAGTACCATCGACGAAGAAGGTCGTCCTAACCTTTCCCCGTTTAGTTTTTTCAATGTATTTAGTGCTAATCCACCCATACTCATTTTCTCCCCAGCCCGACGTGGAAGAGATAACACAACCAAACACACGTATGAAAATGTGAAACGTGTAAAAGAGTGCGTCATCAATGTGGTGAATTACGACATCGTTCAACAAATGTCGCTTTCTTCAGTAGAATATCCGGCTGGTGTGAATGAGTTTGTAAAAGCAGGATTAACCGCTCTTGCATCCGATCATGTAAAACCTTTTCGCGTAAAAGAATCACCCGTTCAAATTGAATGCAAGGTCAATGAAGTGATTGAGTTAGGCCCAAATGGCGGTGCTGGCAACTTAGTTATTTGTGAAGTATTGGCCATCCATATTGATGAATCGGTACTGGATGAAAACGGGAAAATAGACGCCTATAAACTTGATTTAGTCGCTCGTATGGGCGGAGATTGGTATACAAGAGCACGTAATGGCATGTTTGAAGTACCCAAACCCAATGAAAAATTAGGCATCGGGGTAGATCTAATTCCTGCCGACATTCGCTCATCGAAAGTGCTCACCGGAAACGATTTAGGCATGCTTGGAAACGTGCAGCAGTTGCCCGATGAGACTTCGGTAAACGAATACAAGCTCACCGAGTTAGCAGATTTATTTATTGAGCACGAAGGAAATGCCACGGAGTTAGAACACCAGTTGCACATGCGCGCCCAGCAATTGCTTCAGGAAAAAAACATACAAGAAGCCTGGATGACCTTGTTGAGCTTCAATAATTAGCACTCTGAATAACTAGGCATAAAAAAAATTTCATCATCACCCTGAAATTACTTCTCTTTGCAGCATGGAACTAGCAGGAAAAATAAAAGTCATTTTCGAGGAAAAAACATTTCCTAGTGGCTTCAACAAACGTGAGTTTGTCATCACCACCGAAGAGCAATATCCCAATGATATTTGCTTCGAATTATTAAAAGACAAGACCGCTATCGTCAATAATTTCAAATCAGGAGACCGAGTAATGGTGCGATTTGATATTCGTGGACGCGAATGGCAAGGCAAATATTTCAACAGCCTCGTAGCTTGGAAAATTGATGCGGCCGGTAATGGTCCACAAGAGAGTGTACCACCACCACCGCCTAGTATGGAAGATTATGCTTCAGATGCAGAAGATGATTTGCCATTCTAAGCAACATCTTTTTTAAATAAGACAACTCCTTTGAAAAAGTGATCAACTTTGAGAAGGAGTTTTTTTTGCGTATTTCTTTTCGAAATACTTCAGTTGTTTTACCCCATCCGAAACATAATAGGGATTGTGCGTATGGGAATGACCACTCAAGGGAAATCGATCACCCGTGTTATGATAATGAAAGGCATCCTTCCATTTTTTCTTGGTTAAAAAATGTCCATATTCTTTTTTGATCCACTTTACCCCAACCTCAGCGGCGGTCTCTTCATTTCTTAAATCGGCCACATTAACGCCCAGCGCAATCGCTTTGTATCCCATCAGTTGAAAAGGTCCCCAACTAGTGGCCAGGTTTTTCAGGGCATCATCATTCATAGGAGCGAGATCTTCTTGGCGTATGTTTTCAAACTTTTTGATCTTCCCTTCCTGAACTTTTTTAAGCTTATTGAAAATGTGTTTTTCAAAGCGATGACCTGCTGGTTTATCGCCTCCGCATTCCAGCACAATTAAGCTCATCAAATAAGCATAAGGCACTTCGTGTTTTTCAGCTAGCTCCGCAATTTCATCGTGGTAATTCGATTCACACCACTGCAAATCCGTAATACCTGCTGGACGCGGATTTACAGGAAGCTCCCAGCCCGTTTTTTCCCTAAGCCAGTCCACAAGGTCATACCGATAGGGATAACTCATAAGTAACAGAATGCACAATACGGATAGTGCAGAAAGCCAGCGTTTTTTTCTTTTAGAAAGAGCCATATATTCAAAAATACCAAAAGATGTTGAAACAATCCATACTCGGAGCGCCTTATCTTCGTAGCATGCCAGCCAACAAGTACGCTTTACTTCGATACCGCATTATAGATCGCTGTTTAACCAACAAAGGCAAAACTTTTCCTTCACGAGAAGATTTGCGCGATGCGTGTGAAGAGGCACTTTATGGTTCGGGGAGTTCGGCCATATCACTCAGTACGATCGATAAAGATATCTGGGCTATGAAGAACGAAAGTGAGCTTGGATATTATGCCCCCATCGCATTTAGTAGGCAAGAAAAAGGCTATTACTACGAAGACTCGAATTATACCATCAATGAAGTAAGCCTTGCTGACGATGATTTGGAAGCCATTCGATTTGCGGCTGCGATTCTCGATCAATTTCGTCATGTACCCATATTGGCGCAGTATGAGAACGCGATTGAAAAAATCATCAATCGGGTAAACATATCCCCCAATCCGGATGATGCGCAACTCAACCGCTACATACAGTTTGAAAAAAGTACTGTAAGTCGCGGCAACGAATACCTGGGGCCTCTTTTGGAGGCTATCCGCTCACACCATGAAGTGACCATTGACTACAGAAGTTTTCGCGATGAGCAAGTAAAAAAATACCTGGTGCATCCATTGCTATTAAAGGAATACAGCAACCGTTGGTACCTAATTGCCCATGTGCCCGTTCGCCAAGCCAATCTTACATTTGGATTGGAACGGATGGAGAGTTGTTTCATCGAGAAAAGTAAATTCAAAGAATACAAGGACTTTGATGTGGATCATTTTTTCCGTTATAGTATTGGTATCACCGAATCCAAGGAAAAACCACAACAGATCATTTTATCCTTCGCTCCGATAGCGGGCAAATTGGTGCTCACACAACCCATTCACCCAAGCCAGCAACTTTTAGAAGAAGCGGGCGGTCGTATTCGCATCAGCTTAGAGGTTATTCCCTCACAAGAGCTTAAATCGCTGCTTTTGTCATACGGCGGCGAAGTGGTGGTGGAGAAGCCCAAAAGTCTTCGTACACAATTGAGCAAAGCCCACGAAGAAGCTTTAAAAGCCAATCAATAGGGCAAATACTAATTTTTTTACTAAAAATAATCAGGTTGTAAATACATTACAATCGCGATCAAGTTCTTTGGCGTGTACAATAACAAAACGCCCAAGTCATGATCAATTTAGTAGAAGTTAAACGCCACATTGATTCGTTTCCTCGTCCAAACGGCTATAACCCTTATGCTTGGAACGTAACCAAGAAATTGGCACTCGAGGTGTGGGAAAGCTATTTGCAAAAACGACCCTTTCGTCGTCCAGTCAATTACATGTGTAAAGAGTTCTATGAGATGATTCAAGGTCCTGACGGCGAGTATATTTTGCCTAAAGGCTCTTTCCGTATGCTTTCTTAAACTACGTTATTCAATTGGTTTTCAGGGGCCATGACGTAAAACTCCTGATTTATAAAAGGCCCTTCCAATCTAGCTGCGTGGCGATTGGTTGGGCTTTTTGTCTTGTTTATCGAACGATATACACAATCGATGTTGATATTTATCAAATCACTCAAGCACCAAATGTGACCACTCATATTATATTTGATTCGTTCAAAGGACGAGAAAAATCAATTTTAACAAAGGAAAAAAGATATTCGTCGAAGAAAAGTTAGTTTTCATCGAAATTTTACTATCTTTGTGCCTTGAGAGTACCTGAGCCAATGAAATCAGTAGCAAGTAGCCAGACGGATGATTTGCGTGCCGAATACCACGGCATGATTCAGCGTACCTTAGATAAGGGTAGTTCAGAAGTCCTTTTATTCAGCCATTTCGGCGATTTCAGCCAGAGTAAGTCAGATCATATTTTAAAGCTGATAGAAGCCGCGATTATTGAATCGGGTGATAAGCGTAAAACGATGAAGCGCATTTGTGGCGTTCTCATTGAAATGATTCAAAACATCTCACTTCACGGCGCGCGTATGTCTGATGGTCATAATCACGCCTACGTAGTTGTTTCAAGACAAGATGAATTTTACCGACTTTCCACTGGAAACTTGGTTTTGAATACCGATGTAGAGAAACTTCAAAAGCGCATGGAAGAACTTGGCCAAATGGACAAAAGTGATTTGCGCCGAACGTATATCGAAACGCTTTGCAACGATGATTTTAGCATCAAAGGTGGCGCAGGCCTAGGTCTTCTCACTATTGCAAAACGAAGCGACGAAGAACTCTCCTACTCCATTCATCGCCACGATTCGTTGATGTCTTACTTCCAACTTTCCACTGTATTGATGAACGAGTAATCGTTCTTTTTTTTTGCCGTTTCTTTTACTATCATTGAGTTCTCTAATATAACTCTATGAACTTTCGTTTTTTTCTTCTATTGAGTCTTGTATTCATCGGCTGCTCATCTGAATCAGAAAAAGTCGTTTCGAATAAATTCCAGGATCCTGAACTTGTAAAAATCTACACCCTCATTGATCAACGCTATTCTGCTGCCGTAGCGGGGTATTTCAAAAATCCCAATACTACTTATCGGTTTGAGGCAGTTCAAGGTTTTGCCTCTATTCGCGATACGGCCTACGTTCCTCAATTGATCGAAATGCTCAAGGATTCATCGAGCACCGTTAAGGCCGCAGCTGCCTACGCATTAGGTCAAATTGGAGTCGGAAAGCCACTAGGCGATTTGATTATCTGTCACTACAATTCTTCCGATACATTGGTGAGGGGAAATTGTATTCTCGCCATTTCAAAATGTTTGAAGCAAAAACCTGGAAGCTCCGATTTGCCTCCTCCGCCTCCTGGTGAGCAGGCGCGCGAGTTGCGTGTTGGCGCTCTGAAAGACATGCTTCGTCAACCTTACTACTATCTCTCTTACCTCGATTTTTATTCGAATTACGAGCGTATCTGTTGGGGAAATGCTTTTCGTGAATTAGGACAACGGGGATATCATTCGCCCACTATGGCGCACCGTGTGAAATATGCTTTGCACGAAGCGGATAAAGATGCCAAGCTTGCCATGGCTATGGGCATGACCCGCCTTCCTGAAAGTTGGTTTTTATCCAATGAAAAGTATGTAATCGATTGGGTAAAAATGGAGAGAGATAGTGATGTGCGCGCGGTACTCATGACTATGCTCGAAAAAATTAAACAAGAAGAGGGCACCCAATTACTGTATGGATATGCCACTGGTAGTAGTCAATTGAGATCCGTGCGCATTCAGGCTCTTCGAGCTATTGGTCGCATGAGTGATGTAGATGGCGAAAAATTAGTGAGCAACTTTTCGGATACCGATGAGGGCATTGTGCTCGAGACCTTACAAGCACTCTCCACGCACGTCAATTCGGAATTTATAACGAAACATCTTACCGATTTTGATCAGTCTTTTCCTTCTGCCAAGGCAATGTGGCTTGGGTTAGCTTGCAAGGGCGGTAATTCAGATTCCTCTACTCAACTGTGGTCGGCATTTGAAGGAGCCAATGGACTTTATGAAAAAATGGCCTACCTACGTGCCATGGCCTTCGCCCCCTCATTAAGTAATAACCTTCTTGAGAATGTTCTTCTTCCCTCTTCTACTGAAGCTCCATTGAAATATGCTGCCATGGAAACACTTGTCGCTCTTTATGAAAACTATAGTGGCAACTTTGAAACGGAAGTCATTCTGCCAGGACTTGCCGGTGGTGATATCGGTGTAGCCGCGTTAATTGGTGACTTGGTTGCGAGTGAGTCATACACGGTAAAGGACAGAACAGCGTTATCGGCTGCCTTGTCTACAGCTGAAAAAAAACTTGTTTTGCCTCGTGAAGTGGAAACACAAATTGCGATTTCCAAAGCACTGAACAAATTGGGCGCAAGCAGTACACGCAGCAACGAAAAACAAAAGGATCAAGGGATCGATTGGAATCGAGTAGCGAAAATTGACGCCAATCAAGAAGCTATAATCAAAACCAACAAAGGCGATATCGTGGTTCGATTCGATGTCAATAATGCGCCGGGAACAGTGGCTTACTTGGTAGAATTAATTGAAAGTGGCTTTTACAACAACAAGTACTTTCATCGCGTAGTGCCCA
Organism: Bacteroidota bacterium; assembly: GCA_039798265.1. Lineage (GTDB taxonomy): Bacteria > Bacteroidota > Bacteroidia > Flavobacteriales_D > Sanyastnellaceae > JBDKGH01. The sequence continues at coordinate 3,680 of JBDKGH010000011.1, read as the reverse complement.
ATTTTGTAATACAGGCCGGTTGTCCGCGTGGCGATGGTATGGGAAGCACAGATAAGACCATCCGAAGTGAATTTAATTTACACCGTTACGCAACGGGCACGTTAGGAATGGCTAGTGCAGGGCCAGATACAGAAAGTTGCCAATGGTTTATCACCCAATGGGACACACCGCATCTCGAAGGCCGTTATACCATCTTTGGAAAAGTTGTTTCTGGAATGGAGATCGTTGATCAAATCCAACAAGGCGATCAGATCATGAGCATTACCTTGAAATAAAACTAGGTTTTTTGCTTTTCGCGGCGTGCAGCAGGAAAAAGAATATTATTTAAAATGAGACGGTATCCTGGCGAATTAGGATGAAGATTTAGATCTGTAGGAGGATCACCTACCAAGTGACGATAATCTTCAGGATCATGTCCACCGTAATAAGTCCAATGCCCCTGGCCCATTTCGCCGTGGACATATTTGGCGGTTTTAACGCTTTTCGTTTCCCCCATAATGGTCACATTACTTTTAATGAAATCTTCATTAAAGGAAGTTGTTTGCCCCATAAATCCTTTGATTACTTGCGTATGATTTTGGGTTAAAATAGTGGGGATGATGTCCCATTTCGCCGAGAAATCGAACAGGGTAAAAAAGTCGTTTAGTTCGTTCAATTTAGCATGCGACTCGGTACCATCAATATCCGAGAACTCATATACCATCGGATCTTTATCGAGTCTATAATTTTTGAAAGCGAATCCTTGTTCAAACTCCAACTTAGACTGTGCTTGTGGATCGCTAGGATCGCCATCAAACACACTCTCTACGATATCTACATTTTGAGCAGCTAGGGCTATATCGTAGGAATCAGTACCGCTGCACATGGTGAACAAGAAGCCTCCTCCGAGGACAAAATCGCGAATGTTTAAAGCCACTTGACGCTTCATCAAAGAGACCTTTGTAAAACCTAATTCAGAAGCTAGTGCCTCTTGTGATTTCACTTCTTCTTGATACCAAGCCGCATTCCGGAAGTTGCGATAAAACTTACCATACTGTCCAGTAAAGTCTTCGTGATGCAAGTGAAGCCAATCATACTTCGGCAATTCGCCATTGATTATTTCACGATCGTAGATAGTGGTGTAAGGGATTTCTGCATAGGTGAGCACCAAGGTAACGGCATCGTCCCAGGGTTGTTTTCCCGAAGGGGAGTACACGGCAATTTTGGGGGCTACTTCCAATTTTACACGCTCCATATTTACCTCTGGATCTGCGATCTCCGCGTAAATCTGTGACGCTTGAACATCCGCGATTACTTGATACGAAACACCTCGAATAGCGCATTCTTTGGTGATATCGGGATAATTATCTATCATAAAACTACCACCGCGGTAGTTCAGCAGCCATTCCAATTCGATGCTATTCTGTAGCACCCAATAAGCAATACCGTAGGCTTTCATATGATTCGTTTGGCTCTCATCCATGGGAATAAGAATCTTACCCGCCATGCTTTGCAGAGCCAGAGAAAGCGTCAATAGTAAAAGGGCTAATTTTTTCATCACTTACAAAATAACAACAGGCTACTCACTAAGCCTCATTAAAAAATGAAAAAAACAAACAGTGTGCATTTACTGTTTCATGAATCGAGCCATACCGAGGTATTGTTTTCCACTCCACCACTCCAAGTAATAGATACCGCTGTTTAAATCAGCGATTTCGATTCGATTAGCAGTTGTGTTCATCACTTTTACAATTTTACCTTGTTGATCGCGCACTTGTATTTTGTTGTAAAGTCCGGAAACAGGCGAATTCCATTGCACAGCGCTATCAGAGGGAACGGGCGACACTTGGAATAATTGCGGCAAAGCATAATCCTCAACATTCGTCACTACATCAATGAGTAGTTCATACTGGCTCACTTTCCCACAACGAGATGCGGTAAGCGTTACCGTGTAAGCCCCTGCATTTGCATACTGATGCGTTGGTGTTTCTTCTGTACTGATGGCACTGCCATCGCCAAAGTTCCATTCATAAGCATCGGCATTTTGAGAGAGATTGGTAAACAAGACTTCATTGTTGCCATTGGGTACTGCAGTAAAATCGGCTACGGGTTCATATGCTCCAATGTACCAATTGGACAAATCATCGAAAACTACCGACTTTGTTGTTTGGCGAATAATATCAGCCGTGGTAACATCAAGATTACCGTTAAAAGTAATGGTGGTGGGATCAGCGCGAAAGAATACGGTGAAAAAAGTACACGCCGCTGCATAACTTCCGGCATAAGAAGGATGGCTCTCGTCAGGTTGGTAGAGTTCTATCTGTGGATAATTGGCGCGCAAACTTCTCCAAACAGGACCAACCGCAGCCAATTCGCCGTTCAGATCTTGGGCCATTATGCGGTAACGCTCTTGTAGCAGATCATCCATGCCTTCATAGGTGCATACAGGTGGCCAATTCGCACAGTTAGAAGCGTCGCCATTTTTTCTGCCCCAGGTATTGTAAAACACCACTTGAGCGCATGGATTATAGAGCAAGATGGTATCCCTCAACTGCGCGGCGTATGGAAAAGTATTGGCCTCTACTTGCGCAATTGGGAAGGAACACGCTTGACTTTGTTCTTGAAGCACCACGTAGTCCCAGTTTCCTGCAGATATTTTGGTTAATGTGGTGGCATTGCTTACGTGGCCTTGGAAGAAATATCCACCGGGAGAGCTTTGGTCTGTGGTTAACGTATATCCCAATGGAGTCGCCATTTGGCTCACCATACTCGGAAGATCATTATAGTGTGTATAAGAATTACCAATGAACAAAACACGACTCGATTGAGCCGATGCTGCGAGAGAGAGAAAACTGAATAAATAACTGAGGTACTTCATAGTTGCGAAAATAGCGAGATTACTCGGTTTTTCCGTAACCAATAACCGCCCCAAAAATGATGGCTTTTTATTTTTTTAAGACGGGAAAGAATGTATACAACTCGGGGTCCTTCGAATAATAATCCCTCTTCAACGAAGTGGTAATTTCAATTTTGTCAGCAAAGTAGGCGACTTTGGTTGCATAAACACCATTGAAATCTATGCTAATCCTCTCTACTAATCGATGCTGATCGTCGAAAGTACAGACCATCGTTCTTTGGGGTTTCGATCGTTTTACACCTTTGGTGTACTCATCTGTCTGTAATTGTTTGACACCACCCCACGGATGAAGTTTTTTGTATGTAACGGTGCTCAGTTCTATTTTACTCGTGTACCATGTATCCACAAAGTTGGAGTCTAATTCACTATCCAATTCACCATTTTCATAGAAAAAATGGTAAGCTCCAATTTTCACCCAACCATTGTTATTGTAGTTCGAGTTATTGATCCGACGAACTAATCTTCCCTCTTCATCCAAGTGAAAATAAGTTTTATACTTCGATTTTTGTCTTGGCACTTCGGCTTCTTGTACTAACCCATTTCCCTCAGCTACCACGGGCCAGGCCACCAGTGCGCACGCTTGTTCCGGTAAATTTTGCATCAACCTTTCAGCGGCCTTTTGCGCATCTTTTTTCGAATATTTTAATGTGCTTCTATAAACATTGATCAATTTAATTTTGGTCTCCTCTATATCACATCGATAACGGTATGTGCTAACCGTATCCAGGAGTTCATTGTTATAGTAAGCCACATAAGTTGTATCCTTAGAAAAATGAGTTCGGTT
>JBDKGH010000010.1:0-47881 GCA_039798265.1 Bacteroidota bacterium | reverse complement strand
TATAAAATTACGTGGAATCCAAGAAATGTAGTACTCGCAGGATACGGTGGAACGGCCCGTTATCAAGAAGCGAATAAACTCAAGTTCATTCCTTATGGTCGTTTGTTTGAACGTATAACGGATATAGAAGTGGCTCCTTATGGCCATTTCGAAGGATACGCTAATCGTGATTCGCTCAAATACAAAGCCATTTATGGGTTGGAAAATATTCCAACGCTCTTCCGAGGAACATTGCGTAAACAGGGTTTTTGCGCAGCTTGGAATGCACTCATTCAACTCGGTTTAACGGACGATTCATTCGAAATTCATTTCCCAAAGGGTTACACTTGGAGAGAATTAACTGCCTCGTATCTCGATGAAGGAAGCGACGAAAGCCTAGAAAACCGTGTAAAGGAGTATTTGAACTTGTCAAATGAATCTATGTCGAAGTTGGCTTGGTTAGGCTTGTTTGATAATAAACCGATTGAACTTGAAAAGGGCACACCTGCGCAAGCGCTTCAATCATTAATTGAGGAAAAATGGGCGCTGGGTAAGGAGGATAAAGATATGCTCGTGATGTGGCACCGATTTAAGTACACCCTTGATGGGAAAAAACAAGAGATTCAATCTTCCTTGGTTAGTATTGGAGAAGATACAGTCTATACGGCCATGGCGAGAACCGTGGGATTGCCTATTGCCATAGCCGCTCGCCGCATTTTGAATGGGGAATGGAAAATGACGGGTATTCATTTGCCCATTATTTCAGATATTTATAACCCCGTGTTGAGCGAGCTGGAATCTTTTGGAATTACTTTTAACGATCAACATCGCGAACTATAATTTTTCTTTCATGCGTTTATCTCACGCCTTGACGATTCTCTGTGTAGGTTGGCTAAGTTTAGTCAACGCACAAAGCAGTGGTCCAGAAATTCCGAAGGAATACCGTTGGGATACGCCACAAGAGTATGCCGCAGATGAGGCATCAGTGACCGAAGTGCTGAAATGGCTTTGCTCTGAACCCTTGGGATTAAATATTCAAAAGCGAAGTCTTGCCAATGCGTATGTTATGGAGTGGATAACAGGCAGTCCGAGTATTCGGTTAGAGGTCAATTCGGAGGTTTTTCCTTTTCTTGAAGAACATCCGGAGTTATTATTCTCCCTTATACAAGGAATGGCCTTTTACTCCTTAGGACATCCTGATGAAAAGGATGCGGTGAAGCTGCACGCCGAGGGCTTGGAAACGGTTGCTCATCATGCTGAGTTGAGCGAAGAACTATCTAAAGATGGCGATCTGAAAAAACTGATCAAAGCCAATCGTAAACGTCAATTAAAAGTCTATTACCAAGAATCTTTGGAAGATTGGGAAAAGGCAAAACAAAATAACTAGCCACCGCAAAACCTAAATGGGTTTGAGCGGTTATAAGTCGTATGAAGAAGTTCTCTATCCCCGATAAGTTTCGAAGTTCGGCCATTAGTCAAGTGAAAGACTGGCGCCGAATTAACGATCCTAGAAAGCAAGACTTTTCACCAACAACGCTTGATTTTGGTGCAGTGTCTTTCTTGATCCCCCGACACATGGGGTTTTGTTATGGGGTAGAAAACGCCATAGAAAAGTCGTACAAGGCCATCTCGGAAAATCCGGGTAAACGTATTTTTTTACTTAGTCAAATGATCCACAATCCCGCTGTAAATGCGGATTTGGAGAGTATGGGCTTGCGGTTTATTATGGATACGGAGGGCCATCATTTTGTACAGTGGGATGAAATTAATGCCGATGATGTGGTGATTATTCCAGCCTTCGGTACAACAGTAGAAATTGAGCAACTGCTTCAAGCAAAAGGTGTGGAGGTGGCCAAGTACAATACCACTTGTCCTTTTGTAGAAAAAGTGTGGAAGCGCAGCGCAGAGATTGGTAAAAGTGGCTATTCCATCATTATTCACGGAAAGTATAAGCATGAGGAAACGCGTGCTACTTTTTCACACAGTCAACAAAACGCTCCAAGTGTAATTGTTCGGGATATGAAAGAGGCTGAGGCATTGGCCAAATACATGGCACCTGATGCTTCTCAAGCAGCCTTTGAGCAGGAGTTTAAGGGTAAATATTCTCCGGGTTTTTCTATTCATAAAGATCTCAAGCACGTGGGTGTGGTGAATCAAACCACCATGCTGGCAACGGAGACTCAAGAGATAGCGGACTATTTCAAAAGTATCATTACTGCAGCTTTCGGTGCGGAGTATTTCGCTGATACTCGGGATACGTTGTGCTATGCTACCAATGATAACCAAGATGCAACTTTGGGCGTACTTAAACAAGGTGCCGATTTTGCCATCGTGGTGGGCGGATACAACAGTTCAAACACAGCTCAGTTAGCTGGGATTTTGGAGCGCGAAATGCCCGTGTTTTTTATTCGCGACGAATCTGAAATTATCGATGCAGAGCATATTCAGCATTTTGATTACCCCAATCAACAATTAAAAACAACAGCGGGTTGGATACCATCTGGCAAAAAACCAAAGGTGATTATCACCAGCGGGGCCTCCTGTCCGGATACGGTGGTAGAGGCGGTGTTACAGAAGGTGCTGTCCTTTTTCCCCGATGCTATTCCATTGGAAAAAGCCATTGAAGCACTTCAGGCATAATTAAGAATAGGAAGCTTACTTCCGTTGTAAGGGCTTGCGTACCTTTGCCCCCCATGTCGGATATCATTCGTTTATTACCAGAAGCAGTTGCTAACCAAATCGCCGCCGGAGAGGTGGTGCAACGCCCTGCATCTGCAGTGAAGGAGTTAATGGAAAACTCTATTGACGCAGGCGCTACGGTAATCCGTTTGGTGGTAAAGGATGCAGGAAAAACCCTCATACAAGTTACAGATAATGGTATAGGGATGTCGGGTACCGATGCCCGCATGAGTTTTGAGCGACATGCCACTTCGAAAATCAAATCGTCAGAAGATCTTTTTCATATTATGACCAAAGGCTTCCGTGGTGAAGCATTGGCGAGTATTGCAGCTGTGGCTCAAGTAGAACTGCGCACCCGCAGGAAGGAAGATGAACTGGGAACATTGCTTCGCATTGAAGCTTCAAAAGTTACCGAACAGGAGCCTACGCAATGCCCCGAAGGAACGACGTTTCAAATCAAAAATTTATTTTTTAATGTGCCAGCGCGTCGCTATTTCTTGAAAAGCGATGCCATCGAATTCCGTCATATTGTAGATGAGTTTCAGCGCCTAGCACTTACTCATCCTGATTTAGAGTTTTCGCTACAGCACAATGGTAGTGAGGTATTCAGCTTGCCTAAGGCCACGTTGCGTCAGCGCATTGTACATGTTTTCGGAGCGAAGTATCAGGAGAAATTGGTGCCCGTAGAAGAATCAACGGATATTGTTTCTGTGGCTGGTTTTGTGGGTAAATTGGATACTGCCAAAAAAACAAGAGGCGAGCAGTTCTTCTTTGTAAATAATCGTTTTATAAAGAATAATTATTTGCATCATGCGGTGATGACGGCATTCGAACAGCTGTTGCCGCAGGGGCATTATCCTTTCTACTTGTTGTATTTTGATATTGATCCGGCACAGATTGATATCAATATCCACCCCACTAAAACGGAGATTAAGTTTCAGGATGAACGAGCGGTGTATGCTATTCTCCATGCAGCCATCAAGCGCGCTCTTGGCAAACACCATTTATCGCCTAGCATCGATTTTAATCAGGAAATGGCGATTGACATCACGCCTGCTCGCGCTGATGCGGAAATCAAGCAACCCCAAATTCAAGTAAATCCGGCATACAATCCTTTTGGTGGATCAAAGGAAAAAAAGGAATCGCCACTAGCTGGTTGGTTCGAAAGAAAAGGGCAAGCAGCAGGTAATCAAAATTGGCGCGATTTGATGGAGATCACCAAACAATTGGATGAGTTACCGAGTCAAACGCAACCGACCTTGCTAGATGAAGAAGCTTGGGAGGAGGAAATTAGCCCTGTGCAGTTTCAGAAAAAATACATCGGGGTTCAACGCGGTGAAACATGGTTTTGGATTGATCAACAACGTGCTCATCACCGCATTTTGTTCGAACGATATGTTCGTCAAATAGAACAGGGGCGAGGTCCTGTTCAACAATTACTGTTTCCGGAAGAAATCGCCCTATCCGCAGCAGATGCAGCCTTGTTGCAAGAGATGTCAGCGGATATTGCAGCCCTTGGTTTTGATATGGAAATAGTGGAGGGTCATACGTGTGTTGTAAAAGGTTTGCCAGCAGAACTGCAAGACGCGCCAACGGAACGTCTGCTTCAAGAATTTTTGGAGCAGTACCTTCATGCGGGCAACTTGGAACTCAGTGCGCGGGAGAAGCTCGCTTCTGCATTGGCGCGAAGTGCTTCGGTTAAAAAAGGACAAAATCTCAGTTCTCCTGAAATGCGTGACATTGTTCGCCGTTTATTTGAATGTCGTCAACCCGAGTTTACCATTAGCGGTCAACCGATATTTGTGTCGTTTGATGTGGATGTACTCGAATACCAATTGAAATAAGCTATGTTCAACAATATACCGACGGTAGTAAAGAATCTGATCATCATCAACCTTTTGTTCTTTTTGGGAACGAAGGCGATACCCGCTTTGGATAATGTGCTGGCGGGGCATTTTTTCATGAGCGATGATTTTCGCCCTTGGCAGGTCATTACGCACATGTTTATGCATGCTGATGTGATGCACATTTTCTTTAACATGTATGCATTGTTTCTCTTTGGTCAACACCTCGAACAATACTGGGGGCCAAAGCGCTTTTTGACCTATTACATGGTATGTGGTTTAGGCGCCTTTGCACTGCACGCTGGTGTGAATTATTGGGAATTGATGAACGCCGTGAAAGGACTTTCAGCAGAAGAATGGGACCTCGTTCAACAGCAAGGTTTGCAAGCGTTACACGATGGTAAAAATTTCATTGAACCACGATTGCGCGATGCAAATAATGCGTTGAATACGCCTATGGTTGGGGCGTCGGGTGCTGTATTCGGAGTGTTGCTTGCTTTTGGAATGACCTTCCCAGAAACGCGATTGATGTTGTTGTTTCCTCCGATTCCGATGAAGGCAAAATATTTTGTAATCCTGTATGGTGTCATAGAATTAAGCCTAGCTCTTCGCAATTCGCAAGGGGATAATGTAGCTCACTATGCCCATTTGGGAGGAATGATTTTTGGCTTCATTTTAATCAAATACTGGAAAAGCCGCGGTGAATTGTATTAAGATTCGATCATGAGTATTGCTAGCGATATCAAAGATTTTTTTAAAAAAGGGGATAGTTTAACTCGACTGCTTTTAATCAACGGCGGTGTTTTCGTCGCATTACAAGTACTGTGGTTATTGGCTGGTTGGATGAAAAAGCCCTGGGAAAAACAATTCGGTTCCGATTTGTTCTTGGGCTCTACTTCAAGTCCTGATCTGTTGCTCGAAAGACCGTGGAGCATTTTAACGCACCTCTTTACGCAGTTAGAGTTCGGTCATTTTTTCTTCAACATGATCATGCTTTATGCTTCAGGTCGATTATTCCAGCACATCATTGGCAGTGGTAGGTTAACCACTGTTTATTTATTGGGTGGTTTCTCAGGATTCTTCCTGTATTTTTTGTTTTATAATCTCTTTCCAGCTTTCGATCACCATTCCATGATCGTGGGCGCATCATCAAGTATACTTGCCATTTTCATTGCTGTAGCTATGGTAGAGCCAGAGCGAAAAGTGAGTCTGTACTCGGTGTTTGTGATTCGATTAAAATGGCTCGCGGTTTTATTTGTATTGCTTGATTTATGGAGCTTGAGAAAAGGAGAAAATACCGGAGGACACATTGGCCATTTGGGCGGTGCGTTGTTTGGATTGATCTACGGCAGAAGTTTCGCTAACGGAAAACCATTGGGTGAGTGGGTAAGTAAATTATTCACCAAACGATCGAAATTAAAGGTAACACGCAGCAATCCGCGCATGAAGACGGATGATGAATACAATACCGAACGGATGTTGCGACAAAAGAAGGTGGATGAGATATTGGATAAAATAAGTCGCAATGGGTATGACAACCTAACCAAAGAGGAAAAGGATTTTCTATTTAAGAATAGTCAGAAATAAAAAAAGCTACTCCACGGAGTAGCTTTTTTATTGTCTTGTATCGATGAGGATTATCTCTCGCGAATGATATCTACTCGGGTCATGGTTCCGTTGTTTGGCCAGTTCACCACTTGGTCAGGGCGAATAAAGATCAAACCACGTTTGCCAGAGGTATAGTTCCAAAATCCGATTACTTGTCCTTTGTAAAGCTCCAAAGAAGCTGGATCAGTGGTGGGTCGGCCTCCTACGCAAGTGCCTGTGGGGAATATAGCGTGGTCTGCCACTGCTACTGTTCCGAGGTTGAGGTAAGCGTTGATTTTTGTTTGGTCACCCATTGCTTTTTCAAACTCAGTACGAGTAAGGAAAGTAGAGTAGAACAACGTGCGCTTCGATTGGCTTAACCATGGGCTGTAGTAATCATCCCAGTACCAATGATCGCTGCGAGTGATAGGGTCTATAAATCCTGCTTCACTGTAATCGGAACTGTAGATGTAAGAAATGTCGATCAGCGAATCTATGTTTTCATCTACCGCATCGATCGAGTCTAAAGGCTCGGTCATGCCAGCGCCCGTTGCAAAAAACGCAGAGTCTTTCGTGAATTCGATGTTCTGATAAATGTAAGGCTTGATGATCGGTGTTTCTTCCGGAGCTGGTTCATCTTTACCACAGCTAATCAGTCCGAAGGCGATCATTGAAGCAAATAGTATTCTTTTCATAGGATTAAAAAAGTGTCTTTCAAAAGCTTAGTCAGGCGAATTTACGGTTTTTTTCCCGAATCACCATTTAATCGCCTAGCGGCCATTACGGATACAAGATGTTTTTCGAGTCAATAAGGTTGCAAATTGTGAAACGAATATGTTGGAAATTTTTGTTGTTAACGGTTTTAAGTGTTTGAAATAGAGGGTTTAGCGCATATGCTATATGGCTCATAACTACTTTTGAGAAGGTCACAGGAGAAATGTAAATTTGACTCCTTGCGAAGCCATGAACGAAGAAGCTAAAAAGAAAAAAAGATCCAGAACGAATTGGTTATTTTTGATAGCCAACTTTGCCTGTATTGGCGCTCTTTTCATCAGCTTTTTGGCAGCTGTGATCCCCCCAAAGTCAATGGGGTATTTGTCACTGTTCGGCTTGGCATTTCCTTTTATTTTACTCTCCAATTTCGCCTTTATCATCTTTTGGTATTTTAAGCGAAAGCGTTTCATGGTGCTTTCAGTTATTCCCGTCATTTTGGGTGGTGGTTTTTTGACTGATTTTTTTCAACTCAACTTAAGCCAGCCTGAATCAATTGGCGAGAATGAGTTAAAAGTTCTCACCTACAACGTGAAGTTGTTTGGTGTTTACGACAATGAAAAAAGTACCGAAACGCGCGATAGCATCTTTGCTTTGTTGCAACGAGAAAATGCAGATGTCATTTGTTTTCAAGAGTTCTTCCACGCGAATAACAAACGTTTTTTTTCTACCCGCGATACCCTCACTCGCATTTTGAATACAAAGTTTTTACACGAACGATATACGCATGCTTTGCATGGTCAAAAGTATTTTGGCGTGGCTATGCTCTCGCGTTATCCCATCGTTTCAAGAGGCTATATCCCGTTTGAAAATGATGCGAATAACTTTTGTATTTACGCTGACATTAAGAAGGGAAATGATACCATTCGCGTGTACAATGCGCACTTGCAATCGATCCGCTTTAAGCCGGAAGATTATGCTTTTGTAGATGAAAATAAAAACAATGAGGAGATAAAATCAGGGAGTAAACGTATAGCTCGCCGATTGAAAATTGCCTTTCAGAAGAGGCAGGAACAAGTGGATCGGGTTGCCGCGAGCATAGAAGCTTGTAAGTACAAAGTTATCTTATGTGGCGACTTTAATGACCCGCCTGTATCTTATACCTATCACCGATTTACGGAAAAAATGGAGGACTCATTTATCGATGCGGGTTCGGGAATTGGCAACACGTATATCGGCGTATTCCCTTCTTTTAGGATCGACTACATTATGCACAGCAAAGGAATGAAGGCCATAGAATACACTACGCATCCAGAAGATTTTTCTGATCATCACGCCATTTCGGCAACCCTTACTTATTGATGATTCTGTTTTGCCCCAAGTGCCATTCGTAGCCGGTGAGCGCCAGCAACACCATTAACATTCCGTAGAAAAAGTCATCCGCAGGAACACTCCAAATGCGCAGGCCTAAATTGTGATCGTTGTTGTACCAAACAATTTGATCAACGATTTCATGGGGATGAAAATTGAGAATGGGATATTGATAAAAGTCGAGCCCAGTGAGCACGCCATTCGATATGTAAAAGGGAATAAGTAGAATAGACCAGGCTACAAAAAAGGTAGAAAGGCTGGTGGATTTTTTGACGTAGGTATGCCAAAAAACGAGCGCTGCACATAAAAAGGAAGAAGATACGGTGTAGAAATGATCGTAATGGGTAATGGCTAGCAATAGCGCGACACCTATTATGATCGGTGAAATCCAACGGTGATAATGGGCAGTACGTAAATTTTTTCCAAAGTAACGCACGCACTCATAGGTATATAAACACGCGAATGGAATACAAATGAAGAATAACCATTCTTCAATTGGTAAACCGGCAATGTAGTGTCCTGTGATGTAGGCAGGGTTGAAACCCCAGATGCCGATATGGGTGAAGTAAATATCCCAAGGGATAAAAAGAGCCATCATCGTGAGCATACCCACTAACACCGATTTAAAGTGCTTGTAAAACGGCATGATGGGTAAAAAGCTCAATCCAAAAGGAAAGATGAAACACGCCGCATTGACGAGTAAATAGTAATAATGCGGATCGATGTTCATGACTTACGCGGTGCCCTTTAATTGCTTGCGGTAACGTGCCGCTTCTTTAAAATATTTCATGGGAACAAAGAGCATCCCGAAGCATTCTCCATCTTCTTTACCCATATGTTTATGATGCACTTTATGGGCTTTGCGAATGGCACGGAAGTAAAGATTGTCCGTGCGATTAAACCAACTGAATCGCTGATGAATGAGCACGTCGTGAATGAGGAAATAAGCGATACCATATTGCAGAATACCAAATCCTATAAACATCCGGAAGTCGCCACCGGCCATGGCTCCAAACATGATGAGCAACCAACTAGGTACAGCGAATATCAAAAAGAAGGCGTCGTTTTTTTCAAAAAAACGATCATGCGGATTGTGGTGATCTTCATGAAAATACCACATCAATCCGTGCATCACATATTTATGCGTGCACCAAGTAATCCCTTCCATCACTACAAAAGTGAGAAGGGTAATGAATATTCCAATTTGCCAAATCATGCGGCCGTATTTTTTATGCGTTCGAGTACTTGAGGTAATGCTATTTTGAACCACACGGTAAAGTGCTCGGGATGGGAGGCGATTTCTCGTTCTAAATTATCTAATGAAATGTAGCGATAGTTCTGCACCTCTTCCACATTAAACGGGGGAACACCATTCCACTTACCAATGAGCACATGATCGAGTTCGTGTTCACTGAGTCCATCTTCCAATTCGGCTTGGTAGATAAATGAAAATTGCGAGGAAAGTTCGCAGTCAAATCCCATTTCTTCTTGAAGACGACGATGGGCGGCTTCTATCACGGTTTCGTGCTGGCGCGGATGAGAGCAACAGGTATTGGTCCACAAATTTTTGCTGTGGTATTTGTGCGCTGCACGCTGGTGAATGAGCAATTCGTTGTGATCATTGAAAACAAAAACAGAAAAGGCACGATGCAATAAACCCTGACGGTGTGCTTCCATCTTTTCCATGAGTCCGAGCTCTTGGTCTTGGGCATTTACGAGGATAACATTTTCCATTATTGGTACTTTTTCAATTCGGCCTTTTGACTATTGTTAATGTCGTCGCTGAGCATCATGAATTGAATGGCTTTTTTCCAAAAATCTTCTTTTGCATTTACTTTATTTGAGCGTATTGCTCCCAACAAAAAGGCGGCGTCTTCTTCAAGCTGATCGCTGTAGTTGACAATCCAAGGAACGTTGTCTTGAACACTAAAACGCAAAAAACGAATTTCGGCATTTTGTGGCGCTTTTGAAATAGCTTTTTCTAACAGCGCTTTGCCTTGGTTAAAATAGCTCAGTTTATCATACGGACCATCCACTAATTCGGCGTACATCGCTATAGCAACGCCTTTATAGGCCAATTGCACAGCGTCGTTTTCATCGGCTTTTTGTACGAGTTGATAAAAGTTGTTTTTCCCCTGTGTTGTTTGCGAGGAAAAATAACTGGTGCGCAATTGAGGCACGGGCACACCGGCCTTTACAAGGTAGGAAAATGACAGCGAGCAGATGAATAAAAGGAAAACGGGTCTCACAATAAATTCAAGTTATGCTGCACAAAGCTTTTGAGAATTAACGCAAATTTTTTCTGATTCGGAATGCGGATGCGTTCCTCCATGATGCGATGACTCGGCAATGATTTGATCTTTTGGAAAAGACGAGTATAGTAGGTATAAGCCACGTACACTCCAAATCGCGCATCTTTTGGTAGCATTAAGATGCCTTTGTAGGCTTCTGAAAAATCTTCAGCGATTTCGCGCTCGATTTGGAATTTTTCGGATTCACCGAAACGTGTCAAATCCAGATGAGGGAAATAGGCGCGACCTAGATTTTCGTAGTCGGCTTTCAAATCGCGGAGGAAATTAATTTTTTGGAACGCTGCACCCAAACGCATGGCGAAAGGCTTTAGGCGATTGTATTCTTCCGTGTCGCCGGAAGTAAATACTTTGAGGCACATCAGTCCTACCACTTCCGCGCTTCCCAAGATGTAGTTCTCAAATCCTGCACGATCATATTGTTGTTCGCACAAGTCCATTTCCATGCTTTTGAGGAAAGTATCTACCAAATCCCAATCAATGTTGAACGTGTGATATACTTCTTGGAAGCTATTGAGAATAGGATTGAGCGAAATTCGGTCTTCGATGGCGCGAACGGTATCTTCACGGAAGCGAGCCATGAGCGTAGTTTTATCGTAGTCGTGAAAGGTATCCACGATTTCATCTGCAAAACGAACAAAGCCATAAATGGCATATACTGGATCGCGGAAACGTTTCCCTAAGGAACGAATACCCATACTAAAGCTCGTGCTATAAGCATGTGTTGTAGCGCGACTGCATTGGTATGAAACCTTGTCGAAAAGAGTTTTTTGGTTCATAGGTTTAGGCGAGAACAGGTTCGTAAGTGTTTAAAAAAGCATGTACTTCTTCAGCCGCTACTTGACCGCTAATAAGACTAGGTGGCACGCCTGGTCCTGGAACGGTTAATTGGCCTGCATAGTACAGGTTAGAGAGTTTTTTACTGCGTAAACGTGGCTTTAAAAAGGCGGTTTGGGTTAAGGTATTCGCCAAGCCATAGGCATTGCCTTTGAATGAATGGTATTCCTTTTCAAACTCTTCGTGAGCGAAAGATCGGTAATAAGTGATATGATTGCTAATATCTTCTCCAGTATGTTCTTTAATACGTTGAAGAACTTCATCAAAGTATTTTTTACGGTCTGCTTCAGTTGAAGTCAATCCGGGAGCCACTGGAATAAGGATAAACAGATTCTCACTGCCTTCTGGAGCTACTTGATCATCTGACTTCGAAGGACAACATACATAGAATAACGGTTTTTGCGGCCATTGTGGACGATCGTAAATTTCTTCGGCATGTTTGTCAAAGGACTCATCAAAAAAGAGATTGTGGTGCTCTAAGTTGGCTACCTTTTTATTTACTCCTACATAAAAGAGGAGAGAAGAGGGCGACATTACTCGTTTGTCCCAGTATTCTTTCGAATAACTGCGATCTTTTTCACTGAGTAAGTTCTCTTCGATATGGTGATAATCGCCTGCGCCTACTACGGCGTCGCAAGCTACGAGCTCTCCATTTACCCTTACACCTACTACATTTTTGCCTTCGCTGACAATTTCAGTTACCGGGGCGTTGATGTAAATGCTTACTCCTAATTCGAGGGCAAGCTTGGTCATACCTTCAGCAATTTTGTACATGCCACCATCGGGGTACCACGTTCCCAATTGAATATCGGCATAGTTCATCATGCTATATAAAGCAGGAGTTTTATCTGGCTTTGCGCCGAGGAAAAGAACAGGAAACTCGAGCAGTTGTAGAATTTGAGGATGCTTGAAAAACCGACGTAAGTGATCTTTCATATTCGAAAACAATTGCAGGCGAAATGACTCACGCAGCAATTGAAAATTCGCAAACTCCATGATAGAAAGGGATGGCTTCCATACAAACTGTCCCATTCCAGTATCATATTTTACTTTAGCCTCGGCTAAAAATTTGTCTAGTTGAGCACCAGCACCGGGTTCCATCTCTTCCAGCATTTTCTTAAAGGCATTCAAATCAGCTGGAATGTCAAGTGCTTTTTCAGGAAAAAAAACGCGGTAAGAAGGATCTAATCGACGAAGCGTGTAGTAATCCGATGTCGATTTGCCGAAGCGTTGGAAAAACGATTCAAATACTTCAGGCATCCAATACCAACTTGGTCCCATGTCGAACAGAAAGCCTTGTTCTTTAAAGTGACGTGCGCGCCCACCGGTTTGGGTGTTTTTCTCATATACAACAACCTCATGTCCTTTTTGGGCCAAGGTGCAGGCAGCAGATAATCCTGCAAAGCCACTTCCTATTACTACGACTTTCTTTTTCATGGTGTTGAATGATGCTACAGGTTAAAACACCTTTACTTTTAGTTTGTTCAGCGATGAACGTTAAAAGTTAAACAAAAAAAGCCCTCCAGCATTGGGAGGGCTTTTCGTATTTATAAGAAGTGATTAACGATAACGAAGCTTTTGACCAGGTCGGATAACCGATGATTGGCGCATTTTGTTGAGCTTACAGAGTTTGCTCACCGTAGTACCGCGCTTATGGGCTATGGTAGATAAAGTTTCTCCGCTACGAACGATGTGGTATTTCGCACTGCGACTAGAGCTGGCTTCTGATTGAGCCGCGTTGGGAAGTGGTGTGCTTGGAGTAAGATGCTCTTTGGTAAGAACAAATGTCCAATCGCGCAACTTCATATTTTGTGGGTCGATCACATAATTCGGATCGATCGCTTGTCCTTTGTAGCGAACTTCAAAGTGCAAGTGAGAGCCATAAGAACGACCAGTGTTTCCACCTAATCCTACTACTTGTCCGGCTTCTACGTGCTCGCCTGGAACCACATCGCGAGCAGATAAGTGGGCGTAAACGGTTTCTAATCCATTGTTGTGGCGAACCACCACTACATTACCATAAGAAGGGTGGTATTGAGAAATGCGCACCATACCTTCAAATGCAGCCATAACGGGATCGCCGGTTTCTAAATCGAGATCCAATCCACTGTGCATGCGTCCCCAACGTGGTCCAAAAGGTGATGTTTGGTGGCCTGTAATGGTAGGAAAAGCAAAATCACATTCTTCACGGCAAAGCACAAAGGGAAGGGCCTCTGTCATATTGCTGAGATCTTCTTTATGATACCAAACATTGCGGGTATCCCAGTGACAATATTCGTCATAAGCCGGAATACGAGCCATAGAATCGGCTACTGTCCAAAGGCCAAGATCAATGGTTTTCTCAATGAATAATGGGGTTTCAGAGTTGAGCTCTTCTTCTTCGGCTCCCCCAATGTGTGGCTCATAGTTTTCCCAAGAAGCCGTGTCGTTCATCAGCTCAATCGCCGATTCTACCTGCGTATACGCACTAACTGGGCTCAAAAAGCCGCAGATGAGTAGGCATTTAGCAAGTGTTTTTTTCATTCGGTGGCAAAAATAGGCCTTGAGCACATTAATAAGAGTCCTCTAGAAAGAAAACTTGTCAACGAAACGTTAAAATGGGCAACCAAGGCCGGATGGCTACGTCGCTTTTTGGCTAAATTTTGTAGCCTTTTGCCTCGTTTAGGTATCAAACGGCCTTGGGAATCAAAGGTTGGTGTTTTATCTCCCAATCGGAGAACCTGATCATTGAACAAGATTTATAGGCTTATTAACAAGCGTTGATGAAGGTCAAGACTTATTCCTGAAGGACGAAATCAAGACTACTCGAGTTACCTTTGCCGCAAATTGGGTGTCCCATGAATTTTTATGACTTAAAGGCGCGTACGATCGACGGAGAGGAATTTTCCTTTGAAGAACTTCGTGGCAAGAAAGTACTGATCGTCAATACAGCTAGCGAATGCGGTTATACTCCTCAGTACGATGGCTTGGAAGAACTGTATGGAGATATCACCGAAGGTGGTATTGAAATTTTGGGATTCCCTTGCAATGATTTTGGTGGCCAAGAACCAGGCACCGAAGAGGAGATCGAGCAATTTTGTACTATCCATTACGGAGTTACTTTTTTGATGATGGAAAAAATCAGCATAAAGGAAAGTCCAGTGTATCAATGGCTCACCAAAAAAGAACTCAACGGCGTAACCGATTCGGAGGTAACATGGAACTTTCAAAAGTTTGCGATCGATGAGCAAGGTCGATTGTCCGAAGTTTTTTCACCGGCTACCGAGCCAACAGATCCGAAGATTATTAAATGGATCCGTCAAACTCAACTTTTTTAAGCGATGAAATTGGATATTCTTGCCATAGCTGCCCATCCGGATGATGTGGAAATCAGCGCTGCAGGTACTGTGATGCGTTCCATTGATCAAGGGAAAAAAGTGGGCATAGTGGACCTAACGCAAGGCGAATTGGGTAGCAGAGGCAATGCTGAGTTGCGCATGAAAGAAGCGGCAAAGGCTTCTGAAATTTTAGGCTTGCATGTCAGGGAAAATTTATGTTTGGCCGATGGTTTTTTCCGCGACAATGAAGAAACGATGCGCAAGGTGATTGAAGTTATTCGAAAGTTTCGCCCGGAAATAGTACTTACCAACGCCCTGTCTGATAGGCACCCCGATCACGGTCGAGCTGCCAAGTTGGTCAGTGACGCCTGTTTTTATAGTGGTTTAATTAAGATAGAAACTGGTCAGGATGCTTGGCGTCCAAAGGCCTTATATCATTTTGGTCAAGATTATTATCAACAGCCCGACTTTGTAGTGGATATTACCGAATACTGGGAACGAAAGTTAGCATCGCTCAAGGCCTATTCTAGTCAGTTTTTTGATCCTACGAGTGTAGAGCCCAAGACTCCTATCAGTGGTGAAGAGTTTTTTGATTTTATCAAATCGCGAAATATGGATTTCGGACGCCCAGCAGGTTATTTAATTGCTGAAGGTTTTGTGGCCTCGCGCATTATGGGGGTGAAGGATCTATTTGACTTGCAGTAAGCAACATTTAATGGAGTTACCTTACTTTGGCTGCGAAAACCTTTAGACTATGCGCAGCCAAACTAGAATCCAACTCTCCGTTGTTGTCCTTCTTCTTTTCCTCCTTTGCAATTTTGCATACAGCGATCTGCGAGAGCAATACATAGATCCGCTGACCAACGAAGAGGTGGTGGAGTGGATCAATCCCATAGCTATTATCTTTAAAGGACAAGAGGTTGCCATGGAAGCGGATGGAGTATCCGTTTACACGCGAGACTTTGATGTTGTCTATCGTTCTGCTCTTCTCTTCAAAGTGTTGTTTATTTTGTTTTTTGCTTGGGGACTTGTTAAACAGCTGTTGCGCCCTACTGCACATAAC
The DNA here is from genome assembly GCA_039798265.1 of Bacteroidota bacterium. Classification (GTDB taxonomy): domain Bacteria; phylum Bacteroidota; class Bacteroidia; order Flavobacteriales_D; family Sanyastnellaceae; genus JBDKGH01. Next base: position 32,184 of record JBDKGH010000010.1, on the reverse strand, counting down.
GACCACATAAGGTCTGCAGTGCTCATTCTCTTTTGGCTCTCTTTAGCCCGTTTTATTCAGCTGATTTTAACCATGGTGTTATTGTCAATTTTAGACTTGATAACAGGCTCTGTACTGGACAACTTCGATCTGTTGCATCTAGGATTTACACTAGCAATGGGTGTGCTTTCTGCTATTACTTTAAAATGGATGGGCAACCGAGAAGGGGGCAACACAGATTATAAAATCCTAGGAGTTCCCAATTGGAATCGCCCTTTTTATATGGCTTTTGATCGGTTCATCATCTTTTTTATAGTGGGTAATTTTTTTCTTTTCCGATTCTATTATTTTTCAATAAACAGGATGCGTTTTGATTCTGGAGACGCCGAAAATCTTGAGTTGTATCTATACTTGGGTATGTTCACCGGAATGTTGATTTTGATCAAATTGTATAGTATAACCGAATACTTGTTCGGTTTTACTCCTGGTAAATTACTCAGTGGTTTGTACATATTAAAGACTGAAACGAAAGAAAAGATAAGTTTTATGGCTGCCATGGGAAGAGCCTTTTCACGGTTTATTCCGTTTGAAAATTTTTCCATTTTGTCGTCGAATACTTGGCACGATTCATTTTCAAAAACAGAACTTACCTATGTGGGAAGTAAAAGCTGGATTCAGCGCCAAAGTAGGATAGTGAAGTGTTTTGGGATTTTCTTTTTAGTGATCGCCATTTGGAATTTGTGCATTGTAGCTGGAGTTATTCGTCATGAATTAGACATGCGAAGCAGCGATCATAATTTGTTTGATGCCGCAGAGTTACCGGTCTCTTTGATCGCAATTGGCGCTTTTTTTATGATGTTTCTAATAAGTGGTTGGTTGGCTTCGGTGAATAATCATTTTGAAAATGTGCATGATCGAGCGGCCCAACATCGCTCTGGAATGTATTTAGAAGCCTTGTGTATGTGGATTCCTTTGGTGCATTTTTTTCTACCTAGTCGCATCAATGGAAACATTAGGGCCAATGTAGAAGTCAATTTTGGAGAAACAGATGAAGAAGCTAAAGTGCGCCGGAGAAGCAAGCTTTGGGGCGGGTTTTTTCAAGTGTTTATGATTTTCTTTTGGATTGGTCTTCTCACCTTATTAGATAACTTAGGAAGAAAACATGCGATGATTGTCGCTTCGGCCTTCATGGGATTTGGTTCGGTTTTTTTGGGTATCGCAACATGGGTCTATGCAAAAGCTTTTGAGGAGGTTGATTTTAATCCATCAAAGTTGATACTTCGCGATGGCGAGAAAAATCCATTTGTATAAGCTAATGCGTTTACCGAACTTTTTTAAACTGAGTAAAAAAGTAGAGGGCTTGAAGTAAAAATGCCACACTTGATCCAATAGCCGCACCAACGATATCGTGAAATGGGATGAGCAAAGCGCCCACCCCAGCAGATCCTATTAATCCTAAGGCAGAGGCCCACATGTTTTTTGTGTATTGTCCAATACCTGAAAAATAATGGGCAACAATAATGGAGTAGGAGTTGGCCAAAATGCCTACCATGAACCATTGAAATCCTTGGCTAAAATGGCCCAATGGACGGTTGATGATGCTTTCAAATAGGCTTTGTGGAAGGACGGATATGGTTACACAAGCCGCAGCACTGAAGGCCAGTGAATAGCCGATATACTTTTGTGTAAGTGCTCGTTGATCGCTTAGGATGGAGGTGTTGGAAACACGAGCATATAAAATCACCGACAGGCTTTTAGCGAGAGTCCAAATGGCTTCGGCGCAATACAGTAAAATACTGTAAATGCCCGCTAACACTAAGCCTTTCGGATGAAAGTAATTCAGTAATGCAACGGGTACGCGCAAATTGATCAGATGTAAGATGTTACCACCTTGTGCAAATAATCCGTATTGAATTAACGAAGTGCTGGTTTCCTTCCATTTTTGTGGAGAAGCATTTTTCACATGACTCCAATTATCGATCAATGAAAAAAGAGCAGTTAGCCCAAATGCAATATAAAGGGCAGCACAAAAGGCCATAGGGCTGAGCCACTTTTCGATCATAACAAAATAGCACAATGCAGCTAAAGTGCTGATGGATTGAACGGCAGTAATTAGCGTGTAACTCTGAATGCGTTCTCGTCCTAAGGAGAGTTGAAGAAAGTAGGTGAATAGCGCTTGCACCCATCCCAAAATCAATGCATGAAATAAATACTCGGAAGGGGCCAATGGAAATACCCAACTGATAATAGCCACAAGGGCAGTGCTAAGCAATGACCAAATCAAACTTGGGAAGAAAGAAGCGCCTTTCGGCAGACGTGAGACCAAATAAACATTTGCGCCTCCACCTATAAAATTGCTTAATGCAACAACGAGAAGTATGGTAAAGTTGATGAGTGCAATTGTTCCTTGAGCTTCTAGTCCAATGTAACGGGTATTAACAAGTACAATACCTAATGTGGACACCAAAATGATCACACGTGAGGCGAAGGAGCTAATGGCTGGTATGTACTTTAATAAACTCACTTGTTGTTGATAGCTCGTGTATAAACGCGATCAAAAGAAGCCGCTACAGCAGGAAGACTAAAGTTGTTTTCGGCATATGTGCGAATTGAAATGGGGTCAAATTGGTGATGCGTGGCAACAAATTGTTGCAAGGCATCCAATAGTTGAACTTCATTTCCTTTTTCTACGAGAATACCATTGGTTGGCTGGATGTGTTCGGCTATGCCGCCCACATTAGAAGAGATAACAGCCATTCCCGATGCCATAGATTCTACAATAACGCAGGGCAAATTTTCATAGTTGCTGAATAGAACGAGTGCATGTGCCTCTTGCATTTTAGCGGCAATGCCTTCCCATGGAAGAGTGCCAAAAAAGTGAATACTTTCAGGGCGGATTCCAAATTGCAGGGCCTTCTGAGCGAATAATTCAAAAGGACCATCGCCTCCAATCTCGAGGTGTACATTGGGGTGAGCGTCGCTGAAATTTTTCCACACCTTTAAAATTCCTGTAATGTTTTTGTGCTCATCCACTAAGCTAGAAACGTGAAGAAACTTGATAGTCTGCGACGTTTTTTCCTTCAAAGAAAACAAGGCCGTATCGACTACATTGGGTACCACTTCGAAATGGCCCTTAATGCCGTGATGAATCAAATCATCTTTCAGGTGCTCAGTTACCGGACATAGAACGGATGCATGTCGAGCTACCCAACGGCTGAGCATAAGCACCTTTTTGGGCAAAGGATGAGGCCTGTTTTTTTGATAGCCGGTCCAGTGTTCGGTAACAATAAACGGCGTGCGTGTCCTTTTTTTATAGACAACAGCCTGCCAGCCTTCACTCCAAAGTACGTTTTGATGCACGAGGTCGAAATGGTCGTTTCCCTGATCTTTTAGCAAACGGAGCACATAATTGAAAGCTTTCCATCGGCGAAGTGCTTTGAGGCCTTTTTTGGGGAAGTATACAATAGTGTGCTGAACACCTTTTTCAGTGAATTGGACCACACGGTGGGAGGAAGTTTCGCCTTTAAGCGGTGTTAAGTAAACCACGTGAACCTCGTGAAGTGTGGCGATGGCTTCCGCATGGCGCTGCACAAAATTGCCCAGAGTAGGGTGCGCATCGCTTGGGTACCAGCTGGATAGGAACAATATTTTCTTCCTTGAAACACTCATCTTTCAGGTGCAATCTACAAATGGAATAGAATTATTTGACAATTCGTGTTGCATCAATGGTGAAAACTTCTTTTCTTTGCACCCCGATTTTGACCCGGTGGCTTTAGCTCAGTTGGTTAGAGCATCAGATTGTGGTTCTGAGGGTCGTGGGTTCGAACCCCATAAGCCACCCAAACAAATGAAGAGGCCGTCCCGGTTTACCAGGATGGCCTTTTTTTTGACTCCTATTTTTCTATAAGTTCACCTCATGAAATGGTTTTTGGTCTTTAGTCTTGTGATGAGTGCCTTCTTGGCCGGCGCCCAGCAACGGGTATTTTCGAAAGCGGAATTGCTTGGACAGCTTGATCCAGCAAAGGATACCGGTTTTGTGAAGATCGAAATGAAGTACACTTCCAAAGAGAATATCTACCTGCGAAAAGAAGTGTATTCGCAGTTGACCAAGATGATAGACGCCGCATCAAAGGATGGGGTGAAGTTGATTGTTATCTCGGCTACACGCAATTTCAACTATCAAAAAGGCATTTGGGAGAATAAGTGGAAGAATAAGACCAACGTGAAGGCAAGCGCAGCAGAAAGGGCTAGAAGCATCATGCGTTACAGCGCAATGCCAGGAGCTAGTCGACATCATTGGGGCACGGACATCGACTTCAATAGTGTGAGTCCCGATTTTTTTAAAAGCGGCGAAGGAAAGAAAATATATCAATGGCTCTTACAACATGGGGCAGAATATGGCTTTCGTCAAACCTACACCTCCAAGCTGGAAGGAAGAACGGGTTATGAAGAAGAATACTGGCATTGGTCATACATGCCGCTTGCTGAGCAGATGCTTGCCGAGTACAATCGTCAAATCACTTATGCTGACTTCACCGGATTCTCTGGTGCCGAGGCCGCCAAAGAGCTCCGAGTAATCGAAGACTTTGTCAATGGTATAAGCCATTAAATCCTATATATTCTTGGTTATGCATTTTGGTATGCATAAACGGCTGAATTCGGCTTTGGAAGCGGAATAAGTAAAATTTGGAATTGTCAAAAAAAATTAGGTAAAGACCTTATAGGTCTTAGACCTATAAGGTCTGTTCCAGTTGGTGGCACCATATGTTTACCACATGGTTTCCGAATAACAAAAAGGGCCGTCTCTAATTCATAGAGACAGCCCTTAATTATTTTTCTAAAGTCCTCCTTAGTGAATTCCTTTCGCGGCTAAGTAGCGCTCAGCATCGAGAGCGGCCATACAGCCTGTACCTGCTGCTGTGATGGCCTGACGATAGGTTTTGTCAGCAGCGTCACCGGCTACGAATACACCTTCTACATTGGTTTTTGAAGAACCCGGTACATTGAGAATGTACCCTGTTTCGTCTGTGTCAATCCAAGGTTTGAAAACGTCTGTATTAGGCTTGTGACCGATCGCTACAAAGAATCCAGTAATACTTACTTGGCGGGTTTCGCCTGTTTGATTGTTTTTGAAAATGGCAGCCTCCACACCATGTTCACCGAGGATTTCTTGTGTTTCTGAATTCCAAAGTACCTCAATGTTGGGCGTGTCCATCACACGGTGTTGCATCGCTTTTGATGCGCGCATTTTATCACTGCGCACAATCATATATACTTTCTTGCACAACTTAGCGAGATAGGTTGCTTCTTCTGCGGCGGTATCGCCAGCTCCTACGATGGCTACTTCTTGGTTGCGATAGAAAAAGCCGTCACAAACTGCACAGGCGCTTACTCCACCGCCCATTTCACGCAGGCGAGTTTCACTGGGTAAGCCGAGCCACTTCGCTGACGCTCCTGTAGAAATGATTACAGAGTCTGCTGAAATGACGTGTTTTCCATTGTCGATTTCAAGGTAATGTACAGGGCCGGAAAAGTCAACTTTCGTTACCCATCCACCGCGAACATCTGTGTTAAAACGAAGTGCTTGATTTTTAAGATCACCCATCATTTCGGGGCCTTTTACTCCTTGAGGGTAGCCAGGAAAGTTGTCAACTTCTGTGGTGTCCATCAATTGACCGCCTGGTTGAATGCCCTCGTACATAACGGGTTTGAGATCGGCACGGGCAGCATAAATAGCTGCTGTATATCCCGCAGGGCCACTGCCCACGATCAAACAACGTACATGTTCTTTAGATTCCATATCGTGTTTTTGTTTTGCTTTTTATTGGCGACAAATATATCTGAAGGTGGGTTAAACCATCGGCGATTTTTGTTGCGCTGGGTAAAGTAAAGGTGTTATTGGTCTTTCTTGCTGAGCAAGGAAAGTTTGAGAAACTCATCCCATAGCACGTCCTCAGGTGGAGGCGCAACAATAGAAATGGGAATCTTTTTTACAGGATGATTGAATTCAATTTTCCGGGCATGTAAATGAATCGAAGCATTGTCATTGGTGCGTCGACTGCCATATTTGATATCGCCCTTGATGGGGCAACCAAGGCTAGCTAAGGTGGCGCGTATTTGATGATGGCGGCCTGTTTTCGGATATACTTCTATAAAGGTGTAGTTCTCACCTTGACCGATAACTTTATAGCTCAGCTCTGATTCTTTTCGATTGTCGGCAGGGGTGTCGAAGGCAAAGGTCTTGTTTTGCTTTTCGTCTTTCCAGAGGTAGTTGATAACGGTGCCTTCCATTGCTGGCGGCATTCCTTTCACTACGGCCCAATACGTTTTGTGTACTTCGCGGTATTTAAACTGATTGCTCAGACGGTTCAATCCCTTTGTGGTTCGTGCATACAGCACCACACCACTAACGGGTCTGTCTAAGCGGTGAACAGTGCCTATGAAGGCTAATCCTGGTTTGTTATACTTCCACTTCACGTAGTCTTTGACTACATCGCAGAGAACGGTATCGCCAGAAATATCACTTTGAATGATGTCGCTGTTGCGCTTGTTTATCGCGATAATGTGATTGTCTTCGTAGAGAATGCGTAGATTCTCGACAGTGCTCATCACAATTGGTTCTTTGGGTGCTGTCACCCAGCCTTTTTTTTCCATTAACGAGAGTACTTATGCGATGGTGATACATCGCTGCTTGTGTGGGTCAAAGGTAAATTGAAAAAGGCGTTGTCCTTTTAAAAAAAAAGCACAACGCCCTTCTGGTAGGATTTCAATATTGATGTTTAATACTGCTCGTTGTTGTTGGGGAAATCTTGGCTCTTCACATCACTTACGTATTGGGCAACGGCCTGATGCATTTGTTCACCCAAGTTGAGGTAACGACGTAAAAAGCGTGGGTTAAATTCTTGAGTAATACCGAGCATGTCATGCAATACGAGTACTTGTCCGTCTACTCCGGCGCCAGCTCCAATGCCTATTACAGGAACATGCACCGCTTCAGCAACACGCTTGGCCAATGATGCGGGAATTTTTTCTAAAACAATGGCAAAGCAACCGCATTCATCGAGCAATTTGGCATCATGAATAAGGCGTTCTGCTTCTTCTTGTTCTTTTGCTCTTACTTGATAAGTGCCAAATTTATAGATGCTTTGTGGTGTTAAACCCAAGTGTCCCATTACTGGAATACCAGCGGTCAATATCCTTTTGATCGATTCTAAAATTTCTTCTCCACCTTCCATTTTAACAGCATGTCCGCCCGTTTCTTTCATTATACGAATGGCCGAGTTTAAGGCCTCTTTCGAATTTCCTTGATAAGAACCGAAGGGCATATCAACCACAATCAGCGATCGACCGGCTGCACGCACTACACTGGATGCATGATAAATCATTTGGTCGAGGGTAATGGGTAAAGTGGTTTCGTGGCCGGCCATCACGTTTGAGGCGGAGTCTCCTACAAGAATTACATCAATGCCGGCTTGATCTACAATCTTGGCCATTGAATAATCGTAGGCTGTGAGCATCGAGATTTTTTCACCTCGATTCTTCATTTCCTGAAGCGTGTTGGTCGTAACACGACGAATATCTTTTTGTACTGACATAAGACAAAGGTGCAATTTTTTTTGACCTACTCATCGTTTTCACCATAGAAGTTAAAGGCAAGTGATTTTTCTAAACGCAATTCGTTAATAAAGAAATAATTGAAGCGGTGTTGCGTTCTAGGGGGAGTTTTCCTATATTGCCATAAACTAAAAAGAACGCCTCATATGCTATTGCGAAAATGGTTCATGGCGCTTTTCGTAATTGCCGCACTCTCCTCGTGCAAGAAAGAAGAGCAGGTCGTGTTTGAAGATAATGACATACCTGATTATTCAGGGGTGTCTACTATCCTCGTAGAAAACTACGTCAACAAAGTATTCATTGATCTTATTGGCCGTGAACCTACTGATGTAGAAATGAACACAGAGGTAGCTGCTCTTGAAAACGGAAATCTTTCTGCCGCCTCGCGCATCGCATTGTGCAACAAATTAATGTTTTCGACTACGGCGGTGGATGGCACTACTTACACGGATGCCTATTTCCGTAAATTGTATGATGATCAAAAGGCCAGGTTCATCAATGGAGTTTCTGAGGCTTCTCTGAATGAAGAATACTGGACTTGGAGAACAATTGCCTATCAAGATTCTTTGCAAGGCAATTTATTTACCTACGAAATCATTATGCTCGAGGCGAATAAAGTAAAAGCACTTATAGACTCCCGAATAGAATTAAGAGACGGTCTTATTACCATTGACGAAATGTGTCGCAGAATGATGTATAACTCTGTTTATGACGACATCAATATGGGAAGCTTTAATTTTATCAATGCCAGCTTCGACGATTGTTTCGACCGGTTTCCAACCGAGTCGGAATACACGTTGGTATATGATGCTATAGAGTCAAATCTTACAGGCGTATTGTTTGGCCAAGCTGTGAGCAACAAACCGGAATACTTGGATGTGTTAACTCATTCTACTGAATTTGATGAAGGTCTCATTCGCTGGGCTTATACCGCTCTGCTGGCACGCGATGCTACTTCTAGTGAAGTATATAATCGCCTTTCGCTATTTGGGACAACAAAAAATATACAGGCCGTTCAACGTTACATTTTGATTTCCGATGAATATGCAGGATTCAACTAAAAAACAAACATCGCCTTCAGAGGTGGTGAAAGGTGTGGCAGTGGTGGCTGCGGCTGCGGCTACTTTAGCTTCTTGTAAAAAAGAAGATGATCTCTTGTTTGAAATAAATCAAGTGGATCTTTACGCCAGTTCAGCTGATAAGGATAAGCTCAAATCGAATGAGCAATATGTGAGTATTCTGTACACCAATATTTTTCAGAGTGCCATATCTAGCGACCGATTATTTGAGATCAATCAATGCTTAGAAAGTATAGGCGATCAGGAGTTGGCACGTGAGGTGTTAATTTCCAATTTCTTTAATGATGAGGGTGTGCAAATGCCTACCGTTGATGAAATGAATGCGGATATCGAAGCATTTATAATTGATACCTACAAACGCTTTTTTGTGCGACTTCCTTCCGAGGCGGAAAAAGAATGGGTTAGGAATTTTATTCAAAACAACCCTTATATGACACCTGAATTGGTGTATTTCTCCTTTGCCTTGTCAACCGAATATTTGTTCTATTAATCAACGAACATGAACAGAAGAAAATTCATTCGTAATACAGGATTAACTGCGGCAGGAGCCTTGGTTTCTCCCTACATCTTACCAAGCGGTAGGTTGTTTTCCCCTACAGGAAATCGTTCTTCCCAGCACGTGGTGTTGGTGATGTTCGCTGGTGGTGTTCGACATCAAGAATCGGTTGGTCAACGCTATCTCGACGATTCTCAAGTGAACGAACCGTACCCAGGCAATATCATGTACAACATGCTTTCTGGGGCACCTCCAGAACAAAAAATTGTTTACGGAACGGGTGAAGGTGGTATCAATCCAATACCTGCTATTCTCGGTCAGTCACTGCATTCGCAAGGTGCATTGTTTCAAGAAATGCGCTCTTTTTCTACTGGTCACTATGGTGGATTAAATACGATTTTACAAGGTTCTACAGTAGAAACACAAGGGCTAAAAATGCGCCCCATTAAACCAACAATTTTTGAATACCTGCGTCGTCATGGTGGTTATGCGGCTACTGATGTTTGGTTTGTTGGAAATGGAATAGGCGGCTCTATTCCCTTGTTAAACTACAGTACACACCCTGATTATGGAATCAAGTATGGAGCAAACTTTTTTGCACCAAACATTACTTTCCATCCTGCTTGTCAGGAGTACTTAGCCAATGGTAAGGTGTATCACCCGGAAAACGAATTGGCTCCGATGTATCAACTGAAGGCGTTTTTGGACAATACATTTTCTCAAAACAGTGCACTGCTCGATGCCATTGGTAATACGGAAGATGAAAAGCAAAGTATAAAACTGTTTATGGAAGAAATGAATGATCGAACCAATAATGGAACGATAAATCATCCTCCGGTTTTAGAAAATGGTGACGCCTACACAGTGGGTTATGCAACAGAAGTATTGAAGTGGTTTAAACCAACGTTTCTCTGCGTTAATTTAAGTGATGTAGATACGTGTCATGATAACTTCACGGGTTATGTCAAAGCATTGCACCGTGCAGATCATGCTATAGGACATTTGTGGAACACCATTCAAAACGAAATTCCAGAGATGGCCGGAAATACGACCATTATCTGCGTTCCTGAATGTGGAAGAAACGATAATCCGAATAGTATTATTGACCAGAATAATTGGTATGCTTATGATCACTCGGATTTCAATAGTACAAGAATTTGGTCGCTCATGGCGGGCCCTAGCGTGCCTTCAAATACTACGGTGGGTTCCGAAAATTCGCCCGTTGGACAAGTGTCTGACGTGATGATGACGGTAGCGGATCTTTTAGGTGTGCGATCTGATGTAGAGTTCACCGGATTGGTAGCTCCAGATACCACAAGTTTATTTGATTACATGTAAGGAGGACAACATGAAGATGAAACATATACTGCTATTAGCATTGTCCTTTTTAGTAATAGGGGCATGTAAAAAAGGCGAGCCGGAGAACCCGTATGAAAGTGTTGATCAAACGGTGAATAATGATAACCCGGATCCTGAAGCCTATCCCACTGGAAGCTTTGGTTGGTTGCACGGAAAAATATTCAAACCTACTTGTGCTAACAGTGGATGTCATGATGGCACATTCGAACCAGATTTTCGAACCATTTCTTCTTCTTATCACTCGCTCGTCAATCAAGCGGTTGTGGGCAACGATGCGCAATTTTCTTTTGAACACCGTGTAATACCTGGTGATACAACGAATTCGTTTTTGTATGCACGATTGACACGAGATATTGAAACAACGCAAGGACAAATGCCTTTAGCTGCAGAAGATGATCCGTCGTGGAATGCCAATAGCACTGCTTACATACAAGCGGTAGCCGATTGGATTATGGACGGTGCTCCTGACATGATGGGTAATCCGGCTCCTTCGGCAAATGTGAACGGCCGTCCTTTGGTATATGGAGTTGCTGTTTTTCCCACAGGAAATACCACCACTCCTTATCCACGCGAAACGGATAGTCCTTTTGGGATAGGGTCTATCATGGTACCGCCTACCGTGGTTGATGTATGGATTTTACCTTTTGACGATAATGCTCAGTATACAGGATTTAGTTCTATTGAATTAAAGGCTTCATCTAGTTTGTCTGACTTTTCAAATGCGGTAAGTAGTAATTTCCAATTGCAAGGAACGCCGCTTACAGCCTTGGATTTTGGTGGTGGATCGTCGCCTTTTTATTATAAAACAACAATAGACTTAAGCTCTTTTTCGGATAGCGATTATGTGTATTTTAGAAATTACCTCGACGATGGTGCGCAAAGCTCTCTCACCGAGCTTCCGAATGATGCTTCTAATTATTTCTGGTATTTACTTTTTAGCTTGAAAGTTCAATGAGAAAGATCGGATTATATTTAGCTGCATTAGTTGTTTTCTCTTCTTGTAAAAAAGAAGATGAAAATCCAGTATCACCGACGATTGATTTTGTTTCGATCTCCGCTGATTCTGTCACCGCTTTTTCCAATTCCATCGAAATCGAATTCTCGTATGAAGATTTTCAAGGTGACATCGGAGAGGTGGATGCAGATGATTATTCACTACGCGTGAAGGATGATCGATTGAGCGATTACGATTATTATCACATTCCTCCAATGACTCCAGACTTAATGGAGCTTCATATAAAAGGCGAATACAAGGTCATTCTAGATCCGCTTTTTTTAATGGGGAATGGTGCTTCGGAAACAACCAAATTTACTCTTCAAGTTCGCGATAGAGAAGGCAATTGGAGCAATTCTATTGTCACTCCCGAGGTAGTTATTACACCGTAAGTTTATGCTGTTTCGGCTTCGTAATATGGCGTGTGTTTGTTTTCTCCTCGTGCTAGGTGTAAGTCTGCGTGCGCAAAATCTTCCTGAATTTAATATGAGCGATACTACGCTTACCGAGTGTCAGGGGATCTTGTATGACAGCGGCGGTGAAGGAGGGCAATACGGCAATAATGAAGATTTTACTTTGGTGATCAACGCGGGACAATCCCTTACGATTACTTTTTTAGGAAATGTTGAAACAGATCCTGGTTTCGATTTTCTAACTTTTTACGACGGTCCGAATACTGCATCTCCTATGATCGGTCAGTATTCAGGTGTCACGTTGCCTCCTAATTTCACCACATCAAGTGGTTTTTTGACCATCACCTTTACTTCGGATAACAGCGCCATCTACTTAGGATGGGCTTTGCAATGGGATGCAAACGTACCGCCTCCGATTCCTCCAAATATAGATGTGCCCCTTTCGCCTTTATGCAATACATCATCGGTAGCAGTAGGCTTTTCTTACCCAATCGCATGTGCTTGGTTGAATACCGCGGAATGGACCTTGAGTAGAAATGGAGAAGAGATACCTGTGATCGGTTATGACGATTTATGCAATGGCGATAGCACTACATTGGTCAATGTTCAATTGGGTGAAGCGTTCACTCGAAATTGTAGTTATCATCTCGAGCTATTCATCGAAATTCCAGATGAGTGCGGTCAGCTTTATCCGTTTACGCTCACCCACGATTTTATCATGGATAATTGCGAAGCAGATGCTGATGTAGTTGTCGAAGATAATTCCATCTGCCCTGGTCAATGCACTGCGCTTACAGCTCAGGTAGGTGATTGCTTTACTTATACCTTCACATGGAATCAAGGATTACCACCTACTGCTGGTCCACATACCGTGTGCCCATTGGTCACAACCACTTATCAATTGCTGGTTACAGAGGTAGAAACAGGCCAAACAAAAGCAATCTCAAGAACCGTTTTCGTGCTCAGTTCAGCGATCATCACGCCTAGCGATACGATATGCCAATCAGTGGAAGATATAGTGCTGGAGGCAGAGAGTCTGGGCACATGGACAGGCCCAGGCATATGGGAGGATGACTCGAATGTTTTTGATCCTGATTCAGCCAATGTAGGACTCAATGAAATCATTTTTGAAGCGCAAGGATGTGTGGATACGGTAACCTTTTTTGTTATCGAAATTCAGACGGATGACATCACTGCCGCATGTCCCGGAAGTGGGGCTATACAGTTGAATGCTACTCCTGCTGGCGGAATTTGGGATGGTCCCTTTACTACCCCTGAAGGAATATTTGACCCTTCTGCAGAAGGTAGCTATACCATTACCTATACTACCCCGCAGTGTGTGGATTTATTGACGGTGAATGTGGACAGTATTACCGGTACTTTTTCTTTTGATACGCTCTGCCAATCTATTCTTGAAGATACGCTGCAGTTTTCACCACTCGGTGGTTATTGGTCAGGTCCTGGAATTTTAGACTCGTTGAATGGAATTTTTGTTCCTGGAGAAATGCCTCCTGGTGATGTGGAGTTGACCTATACTATTAATGGTTGTGAGCAGATATTTGCGGGCTACATTAAAGAGATTAACATAGGTCCAAGTTTCGTTACCGTTTGCCCAGCCCAAGAACCAATGGTTTGGTATGATACAACACCACTCCCTATAGGCGGCTATTGGGAAGGTGATGGTGTGATTAATACAGTCACAGGTTTGTATGATCCTTCCATTATCCCGAATGACACCTACACTTCCATTATCTATTATGCACCGAATGGTTGTTCGGATACGACTTTTATTTACAACATAACGACCGATATTGGATTGGACAGTGCTTGGCTTTGTTTGACTGATGATCCATTAGAGTTGATAGAAAATGTTGTGGATCATTCGCCTCCTTATGGGGGTGTATGGCTAGGTACGGGTGTTTTAGAGATAGATACCGATTACTGGATATTTTCTCAGCAAGCCGCTGGTGTAGGTGTCTTTACACTCACCTATGAAGAAAATACTTGCAGTGATGAAATGGTGGTTACCGTTTTTCCATCAGAGATTGCGCCCACCTACTATGAAATGTGTACCAATGCGGAACCGGTTTTATTCGACAATCAAAATATAGCGAATGATGCTTGGGCAGGACCGGGTATTACAGATCCATTGCTTGGTTGGTTTGATCCGTCCATTGCTGGCGCGGGCAACCACGAAATTCGATGGCTAACTGTAGCAGGCTGCACGGATACGGTGAATGTATTTGTGGAACAATTTGAAGAGGCGACTATCGATGGATTATCTCCTTTTTATTGCTTTAAAGATTCTTTATTTGATTTTCAGGTTAGTCCCACGGATGGTTCATGGTCGGGTGATTTAACCACAAGTGAATTGAACCCAGCTCTTCTCGGAGAAGGCGTTTATGAAGTCGTGTATGCTTGGCAAGGTCAGTTGTGCGAAAGTACCGATACGGCCACCTTTGAAGTATATCCAGAATTAGTGGCGACGCTTTCTGCAAGTGATACGGTGCTCTGCGGTGGGCAAGGTTCCGTGCTTACAGTGGTGGCCAATGGTGGTAATCCCAACGCTAATTATATTTATCAATGGAGCGACGGGGGTTTCCCAATTTCTACCCACACAGCATCACCTGATGTAACTACTACCATTACAATTACCGTTTCAGATGGGTGCAGTGATGACGCGATAAATGATGTGCTGTTGACCGTGCTACCCGACATAGAGATAAGCATTACCACTACCGATACGATTTGTTTTGGTGAAACAGGTGCGATTAGTGCTACGGTGACCAATGCCGGTAACTTTGAGTACAACTGGAACGGCATTATTAGCCCAACAGTGGAAGCGTTAGCAGGCGCTACTCAATACTTAACAGTAACAGATCTTGACAATGGATGCGAGGTGGACACTTTTGCAGTAGTTCCCGCTTATCCTCCTATTTCAGCAGCCTTCTCCATTAATCCAAATTCAGGATGCGTTTCTTTTGATGAACGTGATGATATTTCATTTATCGATTTAAGTCAAAATGCGGTAAGTGGAAACTGGGATTTTGGGAATGGTCAAGTAACAGGATATATTCCTGGAAATACTCCTGATCAAGCCTATCCTTCGGCCGGAACATTTACCATCACTTTGGTAGTGCAAAACATAGGGGCTTGCGCAGATACTGCTACTGCCACCTTGTGTATTTTACCCGAAGTTCCTTTGTTTATTCCAGATATTTTTTCCCCCAATGGAGATGGCCGCAATGATGAGTTTTATCTGCGCGGACATGGCGTGGAGGAGCTAGAATTTTTTGTGTGGAATAGGTGGGGGCAATTGGTGTTTTCTTCGAGAGATATCAATCAAGGTTGGGACGGAAGCATCAACGGAAAACCGCAGCCGAGTGGCAATTACATTTATAACATTCGTGCTCGTTTGAGTGATGGTAGTGAGCAAGAACTAAAAGGTGAAGTAGCTTTAATTCGATGAAAAACTGGATCCTCATAGCACTCCTCTTTTTATGTGTTCGCATGAATGCACAGGACCCTCATTTCTCGCAATATTTTAACGTGCCGCAACTGTATAACCCTGCTCGGGTGGGCGATTTTTTTGGCGACGTAAGAGCCTCAACACACTATCGGAATCAATGGAAACAAGCAGGGGCCGGATACGGCACACGCGCTGCGGAATTGCAAGGCAAATTTTTTCATAAAAAACATCCGAACTTCCTAGCATTGGGAGCATACATTGTGACTGACCAAGCAGGTAAGGCACAAATTCACACCTTCCAATGGACGGGTGCGGCAGCTCTTCATCTCAAATTGAGCAGTAAAGATTATGTGAGTGCCGGATTGCAAATTGGACGATTAAAACGTCAAATGGATGTTTCAGGTTTGGCTTGGGATAGTCAGTACAATGGATACGAATATGATCCCTCCGCCTCGTCGGGAGAAAATTTTGGAGCGGCCACAGATATCGGGATGGATGCTGCATTGGGTGGCCATTGGGTGCGAAAGGCCCGTTGGTACACCTTTACAGGAGGCTACTCTTTCCGGCATTATGGACAAAATCAAACCATCTTAGCGGGTTCAAAAGATCGACTGCCCATTCGACAAGTGGTCTACGGAAGTGCTGAAACAAACCGAGGAATGATTCGATACCGCTGGGATTTGCTTATTCAACGCCAACGAAAAGCTATGGAGTACAACATTGGTATGCGCGCTGAATACCGATTTGGTGATGATTCACGCTATACAGATGTGAATAAATCTTCGGCCTTGCTTTTTGGAATGTACTACAGGGTGGGCGATGCCATTACTCCTGTATTAGGCGCCGAATGGAAACGCACGGCTAGCTTGTTCGTTTCCTATGACTTTCCATTGAGCCGAGTTACGCGCACAGTTACCTTCCTAGGAGGACCAGAAATTACCCTCGTCTATCAAGGCATCTTTGAGAAAAAAAGAAAGCTGGCCGATTAGGCATAGCTTTCATCGTTCAAGTGTCAATAAATTCCTACAACCTGCTTCTTGAGGTTGGGTTCTAATCTGCTTCTTGCAGTCTGAATCATACACACATGTCAGCATTTGAAATTGTAGGTGGGAATAAACTGAAAGGAACAGTTATACCACAAGGAGCGAAAAACGAAGCTTTGCAAATACTTTGCGCTGTATTGCTTACGGCAGATCCAGTGCGTATTACCAATATCCCCGAAATCGTAGATGTCTTGAAACTGATCGATCTCTTGGGCGATATGGGGGTAAAGGTTGCAAAAAATGGGAAGGGCGACTACACCTTTCAAGCGGATGCTGTGGATATGGAGTATTTGAAAACCGCCGATTACAAGAAAAAAGCCGCAAGCTTGCGCGGCTCTATCATGGTGGTAGGACCTTTGTTAGCTCGTTACGGAAAGGGATATATCCCCAAGCCAGGAGGCGATAAAATAGGCCGTCGTCGTTTGGATACGCACTTTTTGGGTTTCCAAAATCTTGGAGCAAAATTCAATTACGATGCAGGTGATAGTTTCTACAGCGTAGAAGCTTCTCAGCTCAAAGGGGCTTATATGTTGCTCGATGAAGCATCGGTAACAGGAACAGCCAATATTGTGATGGCAGCGTGCATGGCAGAAGGAACAACCACCATCTACAATGCAGCGTGTGAACCCTATCTCCAGCAGTTGTGTAAGATGATCAACCGAATGGGAGGTAAAATTTCCGGTATCGGATCAAATTTGCTCATCATTGAAGGGGTCAGCAAACTGGGGGGGACTGATCATCGCTGTTTACCAGACATGATTGAAATCGGCTCCTTCATTGGAATGGCCGCCATGACTCAAGGAGATTTATTGATTAAGAATGTTTCCTACGACGATCTTGGTATTATTCCAGAAATCTTCCGTCGTATGGGTATTACCGTGAATAGAGTAAACGAGGATGACTTGCATATTCCAGAGCAAGATCATTACGAAATAGACACATTCATCGACGGCTCTATAATGACCATTAGTGATGCACCGTGGCCTGGTTTTACACCGGACTTAATATCCATTGCTTTGGTAACAGCAACTCAAGCTCGTGGATCTGTTTTGATTCACCAAAAAATGTTCGAAAGCCGTTTGTTCTTCGTTGACAAATTGATCGATATGGGTGCGCAAATTATTTTGTGTGACCCACATCGCGCTACAGTCATTGGCTTAGATCGCAAATCGTCGCTGAAGGGAGTCACTATGTCGTCTCCTGATATTCGAGCTGGTGTATCGCTTTTGATTGCTGCTCTCGGAGCAAAAGGAAAAAGTGTCATTCAGAACATTGAGCAGATTGATCGCGGATACCAAGATATCGAGGCACGTTTGCAGGCATTAGGTGCTGACATCCGTCGGGTATAAAAGGATAGCATTCAAAGTTGGCATCTTCTTTGGAAACCCCGAATGCGTTTTTCGCGTAAATTTGTAAAACATAGATTGTAAACCATGAAAAGAATTCTCTTTGCAGCAGCTTTCTCCGCACTACTGATTGTAGCAGGAAGCTTCACTCTCAATAATGAGCCTGTTAAGGCGAAACGTGCCGTTTCAAAAACAGCCGTAGTAGGAACAAACATTGGCGATATCGCTCCTGAAATTGAAATGGCAGGTGTAGATGGAAAAAAATTGAAACTTTCTAGCCTTCGCGGTAAAATGGTTTTGATTGATTTTTGGGCTTCTTGGTGTGGACCATGCCGCCGCGAAAATCCAAACGTAGTAGGCGCTTATGAGAAATACAATAAAGCGAAATTCAAAACAGCCAAGGGTTTCGATATCTTTTCTGTTTCGTTAGACAAAACAGCTGATGCTTGGAAACAAGCCATTGAAAAGGATCAATTAACTTGGAAAAATCACGTAAGTGACCTTCAAGGTTGGAACAATGCCGCAGCAGCTAACTATGGTGTAAGCAGCATCCCGATGAGTTTTTTGATTGATGAAAAGGGTGTTATTGTAGCAAAATCGCTTCGCGGTTTGGAGTTGCACAAAAAATTGGACGAATACGTGAAAAGCTTCTAAGGAACGTTTTTCCATGAATGAATAATAGGCCTTCTCGCACAGAGAGGGCCTTTTTTTTGGCTTAAAATGACCAAATTGTCACTTTCTTTGCGCCCCCGTTGGCGTGATAACTGACAGTTTTGCCCCACCTGAAGAGATGGCAAAAAAATTGACTGCCCGCCGACGTCAAAAAGATAGGTTATGAGTACAGAAGAAAATAAAGACATCCCACCAGTAGAAGAATCGTTGACCGAAGGTCAAAATCCGGATACGGGAGCACCAGAAACCACGGCTGCTCCTACTCAAGAGATCATAAGCGAAGAAGAAAAGTGGCAGAAAGAAGCCGCTGAGTGGAAGGATAAGTATTTCCGACTGTATGCCGATTTTGATAATTTCCGCAAGCGATCTGCAAAAGAGCGCGGCGATTTGTTGGCTACTGCCAGCGGTGAAGTGATCAAAGATATGTTGGGCATTTTGGATGATTTTGAACGGGCCATCAAGGCGAATGATTCGATGGAAGATTTGGCCCCAGTGAAAGAAGGATTCGGATTGATCCATCAAAAGCTTTACAGAAAGTTAGAGGCAAAAGGTTTAAAGCCGATTGAATCCAACGGCGTGGCCTTTGATGTTGATTTTCATGAAGCCATTACCAATATTCCGGCCCCTACCGAAGACTTAAAGGGGAAAGTGGTGGATACCGTAGAAACGGGTTATACACTCAATGATAAAGTTATCCGATTTGCCAAAGTGGTAGTCGGAGCATAATGATAGAGCAATGGCGAAGAGAGATTATTACGACATTCTAGGTGTTTCGAGAAGTGCTTCTGAAGCGGATATCAAAAAGGCTTATCGCAAGTTGGCCATTAAATATCACCCCGATAAGAATCCCGGTGATAAAGCGGCCGAAGAAAGTTTCAAAGAAGCGGCAGAAGCATATGAAGTACTGAGCGACCCAAATAAAAAGGCACGCTATGATCAGTTTGGTCATGCGGGTATGGGAGGAGCTTCGGGCGGCGGCGGCTTTGGCGGCGGCGGTATGAACATGGATGATATTTTCTCTCAGTTTGGCGACATCTTCGGCCAAGCTTTCGGCGGTGGCGGCGGATATGGCGGCGGACAAGCGAACCGACGCATGAAGGGCACTAACCTTCGCATCAAAGTAAAATTGACCCTAGAGGATATCGCCTATGGTACTTCTAAGAAGATAAAAGTATTCAAGATGGTGAATGCGGAGGGTGTCACTTTTGACACTTGCACTACCTGCCGTGGTGCAGGGCAAGTGCGCCGCGTAACCAATACCATTTTGGGGCAAATGGCAACTACCACTACTTGTCCAAACTGTCATGGTGCGGGTAAAACAGTGAAGAGCAAACCAAAAGATAGTGATGAGCACGGACAAAAACGCCAAGAGGAGATTGTAGAAATAAACATCCCCGCTGGCGTAGTGGAAGGCATGACACTCAACGTGGCAGGAAAAGGTAATGCTGGCCCCTTTGGCGGTGTTCCAGGCGATTTGCTCGTGCAGATAGAAGAAGAGGAACACCCACAACTCAAACGAGATGGTCTCAATTTGTATTATGACCTCTACGTCAACTTTGCCGATGTGGCTTTAGGTGCAGCTATGGAAGTGCCTTTGGTGCGCGGAAAAGCTCAAATCAAATTAGACGAAGGCACTCAATCAGGTCGCATTCTTCGTTTGAAAGGAAAAGGTTTACCCGAGGTGAACGGTTATCAAACAGGAGACTTATTGGTAAACATCAACGTTTGGACACCGCAACGACTAACTGACGAAGAGCGCAAAGTGCTTGAAAAATTGCGCACCTCTCCCAATTTTGCTCCGAGCCCTACAGGTAAAGACAAAACTTTTTTCCAAAAGGTAAAAGAGATGTTCCAATAGAGAATAAAGACTGAAGAATACAAAAGGCCAACTTTCAAAGTAGTTGGCCTTTTTTTTGCCTAGCAAAAAATAATAATCATGGAAGAGTTATCTTCGAAAAAAAAAGGAACGATGAGAATTTTGTTGTCCATAGTGATTGCCCTTGTCTGTTCAGTAAATGTGTGGGCGCAGCGTTTTGAGGGAATGATTCAGTACACCATTAGCTACAGATCACACACCATGAGTGTGCCCACTGATCAGCTCGCACCGCAGTGGGGATCAGAATTGAAATGGTACATCAAAGACGGTAAATACCGCAAAGAATACAATGGCAAAAAACGATCGATCGAAATTTATTCTAATTCCAATCCCACATTAGAGGTTTATAATCCATCGACGAAGCGCTGGACTCAAACACCCACTATGATCTCAAATATGGAGATCCAAGAAGTAGAAATCGTTGAAGCATCTGAAGTGATTTTAGGAAAAACATGCAATGAAATTATTTTCACAACCAATCAGGGTTTGTGTCGATTTTTTTACCCAGCAGATTTAAAAATGGATGCTTTTTCATTCAGTGGTCATATGATCGATTGCTGGTTTGAATACCTCAACTTAACTGGCGCGATGCCTTTAAAGATGATCATCACTACGAAAGAAAGAACGATGGAAGCCAAGGCAGTCTCAATCAATCGCCAAACGCTAAAGGATTCTCTTTTCATCCGTCAAAACTAGTTTTTGCGGTCTTGAAGTATTCTAGTTTTTAGGGTATTATCAAGTAGTGGTGTATTACACCTGACTCTTAACCCTCTTATTAGAATGATGAAAAAAATGGCTTCGGCCCTTTGTGCGTGTTTTTCTTTGTTTTCAGCTTATGCGCAAGTTGATTTATACGATCAAGCAACGGTTCAAGTAATTGAAATCACCTTCTCTCAAAGCAATTGGGATTATCAAATGGACACGGCAAAGGCTGGTTCTGAAGGATATATTCTTGCTGATCAAGTGGTAGTGAACGGTGTGGCTTATCCGAACTGTGGTGTGAAGTACAAAGGCAATAGTTCTTACAGTGCCAATAACGCTAAAAACCCATTGCACATCGAGTTGGATTATACCCTTAATCAGTCTTATCAAGGTTATACGGATATAAAACTTTCCAATGGTTTCAGTGACCCAAGCATGGTGCGAGAAGTGTTGGCCTATGATAT
This sequence comes from Bacteroidota bacterium, assembly GCA_039798265.1. Lineage (GTDB taxonomy): Bacteria > Bacteroidota > Bacteroidia > Flavobacteriales_D > Sanyastnellaceae > JBDKGH01. Next base: position 10,678 of record JBDKGH010000010.1, on the reverse strand, counting down.
TCTAAAAAACTACATGCATTGCCCAAACGCTAATTATGCTCAAGTGTATATCAATGGCGCTATGTATGGTGTTTTTTCTAATGCGGAGAGCATCAATAAATCATTTTGTAGCGATCACTTTTATTCTTCAAGCAATGCGTTCTTTAAATGCAATCCTGTAGGTGGGGCAGGCCCGGGCAGCAATGCCTATCCTGATTTGGCTTATTATGGTACTACTCAGTCAAGCTATACGAGTCGATATGAAATGAAGTCCGATTTAGGTTGGGATGATTTAATTCACTTGTGCGACACCATCAAAAACTACACGGGCAGTGTGGAAGAAATTTTGGATGTTGATCGTGTTTTATGGATGCTGGCCTTTAATGATGTATTTATCAATTTGGACAGCTACACAGGAGGTTTTCGTCAGAACTATTATTTGTATCGCGATAATAATGGACGTTTCAATCCAGTAGTGTGGGATTTAAATATGTGCTTTGGAGCATTTTCTATGCTTGGATCCTCTACTGGTGGTGGCGGTGGTTTAAGCACCACACAAATGGAACAAATGACTTTGTATCCGCACCAAACCGATACCGGTTGGCCCTTGATCTATTATTTGTTTCAGAATGCGACCTATAAAAAAATGTACTTGGCTCACGTGCGCACTCTCGTAGAGGAAATGATCGATTCGGGTTATCTGGCCCAAAGAGCGCAGTTTTTTCACGATGTGGTAGCTGATGCAGTGTCGGCTGATGATAATTATATGTACACGGTTGCAAACTTCAATACCAATCTAAATAGTGCTGTAACAGGTGGTGGAGGACCGGGCGGTGGTGGCAGCCCAGGGGTAATTAGTATTGCCGCAAATAGAGCTACATATCTCAATTCAAATGCAGATTTCAATTTAGGGGGACCAAGCATTGAAGTGCCGGGTTCTTCACCGAGTATTCCTGATTTTGGTTCGGAATGTTATATCACCTCGGCCGTTTCAAATGCTACAGAGGTGTATCTAGGTTACCGTGATCATGTTGAATTGAATTTTGAAAAGGTAGCCATGTACGACGATGGCGCGCATGGTGACGGTGCGGCTAATGATGGCGTTTATGGCGCGTTAATTCCCGTCAATAGCGCTATGATTCAATACTACATCTATGCTCAAAATGCAAGCGCGGGTATGTTCTCTCCTCCGCGCGCTGAATATGAGTTTTATACTTTGATGAGTAATGTGAATGCTATAAATGTAGGCGAAGTAGTCATCAATGAGTACGAAGCTTCTAACGCATCAGGTGCAATGGATGCAGATGGCCAATTTGATGATTGGGTAGAAATGTACAATACCACTTCCACTGACGTCAATCTTTTCGGCACCTATCTTTCTGATGATGCAGCCAATCCTTTGAAGTGGCCTTTCCCAGCGAATGCTGTGGTGCCCGCTAATGGATACTTAACTATTTGGGCCGACGAAAATGGCGGTCAAGTAGGGATTCACAGCAATTTTAAATTATCTGCCTTAGGTGAAGAAATCTATTTCACGCGTGCAGATGGTACTTCATTAGATAGTGATGTATTCGGTGCGCAGTCAAGCGATTTATCCGCAGCGCGATGTCCAAATGGAACCGGTGTATTTACGGAAAATGTGTATCCCACTTTCAATACTGAAAATACTTGTTTAGTGAATGTTGACGAAAGGACGGCTGATGTGTTTGAAATCTACCCTAATCCGTCGGTGGATTTTGTGAAAATTCAATCGAGCACTGCAATCAAAGAAGTGAAGATTTTCTCTACCACGGGAGCATTGATGCACGTGTATCAAAATGTAACCGATACTTCTCTTAACATCGATGTGCGCGCTTGGAGTGCTGGATTATATGTGATTCAAGTTGGAGAAAAGACAGTGCGAATGATTCGCCAGTAATCAATACGCAAAAAGAAAAGGGGCACTTTGGTTTAGCCAAGGTGCCCCTTTTTTATTGTTCAAGTGACCGTTGATTATACCAACATCATCACTGGGTTTTCGAGATAAGCTTTCAGTGTTTGCAAGAAAGCAGCGCCAGATGCACCATCCACCACACGGTGGTCGCAGCTCAAGGTCAACTTCATCACGTTACCTGGAACTACTGCGCCATTTTTCACTACAGGCGTTTGTTTGATGGCACCTACAGCAAGAATACAAGCATCGGGTGGATTCACGATAGCGGTGAATTCATCGATACCGAACATACCAAGATTAGAAATGGTAAAGGTGTTTCCTTCCCAATCTGCGGGTTGAAGTTTTTTCGATTTTGCTTTTTCTGCAAAAACTTTTACTTCGGCTCCAATTTGAGCAAAGCCTTTTGAGTCGGCAAAGCGAACAACAGGAACAAGCAGACCTTCCTCTACAGCAACAGCAACACCAATGTGAACGTGTTGATTGTAGCGGATGGTATCACCTCTCCATGAGCTATTGATTTTTGGGTGTTTGCGAAGGGCTAAAGCAGAAGCTTTTACAACCATATCATTGAAAGATATTTTCGCTTCACCAGTTGCGTTAATGGCAGCACGCGCGGCCATCGCATTGTCCATATCCACTTCCATTGTTAAGTAGAAGTGAGGAGCAGAGAATTTACTTTCAGCTAAACGGCGAGCAATTGTTTTGCGCATTTGCGAAACATTTTCCTCGGTATAACTTTCTACACCAGCAGGGGCAGAAGAATAAGCCGGTGCTGAAGCGGCTGGAGAGAATGATTCAATATCGCGTTTTACGATACGGCCACCATCGCCAGAACCTGCTACACGATTAATATCGATCCCTTTGTCTTCAGCAATTTTTTTCGCCAAAGGAGAAGCCTTTACGCGTCCGTTAGAAGAGGCTGCAGAAGCAGGAGCTACTTCTACTTTTGCTGCAGGAGCTGCTTGAGCAACAGGAGCTGCCACGGGAGCAGCAGCAGGAGCAGAACTTGGAGCAGCATCACCAGCCATAAGAGCTTTGATGTCTTCCCCTTCTTTACCAATGATGGCAAGAAGCGAATCTACAGGTGCGCCTTTACCTTTCTCTACGCCGATGTGAAGAAGCACACCGTCGCTATATGATTCAAATTCCATGGTGGCTTTGTCGGTTTCAATTTCCGCCAAGAGTTCACCACTTTTTACTTTATCACCAACTTTTTTATGCCAAGCAGCTACCACACCTTCTGTCATGGTGTCGCTCAACTTGGGCATACGTATGATTTCTGCCATAATGCTTTATTAATTCAGGTGGAATTAGTCGTTTACGTAAGGATAATCGTTGTGCGAGTAAACATCTTCGTACAACTCGTGTGCTTCTGGAAGTGGCGATTCTTCAGCGAATTTCACTGATTCCTCCACAACGTTTTTCACGTCTTGTTCAATTGCCTCGATTTCACTTTCCGACAAATATTTATTTTCACGAATCACGCGAAGTACATATTCGATTGGATCTTTTTCTTGGTATTCGGCAACTTCTTCTTTGGTGCGGTACTTCTGAGGATCAGACATTGAGTGTCCTTTGTAGCGGTAAGTGCGAATGTCGAGAAGGGTAGGACCTTCGCCAGCGCGAGCGCGATCAGCAGCACGTGAGATGGCTTCAGTTACAGCTTCTGGGCTCATACCATCTACTGTTTCAGATGGCATCTCGAAAGAGGCACCAAGAGTAGAAAGATCGGTAACGTTAGAGGTACGTTCGATAGAAGTACCCATAGCGTATTGGTTATTTTCAATGATAAAAATGGCTGGCAATTTCCATGTCATGGCCATGTTGAACGTTTCATACAAGGCTCCTTGACGGGCTGCGCCATCACCAAAGAAGGTAACGGTAACGTGGTCTTCGCCACGGTATTTGTCTGCAAACGCAATACCTGCGCCCATTGGAATTTGAGCTCCTACGATACCATGACCGCCAAAGAGATTTTTCTCTTTATCGAACATGTGCATAGAACCGCCTTTACCTTTCGATAAACCGGTGCGTTTGCCGTATAGCTCCGCCATCACTTTTTTCGGATCGCTGCCCATTACCAACGGATGAGCATGGTCGCGATACGCCGTAATAACGCGGTCGGTGGGGCGAATAGCTTCCATCATACCACTCAATACGGCTTCCTGTCCAATGTATAAGTGACAGAAACCACCAAATTTTTGCTGAATGTAGAGTTGACCACATTTCTCTTCGAATTTGCGCATCAACAACATTTCGCGGAACCACTTGATGTAAGTGTCCTTTGTGAATCGGCTTTTCATATTCTTAGAAGCGGTTGCTTCGGTTTTTTTCTGTTTGGCTGTAGCTGTTGCCATTTGTCCTAATTTGTAAGCGAGCAAATATAATGGATTCCCCTCGTAACAACACCTTTTTTAGCCATAAGTGTATCTTTAACACTAAGTGGGGCTTTTGGCTTGATTTTGAGGAGCTTGGTTTTAGCTCCTGCCGAATTCTCAGAAAACACCCCCGAATTCTCACAAAAGTCCTACACCGGTGCTCTCCCGTTATCTTTGTGTTTAGCCCACTATGATAAAGGTTAACTGTTTAATCATTGATGATGAGAAGAATGCTAGGGAAAACCTGGCATCTCTAATTGCCAATTATTGTCCTCACCTCCATTTGGTGGGAAAGGCTGAAAATGCTGCTGAAGGAATGGAGCTCATAGCTCGACTGAAACCAGATGCTGTTTTTTTAGACATTCACATGCCTGATTCAGATGGTTTTTCTCTCTTGGAAAAACTTCCTCATCCACGTCCATCCATTGTTTTTGCAACCGCGTATGAAAATTATGCGCTCAAAGCTTTAAAGGCCAGCGCAGTGGAGTATTTACTCAAACCAATAAGCATTAAGGAACTCCAAGCCACGGAAGAAAAGCTGGTTCAAATAGCCAAGATGAAATCGGACAATCCGGGATTTTCTTCTGAATACGATGGAGCCTTGAGTTTGTTGGCAGCGACCATTCAAGAAGAAAATCCACAAAAAATTGCACTCACCAATTACCTCGGATATCGATTTGAAGAGGTACGCGGAATCATGCGATTGGAAAGTGATAGCAACTACACCACGATATATCTAAAGAGTGGTGAAAAGGTAGTGGCGAGTAAGCCCTTAAAGCACTTTGAGGATATTCTCGATCCGCGAAAATTTCTTCGAATTCACAATTCACACATCATCAATGTGGATTTTTTACAATCCTATTCGCGAGAAGATGGCGGAATTGCCGAACTTACCGACGGATATAAAATCAGTATTTCAAAACGAAGATTGCCTTTGTTTTTGGAAATGATTAAAGGACGTTTTCTTAAGCCTTGATTTATGCGCTATTTGTTGCTACTGCTGTGCTGTGTCTTTAGTTGGAAGGTGCAAGCGCAGTTACATTACTCGCCATCATACCGACAGTTTACTACTGTTGACGGGCTTCCGAGCAGTCAAGTGCAAGGTGTATTTGAAGATAGCAGAGGCTACATCTGGGCCATCACTAATCGAGGTGCTGCTCGTTTTGATGGGTACTCGTTTAAAGTGTACACCACCAAAAACGGCCTGCCTACTAACAACGTTTTATTGATTAATGAAGATCATCAAGGTCGCATTTGGTTCATGTGCAACGATGGGTCGTATTGTTATTTAAAGAACGATTCGGTTGTCGCTTATGAAGGAAATGACAAGATCAAAGAGCTGCTGCGCGATCGACTTCCAGGGCCTTTTTTCTTTGATGAAAAAGATACCCTTTGGGCTACCACCTTTTCGGGTATTCAATTGTTCAAGTGCTTTGGGAAAAAAGTAGAAGAATATAAACCACCTATTGAAGAAGGCGAACCTACCTATTATTTAAGACGCATCGGGGAAAAATTGCTGACGCTGCACGTAGGGGATGTTCAAGAAAATGATCAAATCGAAACGCAGGATAACATCAATTATCTGTTGAGTTTAAGCGGCGATTGTAAGCTGGCCTGTTCCATTCATTTGAATGAAAAAAAATGGGCGGTTGCGGGTCCTGGTGGCTTGGTGCTCTTTGATGAAAGCGGAAAAGTTCAAACGCAATTTTCTCAATCTCCCTATGTCTTTTCTTCACTCGAACGGGATCGATCAGGTAACATTTGGATGACCAATAGCAATGGTGCTCAATTGATGCTCGATTTGGAAGGTAATTCAGAGGCCTCGATTACTTTTTTTGAAGGGCATTACATCATGACTGTTCTTCAGGATAGACAAGGTAATTATTGGTTTGGTGACAGAGATAATGGTTTGTTTTTCGTTCCGTCGTTGGATGTTGAAGTGTGGAAGGCTTATGGGGTTTCGAAGCAAAGCAACATCGTCTCTGTGAAAGAGTTTCAATCGAACGTTTACATAGCAGATGCTTCTGGAATGATCTATCTGTTGAATGGAAAGGAACTCATTCCACAGTTGATGTTTGGTCCTGAAAGTGGGGTTACCGTAGATTTTGGATATACCCCAACTGGAAAAATAATTTCTGGAAATAAACCTCTTCTTTTTTCTTCTAAAAAAGACAAAGGAAAAATGTTGGGAAGTCCAGAAAGTACTGCACGTCGTATGATAGCCTTAAAGGATGGTAGAATCCTCTTTGCATTATCTACGGGCCTAGCCTTTTATGATGAAAAAAGGGGTTGGCAGGAAGTAAAAACGGACGTGTATAAGCAACGCACCATTTGTGCTTTGGAAGCATTGACGGGTGAATTATGGTTGGGCACGGAAAAAGGACTTTGGAAATGGAATGGAAACACAGCCAGCCATGTTGATCTGGGTGAGGCATTGAAAGAAACGAAGATTACCGAAATAGTTGAATTTGATGGCGGACTAGCCATTGCTACGCGAGGTGATGGATTGCTTTTTTATAAAAACGGTAAGGTCAGTTCGTTCAAAGAAAAAAATGGTCTTGCTTCAGACATGATTGACGCGTTATGCTTGGATGGTGAAGGAGGTTTGTGGATCGGTAGCGCTAACGGCTTAATGAGACTTAGTCAGCGCAATGGTGCGTATTCTTTTGAGCATTTAAGTTATGAAAAGGGATTGCCTTCGAATGAAGTCAATGACATTCTTTATTTTCAGAAAAAACTGTATATCGCTACGCACGAAGGTTTAGCGGTGGTGGATCCAAAAGCTCCTAGTCTGAGAGCCATTTCTTTTCCGGTGAAAATTACACAAGTACGCAGTGAAAATGAGGTGGTGGAAATGGCGAATGGTATTGTACTCGAACCCTTTCACGATGACATTCATATTGACTTTGTTTCGCTCAATTATCGCACAGGTAAACAAGGGATGTATCGTTATCGCTTAATCGGATTGCATGATGAATGGGTGGAAACGAATGCGCATGATATTGATTATTGGTCACTACCTCCTGGCGATTATCTTTTTGAAGTTTGCGCGAAAGATGAAGATGGAAACTGGGGTGAAGCAAGCACATTGAGCATTCAATTGAAAGCTCATTTTACCCAAACTTGGTGGTTTAAGGGAGCATTGATCGTTCTTTTGGTGGCTACACTGGTCATCGTTTTTGTAGCGATTTATCGCAATAGAAAAAGAAAGTTTGTGCTTCAACTTAAAATGAATGAATTGCGTCAGCAAGCACTTGCGGCCAATATGAATCCGCATTTCATTTTCAATTCGCTAAACTCTATTCAGCACTATATCAATTCAAATAAAGCGATTGAAGCAAATGAATACTTGGTATCATTTGCGCGTTTGGTGAGAATGAATTTGGAATCTTGGCAATCCGGTATGGTTTCTTTGCATGATGAGTTAGAGCGGTTAGAGCTCTATTTACAGCTAGAAAAAATGCGTCATCCTTCATTGTTTGAGTTTTCTATTTCCGCGGACTCTTCTATCAATCAGTACGATTTTACCATTCCTCCCATGCTCTTACAACCATATGCAGAGAATGCGGTTATTCATGGTTTGTCCCCACTAACGAGTGGTGGTTACTTGAAGGTGAGCATCGAGTCTATAGATCGCGAGTATTATCGAGTGGTTATTGAGGATAACGGAGTGGGCATAGAAGCAGCGAGTAAAAACAAAAGACCGGGACATCAATCGTTGGCTTTGCGCATGAATGCGGAGCGTTTATCCTTGTTTGAGCAAGCGTCAAATCATCACTTTACGATTGATATTGCCGATAAATCACTGCTGGGTGAGCAATCGGGAACCCGAGTAACAATCGTACTTCCCAAACAAGCTTAGTTCTTTTTCGTTAATAGAGATAAAAAGAAAGGCCGTCTGCACTAGACGGCCTTTCTCAGGTGGAGGATTAAGTTCTCCGAGTTAGTTGAGGTATTACCTACAACATCAGTTAACGATTAGTTGGATAGTGTAAACTTTTTGCTCACCGGTGATTTGAACATTGTACATACCCGCGGCCAATTCACCTTTTGAAAGGTTTACTGATCCGCTGCGTTTGCCTAAGTTCAATACTTCTTTACCAGTAGCATCGAAAACAACAACCTGATGAATTCCCGCTGCTAGTTTAAGAGTGGCAACTTCATTCATTGGGTTAGGATAAATTGAGTATTCTGCAGTAAGTATTTCGTTTGTGCTCAACTCAGTAATTTCTTCACTGGTTGAGGTACATCCTTCAGCGCTAGTGGTTACTACATAGTAGGTTCCACCTTCTCCTGTTAATTGGTAGTTTTGAGTAGTAGCTACTTCAACACCGTTATGGTACCAAGTCCAAGAGGCACCAGCAGGGCCGATGAGCATGCTGCCCGATTCAGTGATGTCGATACTAGGCAATGCATTTACTGTTACAGCGCTAACGCTAGTAGCTCCGCAAAGAGGGTTGCTAACTTCAAGCTCGAGGGTATGGTTACCTACGTTTAAGTTATCGAGGATAATTTGAGGCATAGAACTGAAGAACTCACCATTTACTCTCCAAGTGTAGTTTTCTACGTGATCTTGAGTAGCAGATAAAGAGGTCTCTTCATTTTCGCAATAACTTACAGTTGCAGGCACACCTTGGAATGAGTTACAATCGAAGATGGTATGCGTGTAAGTATTGGTTATAATAGCAGGGTTAGCGTCGAAGTAAATGTTAGCGGTGTTAGCGATGACAGTACCAGGAGCTAGGTCGTTTTTCGCATTGATAGCGAATACCACAAATCCGTGTGATGCTTCTGAGTTATGCACGCTATCTGGAAGATAGATGTCTTCGAATATGAACTCCAAGAATCCATCGTCATGAAGACAAGTAAACATTGAAGCCGAAGCATACATGGGTTGGAAAGAAGAAAGATCCAACACATCAGTATCAATCTGATCGGTGATCAAGATATCTTCTGCAGGAAGGTTACCGGTGTTTTGGAAACGAATACGGTATTCCAAACGCTCACCAGGTAAAATAAAATGTTCAGTATCGTAACCAGCTGGTGTTGCTGATTTGTCGTTAGGGTCATAGCTACAAGCTACGAATGGAGAGGTTTCCCAACTTTCATTGTACATCTCTACACCATTAGCATCATACAACACAAGGTTGATGTCGAACAAGTAGGTTTGACCTAAGTTAACTGGACCAGGGCCATCGATATGGAAAGAGAACAATCCGGATTGACCTGGTTCGTAGTCAGTGATTTCCCATTGTGCAAAACCTGCTGAAGAAACGTTCGGTGCAACTGTGCCATAGGCGTCTGCTTCAGGAGTGAAAAACGGATCGCACGTTACAGTAAGCTGACCATTGAGGTTAGCAGAACCGACGTTGTTTAAGAATATACCAGCTTCGTATCCGTCTTCACAATGAATAACATCCCAAAATCCTTGATAGGGTTCTGTAACGAAGAATGCTTCACCCGTAGAAGGAACTAATCCGAATTCGATGATGGCATTGGTAGGAAGCGTTGCGTAAGCAATAGCTGGTGTACTTGAAATCCAGTTGGTAGTAGAGTTCAAAATTTCAAGTGTATAAGACGCAGCAGAAAGGTTGTCGATATGGATCAAACCAGTGCTGTTCGAGTAAACCACGGCACCTAATTCAGTGTATTGAACACCCCAGTTAGCTAGGCCTGGTTCATTGGTTTGATGAACACCATCGCCGTTGTAGTCATGATAAACGCGCACGCTTAAGTCATAAACACATGAGCCATCGTCATAAACCGGAATTGGATTGTAGTTCGCTGCATCTGTATTAGTGCAACCATAACAGTCAGCACCGAAGATGCATGAACCATCATCAAATGGAGCGTTGGCTTGATAGTTACAAGCTGTTTGATCCAAACATCCACCACCGCAATCAATGGTAAGACCGAAGGTACCTTGCAAGCTTACGAAACCACCTACACGAATAAGGTAAGTAGTACCAGCTGTTGCGTTGAATGAAATTTGAGAAGAAAAAGTACCGCTCGCATCATCGTTTTGACCAACGCAGGTTAAGTTTCCGCAAGAACCGGTGTACACTTTCAAATATGTGTCGAAGTTGGTCATTGAGTTGATTGTACTGATCACAACAGTAGAAGAGAAGGGAGCTTCATATACATACCAACGTTGACCGCCTGTAGAAATACCACCACAAGCTTGTGCTCCTGATGTTACGTTATCATTGAGAACACCGACAGTGAAATTGGTGTAAACGTTTGAAGTACATGTTAGGGCTATAGGAGTAGAGCATGATGCGCCTTCTCCGTAGTAATAGCAACTACCATTATCAATGGTGGCGTTTGCATTGTAATTGTCAGCAATAGGATCAGTACAACCTTGGCAGGTATAATCGCAAGTGCCGTT
>JBDKGH010000009.1:0-4410 GCA_039798265.1 Bacteroidota bacterium | reverse complement strand
GTAGCCGTGGTCGATGGGTTGTTGGCAATGCTCAATGATAGGTTATAAATACCGCCCACTACATCTTCATTCACGTTGACAGATGATCCGGTGAAGCTCACGAAAGTGTCTGGTGGTACAGGTACAAAACGGAAGTTATCAAACTCAACACCTGTAATCGCATTAGCAGCTGTAGTGTGCACTACCGCTAAACCAAAAAAGCCAGGAGAGTTAGGAATAATAGTATTATCATCTGCATAGTTTTGAGAATTCAAAGAGTTCGTCAAAACGTTGGTCGCTAATGTTTGAACACATGAGCGAGCTGTTGCTCCAGTGCCTGATGCCGTTGGAAGAGTTGAAGTAGAAATAGTCCAACGACCCGATTGAGTGCGAACTACTTTCACTGCAAGACCCCAGTTCACAATACCATTGGTGATGCCGGCTGTTGATGTAAACAAAACGGTAGAAACACCATTGTTAACGCGCTCCAAACGAATCTCATCGTCGCCCGAATCATCTCCAATTACCAAACGGTAACCATCTACTGTAAGGGATTCTAAGTTCGACTCATTAGAGTACAACCAAATTGCCGTGTTATTGGCTGCTGTAGCCGCCTGATTTCGACGACCAGTCCAAAAATACCATTCTTGCTGTGAATCCCATGTAGGAATGTTGGTGCTGATGGACTCGGTGCCGGCTACCGCTGGAGCATTCAAACGCAAGGTGCGAGAACGATTCAAGTCACTCGCTAGCAATCCTGCAGCATCGCTTGTATTCACTACTGTATAAGCAGATACATCACCTGCCCAAACAGGAGAGGTGCTGATATCAAAATCAGTAAAGCTATCGTTCGTATTGAACTCGAAATAAGCCTTAAAATTGCTGCCACTGGCGGAGTCAAATGCGAACTCCGTACAAGCTCCGGCAGCCGAAATGTGACCTTTTTGACGCCAATAAACTTCCACTACGTAGGTTCCGCTTTGCGTTAAACCATTCAATAAGTTAGCAGTAGCACTGAGGGTTTGCCATCTTTGATCGCCACCACCTAAGTTGGCGCTAAATGGAAGGGTAATCATACTAAAACTTCCAGGAGCATCGCAGTTGCGATACACACGGTAGTATAATTCACCTTCACAAACATCAGATGCGCCATTCTTATATGTCTTGGTCTCACCACCTTTCAAGGTAAGTGTGCCAGTCGATGTGTATCGACCAAGATTAGAATAAAAAGGGGCTGCTGTTGTTTCCCATTGAGTTGCAGCGTCAGCGTTTTTGCCGCCTGCATAAAACTCATTTCCTGTTCCACGATCAATCACTACATACGATTGCCATATATCCCAGGCAGCATGAGCGTTCAGTGTGAACAACGATAGTAAAGTAACGAGAGTAGAGTAGAAATACTTCATCTCTTTAGTTTTGGTTTGTTAGAATTGTCTGGTTAGCTTTCCTTCTCAGGAGAAGGGGGTTCGAAGATACGAAATCAGTTCCAAAGATGAACAACATACTAACAAATTCATGTGTACAGTGAAGGCTAGACGCCTAACTACCTCATAATGTACATTTTACCAAAACCTTTTTGAAAAAATTCGGCTCCTCCACGGGATTTAAACTCCAATTCTTTTCCCCTTAAACGGGCAATCACCCGGTACAAATAGACCCCGTTTGCCAACGGATCGCCAAATTCATCTCGACCATCCCAGGCATACTCGGTCAAATTGCGACCTATTCGCATGATTCCCAATTCATCAGCCATAATCTCTCGAACAATGTCCCCTGAAATATTCATGATTTGAATTTTCATCTCATCCGGCACTTCACTTCCAGATAGGGTAAACAAGAATCGTGTACTTGTAGAAAAAGGATTGGGATAATTAAACACTTCAGAAATAGTGCTGGCTGTTTCCACTTCAAAATCTACGCGATATTCTTGATCAGCGCTGTAATTGCCCGACCTATCTTTTGCTTGAACCTGCAAAGTGTAGCGACCATCTACTGTATAGGTGGGCGTATAAACCACCTTGCTTTTGTTCTGCTCATTGCTTGCAGGAACAAAACTCATCGCTTCATCCGCAAAGTAAAGAGGCCATAATTCTCCACCAGGCCTAGCCAAAAAGATGCGATAATTTACCGTGTCCGATATGCTGTTCAGCAACAAATAAGGATTATCATCATCCAAACATATCACTACAGTTGGGGTGGCTGAAACCAAGTCGCCATCCAAAATGTGAATACCATCAAAGGTGACATCCAGCACTGGATCGGTCTGATCGGTCTGTGTATGCAGCGCCAGTTGAAGCAGATTATTAAAATGAAACTGTTCTCGCTGATCAAATATGCCTTCACTAGCGGGGTTGATCTCAGCAAAAAATTGCTGCGTTCCCGCGCTCGTATTCACTGTCCAAAGCAACGTATCCACATAAACTTCACCTGGCTCTAATGGCTTGATGCGATGAAGATAGAGCTCTTGCGTTTGATTCAGCGAGTTGATCAAACTGTATCGAATGAGCACGCTGTCTGACGGCGTCGTTGAAATATTCTTTAAAGCTAGTAAACAACGAAATTCTTCTCCCACTTGAAGAGTATCTTCTGACAATTGAAAAAATTCATTCGCCGCCCAAGCCAATTCAGTTACCTCTTCTCCTAGCACATGCCAACGCTGCAATTGAACAGGTGTATTTTCAACTGTATCAGCGATCCTAGCGATATACTGCGCCGCTTCAAATTGCAATGGATTCAATAAGGTTGATACGTCAACACTATTACTCATTTCATTCCATAATGCAACGGGAACAGACACCTGATCGGGCGTTATACCCCGCAGGATTAAACTCAAGCTATCACTTACATCGTGATTCGCAAACCACCAACTGGCCTCTTGAAAGCTTTGAAGTTTTCCGAATACCAAAGCTCTTTCTTCTCCACTATTGATGCTTCCTTCTAATGGCGCGTTCATTACCAAATAGGCGTCTTGATCAGTGCCAGAAGTAAATTGCTCGCTATTTGGATCATCTAATTTTTTAAAATAAATAAAGGGCAACGAATCTTGCATCCCCACTATTTCCTCCGCTCCAATAGCAGTGAATGCCGATAGCAGCTCAGCTGGCCATATTGCTTTATCAGCGTATTTCCATGAATAGATCAGCAGGTATTCGTTTCCACTAAATGCATTCGTAAGCATACTAGCCAAACCAGATAATTGTGCGGGATCATCTTGCTGAAAAATAAAATATCGTTCTGGCCTTTGTCGTGCATTAGCGCTCGCCAAAGTATTTCCAAAGTCATTCTGAGGGTATTGTCCTGCATAATTGCTTTTCCATGCTTCTAAACTGGCGCCATCTAATACAGCTACCATGAGAGCGGGTGTGTTTCCCGCACCGCTGTAGTCTTGCACTTCAAGATCAATCTGATAACGTGTGCCTAATTGTTCAAATGAGGTGTTTGCATTTCCATACACCTCGCATTTCAATTCTGCCGACAAGGGCGAAAAACTCCATGTATTGGTGGATCGGTTGTAGCTCATTCCCGAACGATCATTCGGCAAAAACTGACCAGGGTGACTTTGTCCAAATCCTGTTTTATCTGTGATGTACTGAAAGCTCGAAACTCTCCAATTCCATTGGTCTTGTGAACCCAAACTATCGGCACTACATCGCCAATAATAAACGGTACTATCTACTAATACCAAAGGCAAATCCCATTCAATCACTCCTCCGCTGCTGATAACGGTGGTTTCTATCAAACTTGATGAAGTAAAATATTCGGACGTATCCACTTGAATACGATACGTTCGCGTAGGCTCTAATGCAAAACCCGTTGAAGCTTTTAACCGAATTTGATTGTTGGGCACAACAGCGTATGGATAAGGATACACTGGTATTAAATCCCCTGCCGAAATCAAAAGGGTTTTTCCATAAACTGCATTATTAGACAAGTCATCTAGCTCATCTACTAAGCCTGCTGGCAAATCTATGCGCACATCAAATTGATTTTCTCCCACACCTATTAATGGGTCTATAGGCAAAGTGAACTGAGCGGTATCTGTATTATAAATGTGATCCAAAATCCTAACGTAAGATGAGTCCACACCATTTGGAAAATGACGCACAAGTTCTATCTGTACATCCTCACCGGTTGCTTTTCCAATGTTGTGTAAAGCAATTTTTACATCAAATGAATCCACCTGTGCCGTTACAAGCGCTGGAGAAAAGGTAATGTCGCTTGACGTAATGGTAAAATCTGGCTTTTCCCACGTGTAAAGACGCAAAGCGGGATCACCATGCAAGGCAAATGTGAGGGCTACATTTTCTTTATAAAACTCTCCTGCTGATTGAAAATCTCTCACCGCTTCTTGGATGCATTGCCCCACTGATTCTCCATAGTTCTCTTTGAATAAATTCAGATACAAATTATGGGTAAACATATCGAGATAGC
>JBDKGH010000008.1:0-3862 GCA_039798265.1 Bacteroidota bacterium | reverse complement strand
ACTCAACTTCTGCTGCACTATTTTACCATCCGAAATCCACACCTCCCAGTATTCAATTTTGTCGTCGTAATCAAAATCACTTCTTCTTAAGCCTGTCGTGTACAATCGGTCTTCGGGCAGCTTTGACTCGGCTACTTCTTGTTTGTAATTTTCATATTCGATCATCTCATCGTACCAACCCATGTGATGATTGTCTTCCAAACGATCGTTATCCAATCCCGTTAAATGCATTTTGAAACTCACGGAAGGTTTTCGTTCTTCATTGAGCATAAAATTGGGAATGCGATCTTCGAACGCAAAACAGGAATAATCAAAGTCATCATAAGCACTGTAGCTCGAAATGGAGATTCCTGACATGTGGGGAAAAATGATCAGTTTTTCCGTCGTATCACCTTCAAATTCTCCCCAACTCATGCGTTTCATCTCATCATTTTCAATGGTAATGATGTGGTATTTTGGCAGGGAAAGATCGAAGGTTGATTTTCCTGTAGCCCCCATTTCTACCACCGAAAATTGATTTCGCTTTTCATTGTTCCAAGGCCCATCAAACACAAACATTTTATTGGCTAAATAATCCTTACTATAGGATTTCAGCCCCCAATAGGCCGGGTGACTTTGAATAACGCGAGGGTTAAAAAGAGCTACCCTTGAATTTTTCCAACCTGATTCATCCTTCCTGAAACGATAGATGTACAATGAGTCGGCATCATGGGCAGTTCTAAATACACCTGTTGAAGCTTTGAAGTAAGTTGGTTTAAAACACTCGGGTTGGAGCCATTCGCGGTTAGTGCCTTTAAACGCTTCACTAAAGAGCAATGTATCACCCGTGGCATTTGCGTAGGCCAATTTCGCTTTCTTATTCAACTGATCGATCACCCATGTATTTTCCGTGACCACCTTTTTCAAGAATAAATGCGTTGACCAATAACAAGCCGGTTGCCAATTGACCTTGGCGATGGTGCCAGGAGATTCGAATAAGTAATTCAATGCTTGCTCATAGTTAAGCGAACTATACAATACTTCATTTTCTTGTGCATAATACTTCGCATAGGAAAACTGATGCGTTATGTAAACCGCTACCGTTGGCTCTTCCAATTCGTTCATGGTGAAGGTGTGGTGCACAAACCTCACTTTTGTGAATCTTTTTCTCCATTCCTTATTTCGCTCTATGCGCTTGAGGTAGTTTGCCCGAATCTGACTTTCCTCAAATTCTGTTTTGGGCAATTTTAATTGAGCATCTATCTGAGCAAGCGACATCCACTTGACCGATTTTAAAACCGATTGAATCAACTTTAGAGGCTCTTTAGAGGGTGCTGAAGTCCATTCAAAACGAGAGATGAGAACATCATTATTGGGAAGGGTTTTCGTGGCTATCCATACCGTGCCATCCTCTGAATGTTGAAGAGAAAAATCTTTCCAGGCTTTCGACTCCTTTTCCCATTTTTGCCTGATATCCTTTTCTAATTTAAATACCTCAATGCTTGCCTCTGCCGACTTCGAGTCAACAGAAATGGTACTGAACAAAACCGTTTCACCCTCTTTCGAATAAAGAGCTGCAAAAGGACGATCGCCTAAATCGAAGAACTCCGGTTGAATATATCCGGGGAACCAATATTCATCGTTCAAGGAAAGGGAGCCCACTTTGGGTACTAAACATTCTACCTTCATTGCTTGCGCAAAAAGGGTTAAACACCACAGTCCTATTACAAATACGAATCTCATGTAGAATTTAGTCTTAGCCTTAGCGAAGATAGTGTGCCCTCCTGTTCATCGCCTTATTTTTCCCGTTCGGATCGTATGTACTTTTTATCACTTTATTAACTATCAGAATGACTACATTTGAGACGTGAAGAAACTCATCATCATAACACTTTGTTTGCAACTCGGCTCTATGAGCGTATTACAGGGTGGCATTATGTTAGAAATGATGAAAGTGTTTAACCTCGTTGAGCACTTTATGGAGCACCAGCACGAGAATGACCGCATGAGTATCCTCGATTTTTTTCACATCCACTACAGCGGTGAACATGCCCGAGACCACGATTTTGACAAAGACCTGAGTCTTCCCTTTAAATCGGCAACTGCTGGCTTTTTTGCCCATGTTTTTTTTCCCACATCAGGTATCCAACTTTTCGAATCGAATGCGATGGATACAAGCGAGAAGAATTGGTCAACCCTTAGCTTGGGCAAACCATCATCCGCTTTCATTTCCTTCTTTCAACCTCCCAAGCTAGGATAACAACATGGCCTAACAGCCATATCTATGCTCTATCCACTGACCCGATCGACCTTCAAAATGAGGTAACTCGGTCAGGATAGCCTTCGCAATCCTATTTCACTTTTCATTTTCATTTTTTGTTATGTTAAACAAAATCATCCAGTTTTCCATTGGAAACAAGCTGATCATTGGCCTCTTTATACTAGGCCTGATTGGTTATGGTAGTTACGAAGTAACTCGCCTTCCTATCGATGCTGTGCCAGACATTACGGATAACCAAGTACTGGTAATCACTATTTCACCAGCACTCGGCGCGCCTGATGTAGAGCGCTTAATTACGTTTCCTATTGAGCAAGCCAATAGCAACATACCAGGACTAAAAGAAATCCGCAGTTTTTCGCGATTCGGTTTATCGCTGGTCACCATTGTTTTTAACGATGATGTAGATGTTTACTGGGCTCGCCAACAAGTTACTGAACGCCTCGGACAAGTTCAAGGTCAAATACCTCAAGGCTTAGGAACACCTGAACTAGCACCTGTAACGACAGGACTTGGAGAAATCTATCAGTACATGGTTCGCCCCAAAAAAGGCTATGAAAAAATGTACACCACCACGGAGCTTCGCACCATTCAAGATTGGATCGTTAGGCGGCAACTTTTGGGGACACCGGGAGTGGCAGACGTATCCAGTTTTGGTGGCAACCTCAAACAATATGAAGTTTCTATTCGACCTGCTGATTTGCAGGCCAAAGGAGTGACTATTGACGATGTCTTTAATGCCTTAGAAAAAGGCAACCAAAATACGGGAGGTACATACATCGAAAAAGGGCCCACAGTTCTATTCATTCGCACTGAAGGATTGGTGGAGACGATTGAAGACATTCAAAACATTTCTATCAAGCAACTTGAGGGTGGTGCTCCTTTGCGCATATCCGATGTAGCCGATGTGCAACTCGCTACAGCCACTCGTTATGGCGCCATGTGCTATAATGATCAAGGCGAAGTAGCCGGAGCTATTGTAATGATGCTTAAAGGCGCTAATTCATCTGAAGTGATCAAAGACGTCAAAAAACGCATTGAACAAATACAAAAAACACTGCCAGAGGGCGTGGTCATCGAGCCGTTTTTGGACCGCACCAAAATGGTGGATAACGCCATTTCTACAGTAGAAAAAAACCTGCTCGAAGGTGCGCTCATTGTTATTCTAGTTTTGGTTTTGTTCCTCGGAAATATAAGAGCCGGTTTACTCGTAGCCTCAGTCATTCCTCTGTCGATGCTGTTTGCCATTATCATGATGAATACATTTGGCTTGAGCGGCAACTTGATGAGTCTGGGTGCTCTCGACTTCGGTTTGATTGTAGATGGAGCGGTAATCATCGTAGAAGCCGTCTTACATCGTCTTACGCACTCGAAACATTTTGCAGGGGTTCAGCGCCTTGATCAGGAGCAAATGAACCAAGAGGTCAATCACTCCGCATCGCGCATGATGAATGCTGCTGTATTCGGACAAATCATCATTCTTATTGTTTACTTGCCCATTCTTTCCCTTCAAGGCATTGAAGGAAAAATGTTCAAACCAATGGCTCTAACGGTAGCCTTTGCCATCATGGGAGCTTTCTTGCTTTCCCTGACTTATATACCCAT
>JBDKGH010000007.1:0-26604 GCA_039798265.1 Bacteroidota bacterium | reverse complement strand
TAATTCAACACACCTCCACCACTTGCATGCTCTCCGTAAAGGCGAGGTAGCCCCTCGCCGGCTTGTTAAAGAGCGCACTCGCATAATTCATATACAATTTCACCTGTTCGTTATACTTCGCTCGGTCGTCGCCTGTTTTGAAATCAACCACCTCTAAGTGATGGTCATAAACTACGATGCGATCTGGTCGAATACTCTCGCCGGTTCCGGTGATGATTTCGCGTTCACTATACAAAGTACCACCGGAAAACCATCGCGCAAATTGTTCGTTGTTTAAAATCTGGGTAATGGTTTCACGTAAACGTTTTTGAACGGCGTTATCTGTAATGTAGCGATCTTCAATCACTTTTTCTATCGCGCGATCTTGATCGCCAACCTTTTCAATGGAGGCCAAAACGGCGTGTACAATTTCACCCCACTCTTGGGCTTCGGTATTTGTTTTTTTGGCTCGATAAGGCAAGGCGTGTTTTGCTCCCATCGATGGTATCGGGGCTTTCAGATGCGCTACCGCACTGCTTCGTTTTATATCCGCTTTCTCTTTTTCTCCAAAACTCCACGAAACCCCATCTGCCGAAGGATACTGCGATAGGTAGTCAGCTATGCGCTTGTTCAAATCGCCTTCGTTTTTGGGTAATATCACATATAAACGATCCTCTGGTCGCGTGGTGGCCACATAGCTCAAATTGATTTCATCAAGGGTCGATTGGTCTAACTCTTTTTCTAATTCGGGAAATAATTTGGCTTTTTCTTTTGAGGGTTTTATGGGTACGTAAGGTACTGCGTAGGTTTCCTCATCGATGGCCACCCACACCGAATCAGGCATGGAACGTTCAATAAATCGCGGGTAAATGACCACGGGAAACTGCAGTCCTTTAGACTTGTGCACTGTCATGATGCGCACACAGTCGGGGTCTTCTGATTCTGCAATATACAGTTGGTGATGATTGTCTTCCCACCACTCCAATACCTGAGCGAGTTGTTTACCTTTTTTATTGCTCAAGGAGTTGAGGTGATCGAGCAAAAATTCGAGGTAAGAATCAGTGGGTATGCCAAAGATGGTAATGAGCGCTTCGGCCAGCTGGTAGGCGTTTTGATGCACTAATTTTAAATCGAAAAATGCAGGGTAGTAGTGGTGTAAAAAACGTTCTACTTGTATGCTGGCCTGTTTCTTATTTGGCTCTATGAACGCAGAGGAAATCTCTGGAAATGAAAAGGACAAGGGCTGCAACTGGCAAATCTGCCGTATAATATCAAATCGCGAAAAGGCATGTTCCGGATTGAGCATGAATTTTAACGACGACATGAGCAAACGCACTGCGGAGGAGTTGCTCAACAAAAAACTCTCTTGCGTAACTACACGAAATCCTTTCGAAATCAAATGAGCGGCAATCACTCCGCCTTGCTTGGCTCCTTTTCGCGTGAGCACCGCTATGTCTCCGGGCTGAAATCCATCTGAAATGGCGTCTTCTATCGCCCCAACTACGGCCTCTAAAAGAAGAGGATTGTAATCAGCATTTTTGCTAGCATCAATGGTTTGCAAATGAACATATCCTTTTTTCTTTCGAAATGGATTTTGAATCAAGGAACTGTAGGTGGGCTGTAACTTAGGCTGGTCGGCCAATACAGCAGTGTAAAGTTCATTGTTGAATTGGATGATGGACTCTGCGCTTCTTCGGTTATCCACCAATTTTCCCTCTTCGAAAGCATCGGAGAATAAGGCTGCGCGTTCTGGATTTTTTTGCAATGGAACATCGGGAAGATGTACAAACTGTTCCGCATTACCATTGCGCCAGCGGTAAATGGCTTGCTTGGCATCTCCCACAATTAAGTTGAAGTGACCCTCAGAAAGGGCGTTTTCGATGAGGGGTAAAAAATTGGCAAACTGCATTTCAGACGTGTCCTGAAACTCATCGAAAAGGATATGGTGGAATCTTTCTCCTGCTTTTTCATAAATGAAAGGGGCAGGACTTGAAGTGACAATTTCTTGAATAATGTCTTGAAAGTCGTTGATCAAAAGAATATTCTCTTGTTCTTTTAATTCTTGCGCTACATGAACAATTTCACCTAGCAGACCTACTTTGAAAATATTCTTGCGAAGGATGTCGAGTAAAGTAGCCTTGCGCTTGAAATCTTCGTTAATCAGTTCAAGTAAGGGGAGGGCGTATTGATTGAGTTCATCAGCAATAGCGTCTACCTTGGGATTGGGCTTCGATTTAGCTTGCCATCTGTTTTCGGTGCCTTTGATGAAGTTGTTGCCGGGAGTGTTTTCGAGTTTTTTTTCACACAAGAGTAAAATAAACTTTTCGGTACCACTGCCCCCGTTACTTAGATCTTTGAAGGTCAGTTGATGACTAAGAAGGGTTTGGTGAAAAGCTTGAGCGAGCCGTTGAGGTTCATCAAACAAATGGGCATATTGTGTGCGAATGACCCGAGCGAAACGAACGTAATCCGTAGAACTGTATTTTTTGGCGGCGGCAATAACGGGCTTGCTTTTTTCCTTGACTATTTCTTGGGAAAAATCAATGAGTGATTGACGAATATTCCATTTTCCATCTTCTTGCAAATTGGTTTGGACAAACTCCAAGAGGTAGTTATTCAACTCCTGGTTTTCTTCGCTGTTGGCCAAAAGCTGGTCCACTACCTCTTCTAGAAATTCGGTGGACTTTAGATGAATACCGAAGTCAGGATGAAGGCGAAGGTCGCGCGCAAAAGCCCTAACAATGCGCTGCGTAAAGCTATCGATGGTAGAAATAGCAATGCGACTGTAATGGTGCAGCATGTGCGACAAGGTTTTTGACGCTCTGGCTTGCAGCTCTTCGGGACTAATAGCGAGTGATTGTTGAATCTCTTGGAATAGCGGACTGTTTTTTCCGTCTTCGCGGGTAAATTCTTTTAATCGATCCAACACGCGTTCCTTCATTTCGGCCGCGGCTGCATTCGTAAAGGTAATAGCGAGAATATGGGTATAGGCAAAAGGCAACTCCTGGCTTAAACAAAGACGCAGATAATGCTTTACAAGGGCGTATGTTTTTCCACTTCCCGCGCTGCTTTTCAGTACCAATAGATTCTTCTCGCTCATATGGCACTAAGATAAGAAAGGGAACTCAGCTTTTGTAGAGTTACCGAGAAATGTGTTAGGGCTTTGCGCTAATTATTGGTATATTAGACACTTATTATACCCCCGCTCATGAAAACACAAAGGTTATTAGGATCAGTACTCGCTTTGTTGGCCGTTTTACTTTTCACGGCGTGTGATCCGGAGGAAAAACCGACCCCTGTAGATTCGGGAGCTAACGTGATTATCAAAACCGTTTATGGCGATGAACCATTCACAATGGGGCAGGTGTATACCGACCCCCTCGGTCACCGCATTCGCATAGATGCGTTTATGGGTTATATCAGTCAACTTACTCTTCACGGTGAGCAAGGCAGCAAACAGGTGAAAGATTTTATTCTGAACGATTTCACCGCTTCTTCTTCGTTTGCAGTCAATATGGATCCAGGCCAGTTGGATAGTATTACGTTTGGATTGGGTGTTCCTCAAGATTACAATTTACATGTCGATCCATCTACTTATCCCAACTCGCACCCTTTGAGTGTGCAAGGCGCACAGGGCATGTTTTGGTCATGGAATACGGGGTACATATTTGTAAAATTGGAAGGAAAAGCGGATCTTGAGGGAGTAGAGGGCAACCCGCTACTCGATCCGATTGCCTTTCACATTGGCGATAACCCGAATTATCGTTCAGTTACCTTGCCCTGCACAAAAACACTGGGATCCAATGGGAAAGAAACCATTGAAATCATCGTGGACGTAAAGCAAATTTTATTCAACCCCAATGATCAATTTGATCTGGCTACCGAATACATCACCCATACGAGCGATAATGCAACCTTGGCCACTCGGTTCATCAACAACATGACCACGGCGTTCACGGTGAAATGAGGTACTTCATTTGGTTTTTGAGTAGTGTCTTTTTACTAGCCTGTGGCGAGGAAAAAAGAAAGTGGAACGATCATGCGGTTGACTATCGCTATCCGTCATGGTGGCCTGAGATGGTGGTTCCACAAGATAATTTACCCACACAACTTCGTCTTGAATTGGGGAGACGATTATTTTTTTCCAAAGAATTGAGTGCGAGCAAGGAGGTTTCCTGTGGTTCTTGCCACGTTGCTTCGGCAGCTTTTACGGATGGAAAAACAGTAAGCGTAGGAGCGCACGGCAAGAGCGGAAAGCGCAATGCACCAACCTTGGCCAATCTCGGTTGGCATCCCTATTACATGATGGAAGGCGGTGTTCCTCACCTTGAGTTGCAGGCCATGGCACCAATGACGGACAGCCTTGAAATGAATGGAAATATTATGGCCATCGTTCATCGATTGGAAGAGGATCAGTTGCTGCAAGATTTGAGTCAAGCAGCTTATGGAAGACCGTTCGATGTATATGTACTAACGCGTGCGTTGGCCTGTTATCAGCGGAGTTTTATTTCTACTGACTCGCGATTTGATCGAACGTATTATGAACACAACGATCAAATGAGCGAAGACGAAAAGGCGGGAATGAATCTTTTTTTCTCCAATAAAACGAATTGCTCATCGTGCCATGCATTACCTAATTTCACCGATTACGGATTTTATAATGTTGGCCTTTCAAAACAGTATAGCGATCCTGGAAAAAAAAGAGAGAATTACAAAGATGAGGACGAAGGAAAGTTTAAGACGCCAAGCCTTCGGAATAGTGAGCTTACCGCGCCTTACATGCATGATGGTTCGCTAAACACCTTGGAAGAGGTGATTGACCATTTCAACACAGGGGGCAAGGGACACGTTAATCAAGACGCCCGAATAAAACCTTTGGGATTGACTGAACAAGAGAAAAAGCAATTAGTTTTATTCTTGAAAACACTGACCGATTGGAATTTTGTCCAAAACAGTGCATTTTTACCTTACGAATGAAAAAACGAATTTTTTTCATAGCCTTACTCGCACTTGCCGCCTGTCGATATGATATAGCAGAGGAAGATAGCAATGACACCACCAATCCGGAGGCTACTCCTTATGATTTGGTGATACCCCCATTTTTTCCTCCCATGGATATTCCCGCAAATAACCCGCTAACAGTGGAGGGAGTTGAATTAGGGAGGTATTTGTTTTGGGAAAAAAAACTCAGTGGCAACAATACTCAGTCCTGTGGAAGCTGTCACTTACCCGAGCATGGATTTAGCGATCCAAATACGTTTTCTACTGGAATTAATGGAGATGTAGGTCATCGTCAGGCGATGGCTTTGGTGAATATGGGTTGGTCCACTACTTTCTTTTGGGATGGTAGAACGGTTACATTGGAGCAGCAAGTATTAGAGCCAGTAGAAAACCCAATAGAAATGGACGAAGATTGGGATCATGCCTTGATGGAATTGCGCGCTGATCCGCTATATCCACCGCTCTTTAAAGCAGCTTATGGTACCACAGACATCACCAAAGAAAGGGCAGCGAGAGCCATGGCTTCATTTTTAAGAACCATGATATCTGCCGATTCGAAGTTTGATAAGCAGCGCATAGGACAATACAACTTTACACCCTCAGAAGAACACGGCTTCAACTTATTCTTATTAGAAGGAGGAAGTCCAGATGAGGTGCCTGGCGGAAGCTTTGGAGCAGACTGTTTTCACTGTCACGGATTCGGAGCGATGCAAATGACCGACTATTTGTTTCACAACAATGGTTTGGATGCCACATTTGAAAACGATCCGGGAAGGGCGGGGGTAACAGCATTTGAACTGGACAGTGGTAAGTTTAAGACGCCAACTTTGCGAAATGTGGAATTAACGGGTCCTTATATGCACGACGGGCGATTTACAACTTTAGAACAAGTCGTAGAACACTATAACAGTGGAGGTGTTCCGTCGACGACGATCGATCCATTTATGAAATTTACCACAGGTGGACTTCAGTTATCCGAACAATCAAAGCAGGATTTGATTGCCTTTTTGAAGTGTCTTACGGATACTACTTTTATGAATAATCCTGCGTTTTTTGATCCGCATGAATGAGTCGCTGAAGAAGTCGTTAGAGTTTGCTCGAAGTCACAAAAAACCGCTCAAAAAGTATTTTCAAAACCTATCTCGCCGACGCGATTTGGATGAGCTTTTTCACCCCGCGCATGAGGAGGTTTTTGACAAAGTGGATTGTTTGGCTTGTGCCAATTGTTGTAAAACAACCTCACCGATTTTTCGGGATGTAGATATAGATCGAATCGCCCAACATTTGGGGGTAAAACCCTCTGAGTTTACTTCGAAGAATTTGCACATCGATGAAGATGGCGACTGGGTGCTCAATACCTCACCCTGTTTATTTTTAGATGAAGAAAATTATTGTAAAATTTATGAAGTGAGACCGAAGGCCTGCCGGGAGTACCCGCATACCGATCGCAAGAATATGGCTCAGATCATGGATCTCACATTTCGAAATACGCAGGTTTGTCCTGCCGTGGCTCAGATGGTTGAGCGCATAAAGACCATCGTTCCCTGAGGTGTTTTTCCCTGTTTGGTATGCTTTTTTTCTCATTTGGTCGAAAACCGAACTTGAAACGTAGCCTTTTTGTGCCCAGTCCCGTAAGAATCGGGTATGGGAAAGTGGAACATTAACATCAGAATCTTGGTAGCGGTGCTACTGGCGCTGGTTTCGTACGATGGGTACGGCCAATGTCACACCGTTTACGACTTTTACGGAACTCCTTCGGCAACACCAATTTGGTACTCGTGCACGGGAGATCCATTCAGTTTCAACCTTCAATCGCCTCAGAACTGGGGCGCTTATGAGGTAAACTGGGGTGATGGCACCCCAAACACCACTGGCGCATCGTGGTCGACCCCATCAATCATCAACCACGTGTATGCTGCCGCTGTTGAAACTTACACGATGACAATTACCGAGACGGCTACGGGATGTACCATTACAGGTACAGTGGTGATGGAGGAATCTTCTAGTGCTTCCATCCAAATTCCCGTAGGTGGCCTTACTCAAGCTTGTGCTCCGCAAATGATGGAGTTCATCAACTCTTCTACTAACGTTTCTGAAAACACCATTTTCACTTGGGATTTCGGTGATGGCAGTCCACAACTCACCTTCGATTATACTAACTGGAACCAAGTCATCAGTCACGTGTACCAACAAGGTACCGTAAACTGTGAGACGGAAGTTTCATTGACCGCAAGTAATTACTGTAACGTTATTCAAGGTGGTGAATCAGAAGCTACCTTTAATCCTATTCGTATTTGGGACCTTGATGATCCGGGCATTACGGCCTCTGCAACTTTGTTGTGTTACCCTGATACAACTGTTACGTTTACGAATACCACTTATCGCAACTGTTTCTTCCAAGGTAATATTTACCAACGTTACGAATATTGGAACTTTGGTGATTATTGGGGCTTAGGACATGATTCGATCATTGATTGGACGCCCTGGCCACCAACATTCCCTCATACCATGCACTATCCAGGTATTGGTACGTATACTGTTCAATTGTTGGATAGTAACTATTGTGGTATTGCGCCTACTTCCATTACCATTCAAATTGTGCCTCCACCTTCAGCGGGTTTTACAGCTAGTACCGACACCACCTGTGTGGGTCAAAATGTCACCTTCTTCCAACAAGCAACAGGATCTCCAAATGCATATTGGTGGGACTTCGGAACAGGAGCCGGATGGGTTCCTACCGGAAGCGGTAACATTACACATGCCTATAATACTCCAGGAACGTATATCGTAAGAAGTCGAGTGGCTATTACTGGTAGCTCGAGCGCCTGCGATGACATAGCCACCATGACCATAGTGGTGCTGCCCAATCCTACGGTTACTATTACTACTTCTGACAATGAAGATTGTGTTCAGGTAAATGCGGATATGTTTGCAAATAGCGTTAATGCAGTGGCTTGGCAGTGGACCTTTGATGTGGCGCCATTTACATTCAATGGGCAAGATCCTCCTAACATTGTTTTCACTGGCAATGGTAATCATACGGTAACCGTTGTTGTAACAAGTGCCAATGGATGTCAAGCTTCGGCTAACCAGAACATCCGTGTGCGTCCGCGTCCGAATGCAAATTTTTCCATCACCAATTTATGTGAGGGTGAAACAGCTCATTTCAATAATGAGTCCACCATTACAGGCGGTGGGTCGGGTAATACAATCAACTCGTGGCAGTGGAATTTCGGAGATGGTGCTACATCAACACAGCAAAATCCCGATCATCAATATGCCACCAATGGTAACTTCGTGGTGACTTTGGTGTCTTCTACCAATTTTTGTTCAGATACTATCCAGCAAACCATTACTGTTGATCCTAAACCAGTAGCAGTTGTGGGTCAAGATGTACTCGATGGTTGCTCGCCACTTACTGTACATTTTACAAACGCTTCATTGAATGCAGACACCTACCAGTGGACATTTGGTGATGGTGGTTCATCGGCATTGGCAGAGCCAACGCATACCTTCACCAATATTACCAATGCGAACGTAACCTATACTGTTGTATTCCGCGCTTATAACGCATTTGGATGTATGGATACGGATACGCTTTATGTAACCGTTTATGCAGGAGCATTAGCGGCATTTACAGACAACGGAACACCTCCAGGTTGTAGTCCATTCTTGGGCACATTCACTAACCAGTCGATCAATGCATCTAGTTATTTCTGGGATTTCGGTGATGGTGCTACTTCTACATTGACTAACCCAACGCATGTCTTCACGAATACGACAGGATTTTTACAAAGTATTCCTGTTACCTTAATTGCTTATCACGCCAACGGTTGTCACGATACACTCGTTGATCCAATTTTGATATATCCACAACCCAACTTCGCATTCGATTTGTCGAGCTTCGATGGGTGTTCACCGGTTACAGTAGCTATGCCATATATCGCAGGCGCGCAGTCGTACGCTTGGGATTTTGGTGATGGCACCACTTCCACATTCCCCATGCCGGTGCACACTTTTTCGAACTCGACGTCGGCTGCAGTTGACTACACGGTTACATTGGTAGGCTTGTCACCTTTCGGTTGTTCTGACACGGCTTCCTCGGTTATTACTGTGTTCCCTCGACCACTTGCGCAATTTAATACGAGCGTAAGCAATGGGTGCAGTCCTCTCAATGTCAACTTTACTAATGGATCTATTGGGGGTAACACCTATCTATGGAATTTTGGTGATGGTACCACTTCAACATTGGCATCACCGAATCATGTTTATACCAATACAACAGCTAGTGTAATTACTTACACCATTACCTTGACTGTAACGTCAGCGCAAGGCTGTATGCATCAAACTACACGCACAGTTGATGTTTATCCTTCTGTAGTTGCGGCCTTTGCAGATCCTGGTCCGCAGTGTAGTCCGGCTACGGTGTTCTTTAATAACCAAAGTGCATTGGGCTTAAACTACTCATGGGATTTTGGTAACGGTTTCCAATCGATTGATGCCAACCCATCATCGATGTTCACCGCACAAAACAATGCGAGCACTACCTACACTATTCAATTGATGGTAACCTCGCCTTTTGGTTGCACAGATACCCACAGCGCTAACTTGGTTATTCATCCACAAGCGATCGCAGCCTTTTCGTTGAGTAGTGCCACTGTGTGCGATCCAACACCAGCTACGATCACCAACTTGAGCCAAGGTGCCGCAACCTATCAATGGAATTATGATGATGGTACCTTCTCTAATACAGCGGACAACGTGCATACACATCAGTTCCAAAGTCAAGGTTTGAACGTAGGAACGTATGATGTTACCTTAACCGCTACGAGTTCTTTTGGCTGTTCGTCAACTGCAACTCAAGTGTTCACTGTTTATCCAAGTGTAACTGCTCAGTTCACTGTAGATACAGTTGGATGCTCGCCGTTCCAAACGCCTTTCTTCAACCAATCTATTGGTGCAAATACCTATGAGTGGCACTTTGGTGATGGAGCATTTTCGGGATTAGCCAACCCCTCTCACTTGTACACTATTGGTACCACCGATGCATCGTTTGAAGCTTGGTTGGTTGCCTATAACCAATACGGTTGTGTGGATAGCACCATGCGCACCATTTATGTCAATCATCAGCCCATTGCAGGCTTTACGCTAAATGATCCAGCTCTGTGTAATCCACTTCCAGCTGAAATGACCAACACGAGTCAGTTTGCAGATAGTTACAATTGGAATTTTGGCGATGGCACTAGTTCAACTTCTTTGGATGTTGCGGTTTCTCATGCCTATCCTGCTGCTTCTACTAATTTGGAGATGTACAACATCATTCTCACTGCTTGGACCAATGCAGGGTGTAGTGATACCACTAATTTGGTATTCACTTCTTACCCGCCGGTAAATGCAGCGTTTAATGTGGACACCATCGGTTGCACTCCGTTCAATGCTAGCTTCATTCAACAGAGTTCAGGTGCATCGAACTATGCTTGGAATTTTGGAGATGGTAGTGTTTCTACTGCACCAGCTCCGCAGCATTTATATACTACTGTTGGATCGAATGATATTTCATACGAAGTAGATTTGGTGGTGAGCAATCAATATGGTTGTACCGATTCTACCTCACGCACTGTTTATGTGAAACATACTCCAATTGCGGCGTTGCAATTGACAGATCCGCAAGTATGTGACCCTGCGCCAGCAGAATTAAACAACTTGAGTCAATTTGCTGATAACTACAGTTGGAGTTATGGCGATGGTACTTTCTCGGCTAACGATGAGTTGGTGCATACACATACTTATCCAACACCGTCAGGTACACCAGATGTATATAACATTACTTTGACAGCATCTACCATCTTCGGTTGTAGTGATCAAGTGACATCGGTATTCACGGTATATCCAGGTGTTACAGCCAATTTTGCAACGGATACAATGGGTTGTTCGCCTTTCAATAATGCCTTTATGAACCAGAGTGTTGGAGCTACATCATTCGAATGGTCATTCGGTGATGGTGCTTTGTCTTCAGAGACCAATCCATCACACCAGTATTTAACGAACAACACGGACGATGTAACTTTCGAAGTACAGTTGATAGCCTCTAACATTTATGGCTGTACCGATTCCATTTCACGCACCATCTATGTGAATCATACACCATTGGCAGTAGCTCAGATCGATACCACTGCAGGGTGTTATCCGTTGGATGTTACCTTCTTCAATGGTTCGATAGGCGCGGATAACTATGTGTGGAATTATGGCAATGGCCAAACAAGTAATACAGCCGAGGCATACCATAACTACATCTATTACAATGCAGCACCTATTGGTGTAACTTATGACATCACCTTGACTGCTATCGCCAATAACGGCTGCATGGGAGTGGATGATTTGGATATCTTAGTTTCACCAGACATTACGGCTGATTTCGATGTAGATGCCGAAGGATGTTCTCCGCTACCTGTTTATTTCGATAACCAAAGTGATGGAGGTTCCAACTACTTCTGGACATTTGGAGACGGTGATGTTTCGAACGAACAAGAGCCAGCTCATACCTTCTTTAACAATACCAATGCGCCCATTGCTTATGAGGTAATGTTGGTGATCCAAAATCAATATGGATGTAACGATACTACCACTCGTTTGGTAACAGTGCATCCTGCGATTAACGCCTCATTTGATGCGACCCCAATTGAGCAAGTATGGCCAAATGCTACTGTAACATTGGATAATACAAGTACTGGTGGTGCCCCTGCCTATGCCTGGAGATTTGACGATGAAACAACTTCCAATCTGGCAGAACCTGGTACACACACGTATGCTACATGGGGTGAATACACCATAGAGCTAGTGGCTGGCAACAATGCATGTAGCGATACCGCATACCGAACCATTACCATCTTACCTCCACCTCCTGTAGGAGCATTTACTGGTCCTGCAGAGGGCTGTGCACCATTGACTGTTCAGTTTACCAATGAATCGCAATACGCAGCTCAAAGCAACTGGCAGTTTGGCGACGGAGGTGTGGCCAATGCAACATCGCCCGTATACACGTATTGGAATCCTGGTACCTATACCGTAACGCTTACTGTTACTGGATTTGATGGCAGCAGCGATGTAGTGACTCAAGAACAGATCATCCATGTATATCCTCGAGCTCAAGCGGCATTTACTATTGCGCCGAATGAAGTGAATATACCATCTGAGCCGATATTTTGTGTGAATCTTTCTCAAAACGCCACTACTTATGAATGGTTGTTTGGTGATGGCAACAGCAGCAACGCTCAAAGTCCTTCTTACTACTACCAAGAAGCGGGACTGTATGATGTTACCTTGATTGCCAATAACCAATACAACTGTCCAGACACTATGCATGTGCCTGCGGCTGTTCAAGCTAAGTTGGGCGGATTGATCGACTTCCCCAATGCGTTTACTCCCGATCCGAATGACGCCAATGGCGGTTATTATGACCCACTCGGATACAATAACAATGTTTTCTTCCCCATGCATGCGGGAGTTACGGAGTATAACTTGCAGATTTTCAATAAGTGGGGCGAGTTGTTGTTTGAAAGTACCGATGTTAATCGTGGTTGGGACGGTTATTACCGTAACCAAATGTGCAAACAAGATGTATACGTATGGAAAGTAAGGGCTCGCTTCGTTGACGGTCAACGATACGAACGCGCTGGTGACGTTACACTCCTTATTCGATAATTTGTGATCTAACCTAATTCTTATCAGGATGAGAAAAATTTACTTGTGCATCATTGCACTCCTGATTGCACCCGGAATGAAGGCGCAAGATCAGCAGTTCACCCAGTTTTATGCCGTTCCCACCCAATTGAATCCCGCCTTTGCAGGAGCCTCAGTTCAAAGTAGGTTGAGTATGCAGTACCGCAATCAATGGTCTGCTATTCCAGGTGCGTTTAATGCAGGTAACGTTGCTTTTGATCAATACCTTCCCATTATTAAAAGTGGTGTGGGCTTCCTTTTTAGCCATGATAGAGCCGGTAGCGGTGCTTTGCGCACTACTTCCATGAATTTCCAATATGCTTATGAAGCGAAGATTAAGCGCAATCTTTTCTTTCGTCCTTCTTTGCAGTTTGGTTATGTTACCAAAGCGATTGATTTTAACAAGCTTACTTTTTACGATCAAATGATCCGTGATAATGCGAGCACATCACTCGAACAAACTACCTACGAGCCGATTGGATACTTCGATGTGGCGTCAGGACTGTTATTGTACGGACCAAAATTTTGGGTGGGTGTTTCTGCTTTTCACATCAATCGACCTAACGAGTCGGTATATGGAAATAATCCAGCTTTATTGGATCGTCGCTTTACCGCCCATGGTGGGGTACGTATTCGCTTGAAAGGAAACTCCCTCACTAAGCTTGATCATCACTTAGTATTGGCGGCAAACTATATGGCTCAAGGAGATTTTGATCAACTTGATTTGGGATGTTATTATGAATTCAGTCCAATTATTCTTGGTTTTTGGTACCGTGGATTAGCGGCCAAGTCCAATCACTATGGCTATGTAAATCATGATATGTTTGCCCTTTTATTAGGTATTCAGGCCAGTAAATACAAAATAGGTTATTCCTATGATATTACCGTTTCTCAATTGGGAATCGGAAGCAGCGCAGGTTCGCATGAATTGACCCTCTCTTATTTGTGGTCAAATAAAAAGAATGCGAAAGCCCAAAAGAAAAGGATTATGCCTTGCGCTAAGTTCTAAGCAAACTTTAATAAATATTCACTTCACGTTCGAGCGTTATGCCGAATGTGGAGTGAATGTCATCAATGATAGCGGTAGATAGATCATAGATCTGTTGGCCCGTACTTCCGCCATAATTCACCAATACAAGGGCTTGTTTTTCATGTACGCCATGATTCTCTATTCGTTTACCTTTCCAACCCAAGGTTTCTATTAGCCAGCCTGCCGGCACTTTTACTTGGTGCTCATCTATGGGGTAGCAAGGGGCGTTGGGGTATTTTTCTTTGATGGCTTGGTATAGAGATAATTCCACCACTGGGTTTTTGAAAAAACTCCCCGCATTACCCAACTTCTTGGGGTCAGGTAATTTGGATTGACGAATGTTGATTACCGCCTGACTTACAGCTTTGATGTTCATCTTATCGAGCGTCATTTTGTCGAGCTCTTCTTGGATGGCGCCATAAGTAGTATGAAACTCCGGACGCTTTTTTAATCGGAAAGTCACAGAGGTGATTACCCAATTGTCTTTTTCTTTTCGTTTGAAAATGCTTTCACGGTAACCGAATGAACATTCGGTGGCGTTGAAAAAACGTTTGGCTTTTTCCTTTACATGGATGGCTTCCAACTCATGAAAGACATCTTTTATTTCAACGCCATAAGCTCCTATATTTTGCATAGGACTGGCACCCACACTGCCGGGTATAAGAGATAAGTTTTCAATACCAGCCATATCGTGCTGTATGCAGTACATCACAAATTGATGCCACACTTCGCCGGCCATGGCTTTTACGTAGTAATAGGTATCGTCTTCTTTAATGAGTTCAATTCCTTTCATGCGGTTGATCATCACCACACCATTGAAATCTTGGGTAAAAAGGACATTACTACCTCCACCGAGAAATAAACGTTGTTCAGTCTGAACGGTTTTTTCGGATAAAAGCGCCATGAGCTCATCTTCATTGGCAAAGGAGGAAAACAATTTGGCATTTACGTCAATGCCAAAGGTGTTATAGGGGCGAAGGGAAATATTTTCCTGAAACAGCTGCATGGTTCAAAATTGGATCAAAAAGCCTCCGGGTAGAAGAGAAAAAAACAGCGGTCACCAACACTGCACTGTTCACATGGGTTGGTAGTAACGATCACGACGACATTCGTCTAAAAATTCAAGGAATTGAGCTTCCGTAATTTCTTCCCAACGCTTGTCGTGGAGGTTGAGTACATCTTCAATTAGCATGCGCTCTGGAAGGATATTGGCGGTTAGTTCATAGCGAATCCAAAACTTGCCCATGATCTGGATTTCCTCCATGTGAGTTTTGTCGAGTACTTTGTAATAACTGCGACCGTTGACTAATCTTCGGTATTGTGGAAAAGAAAAGGAGGTTGACATGCCTGCAAAGATGGGGAATTAACCACATTTGTAGTGTATTCATTTATGGAAGCTTTTTTAAAAATCATAGCCCGCGAAATTGTTGCCCATCACGCCCATGAAATGGAAAAGGTGGTGGTGGTATTACCTGGCAATAGGGCCGGCGTTTATCTGCGGAAGTTTTTATCAGAAGAAATGGGACGCCCATTCATGGCACCTCGATTCTTTATTTTTCCCAGTTTTATTCAATGGTATTCTGGAAAAAGAACGGTTTCTAATACGGAACTGGTCTATATGCTCTATGAAGCCTATTGCAGTGCCTGTGGAAGTGAAGCGGAGCCTTTTCTTTCTTTCGTGAAATGGGCAGATACGGCGCTTAAAGACTTCAACGATGCGGATCAGTACCTCGTAAAGGGCAATCAGTTATTCCGCGATCTCCGCGATTACAAAGAGATTGACAACTGGAGTTTTACGATGGATCCACTGACGGCTCCGCAAGAACATTACCTTCAATTCTGGAATAGACTCGTTACCATATTCGAAGCTTTTCACCGGCGTATGCATGAAACGGAAAAGTATAGCTACGCCTACCTCACGCGCTTGTGTTCTGAAGGAACAATGAATCTTTCGGCTAGTGAAGAACAATCAAAGTTTTGGTTTGTGGGCTTGTCTTCTCTTTCGCCGGCAGAAGATACAGTGGTGCAAATGCTGGTCAACACGCATCAAGCACAAGTGCGCATGGATGCCGATCGTTTTTACATTGATCAGCCCTACCACGAAGCAGGGATGTATTTGAGAGCTTATCGAAATAAACATAAGCTTGAGATGACCGATCTTTTGCGCACTACGGAAAAAGAAATGGTCACACACGAATGCACCACTTCCTATGGAGAGGCTCTTGCTTTGTGTGAATATTTGATGACACTCCAAGAAGATGAGCTTCGGCGAACGGCTATTATTCTCTCTGATGAAAAATTACTGCACGTTTTTTTGCACCGATTGCCGCCTCTACCGGTGCCAGTGAATATTGCACTGGGAACACGTTTAGATAAAATGGCGGTAACGCAATTAATGGCCGCAGCACTTCAGCTACATAGGAAGCGAAACACAAAGGGTTATTTTCATTTTTCGGATGTTTGGTTTTTTATTCGCCAGCCAGCCTTGTTGCCCATACTGCAGTCAGATGTAGCCAGTATCGGGGCCTACATGAGAAAAAAAGTGTGGCGTAGAATTGGGCAGCCGCAGTGGGATGAGTTATGCCAGCAATTTCCTGATTTGAAAAAATTGGAAGCGGTATTTAACCGAGAGATAGTTTCTGTTCATGAAGCCATAGCTTTGCTGCAGTCTTTATTGACCATGCTAGATGAAATAGATTCTGATGATCGCACTTGGCAAGCGGGCATTAAGAGCATTGGCTCTCTGCTAGGCGACTGGAAAGTGCTCATACAGCGCTTTAGTTTCATCGAAGATTTAGCCGCTTTTGAAACGGTTTTTAAATTATTTACTTCTCGCGAAACAGTTACTTTTCAAGGTGATCCGCTGAACGGCTTACAGGTGCTGAATATGGTGGAGTCTCGAGCGGTTGATTTTGATATCCTCTGCATCGTAGGCGCCAATGATGATATTTTACCAGGTTCATCCAATGAGCAATCGCTGATCCCGTATGATCTCCGGGTGATTCATAAGATGCCCACCTATGCGGAGCGCGAAGCTACTTACTCATACACCTTATATCGTCTTCTACACCGCGCGAAGCACATACATTTTTTCTACAGCACCATCAGTGATGAATTTAACGGAACGGAGCGCAGTCGTTACATCACCCAATTGATGGAAGAATTGCCAAGCGCCAATCCCCAGTTTAAAATTCGCGAAGAATTTTTTAGCCTGAAAGCAGACGAGTCCAATGCAAAAGCGGATGAAGTAGAAAACGAGGAGCACGCTCAAAAAAGAATGAGAGCATGGCTAGCCTCGGGTATTTCGCCTACGGCATTAAACAAACTGAATGCTTGCCCACTTGATTTTTATTACCGATATATTGTTTCACTAGGGGAAGAAGAAGAGATGGAAGAAACCATTTCTTCACGAACATTAGGAATAGTAGTGCATGAGGTGCTCGAACATTTTTATCAGCCGCGTTTGCAACGAGTGATCGCTGATGAAGAATTCAACGATTTTTTTCCAAGCATCGAACAGCGGGTAAAAGAAAGTATTGAGCGCAACTATGCGCAAGTAGGTGAAGAAATGGTAGGTTACAACCGATTGGTTCAAGAGGTGGCGGTGCATATGGTGAAGAGCACGCTAGAGGCCGATCAGCGAACGATGCGGGAAAACAACGCCAATGGAAAACCACACCTCGTGATGGCAGTAGAATTGGAGTTAAAAGCAGAAGTACCAGTTGAGAAATGGGGCTTCGATTCGCCGATTCATCTAAGGGGAAAAATAGATCGAATGGACACCATCGGGAATGATTGGGTGGTGATCGATTATAAAACGGGCAGTGTGGACGAAAGAGAAATAAAACTCAAATCGGACAACATCATCGTAAGTGGAGGCGACAAAGGAAAAGGACTACAGTTGTTTACCTACCTGTATTTGATGCATCATGCAGGAAAAGATTTATCGGTAACACAGGCTTGCATTTTTGCGCTAGCCAACCGGGATAAAGATTACTATTTTTCGTGTGATAGTGCCTTGAGTATTTCGACCGATCAAATAGATCTCTTTGAACAAGAGTTGGTGCAGTTGGTGCAAGAAACCCTCTTCGGTGCTAAGTTTGCGCACAACCCGGAAAGTAAGTATTGCGAATATTGCCGGACGAACTCATGAAAAAGGTATTGATCATTACGTATTACTGGCCCCCAGCGGGTGGAGGAGGAGTTCAGCGGTGGCTGAAGTTTGCAAAGTACTTGCCTGAGTTCGGGTGGCAGCCCGTAATCTACACCCCTGAAAATCCAGACTATCCGATTTACGACGAAACGTTGTTGCAGGAAGTGAGTGCAAGTGTAGAAGTAGTGAAGTGTCCGATTTGGGAGCCTTACCGTGCTTTACGAAAAATTTCGAAAACAGATAATACCATTTCTGCGGGGTTCATTCGCACGGAGAAAAAAGTGAAATTTTCAACTCGAGTGATCAGCTGGATTCGTGGTAACCTAATCATACCCGATGCACGCCGGTTTTGGATTTCCCCATCGACAACGTTTTTAGTCAACTACTTAAAAGACCATCCAGTTGATGCCATCATATCAACAGGGCCGCCGCACAGTATGCATTTGATTGCAAAAAAAGTAGCGAAAAAAACGGGTATTCCGTGGTTGGCAGATTTCCGAGATCCATGGGTGAATATGGATAACGCGGATAAATTTCAAATGTCGTCTTTTGCCCGAAACATACACGCTCGTTTAGAAAGGAGCGTGGTGAAATCGGCTGCTCAGGTTGTAACGGTTGGTTGGCATTGGTCAGAAAACTATGCAAAAATTCGGGGCAAAAAAGTTCCTGTTATCACCAATGGATTTGATCACACGGATTTTGAAAATTTGAACTATCCGAAAGAGTCGCGCTTCATCTTGGGGCATTATGGCACCTTTGGCGATGATCGAAATCCACAAGCGCTTTGGGATGCGATAGAAGAATTAAGAAAGGAAGATCCAGCTTTTGCGCGCGACTTTTATCTGGAACTAGTAGGCCCTACAGATGTGGAAGTACTGGATTCTGTTAAGCGCATGCCTTTTGCGGATCGATTGCTTTATGAAGCTTACGTTAAGCACGATGAGGCCATCAAGCGGATGAAACAGGCCGCTGTTTTATTGGTGATCATCAATCAGAATAGCAATCAAGAAGGACGCATTACGGGAAAGATCTTCGAATACCTAGCCTGCGACAATCCTATACTTGGTGTAGGTTCGCCCACGAGCGATTGTGCTCGCGTCATTCATGAAGCGCAAGCAGGCGAGATGATTTCTTTTGATGATAAAAAGGGCTTGAAAGCTTTTTTACAAAAAGCATTCGAAGAGCGAAATGCGTCGAATAAAAGAAATTCGGATGTGATGATCTACTCTCGCAAACATCTGAGTAGGCTCATGGCAGCGGAGCTCGATGCCATTACTTCACTCTAACCCACGTTTGCGTGCGGAAGAAGAATCCCCAATAACCGCGCACCTGTAGTTTGTTGCTATCCGATTCATCAACCCAAAGTGTACAGTCGTATATACTGCCTTTTTTCGGGTCTAGAATGGTGCCATCAGTCCATTCGTTGTCATCTTGTTTCATTCCACGGATGATTTCCATACCCACTACGCGTTTGTCTTTTCTATCATCTGGACAAAGTTTGCAGTAGGGATCTTGTTCTTCATTCGGTTCACGGAAGAGCTGGACAATTTTGCCAGTAAGCACGCCATTTTTCACAGAAATTTCTACGATCGAACGAGCTTTACCGGTTTCATCGTCAATGGTTTTCCAGCGGCCTACTACGCTTTGGGCCGTAAGCGATTGTGCAAATGCGACAAGGCTAAGAAGAAGGATTTGAATTTTCATGCTTAAACGTGTTGCGGGCCACTACTACGGGAGGTGGCGTTGGTTTTTCTTTTGGTAAATTTTTGTGGGCGTGTCGAATGCTCACATTAAGTTCAAAGCCTATTAACAACAAAGTGCAGTTAAAGTTTAACCAAATGAGCAATACCATTAAGGTTCCGAGTGAGCCGTATAGCTTGTTGAAATTAGCGAAGTTGTTGATGAAGTAGGCAAAGCCAATAGAGGCTATTACAAAAGCCAGTGTGGCGAGTGTTGCTCCTGCATTAAAAAACCGCCAGCGTCTTCTGCGGCGAGCCCCCATGCCTACATTGTATAAAATAGTGATGATGGAATAAATTAAGAATAGAGTAATAATGTACTTGACTACATCGAGTATGGGAATATATCCGCGATCACCGATTACCCCTATTTTATGCAGATAGTCGAAAGCCACTCCGCTGAATACGTTCATCATAATGGCCAATATCATGATGATCCCTAAAACGAAGATCAACACGATACTTGCCACACGAATGAGAATGGGATTGTCTTTATCATCGCGCAAATGGCTAGCGTTGAACCCAAGTAATATGGCGTTAATGCTATTGGAAGCGTAGTAGATCACTAAGATAAAACCGATAGAAAGAAGCGTATTGTGTTTCTTTTTAATCAAGTCATCTAACGTGGATTCAAAAAGAGAAAAGGTATCGCCCGGGAAGAACTCCGCAATGCCATCGAAGAGTTGATCTTGAAAGTTGGGTACAGGGATATACGGAATAAGAGAAAGCAGCATAATGATTCCTGGAAAAAAAGCCAGGAATAGTCGGAAGGAGATAGCAGCTGCTCGGGTAGGTATCGAACCTTTATTGATAGCGACCCACATAAAAGTAGAAACATACCACAGTGAGAGCCCTTGAAATCCGGGGGGCTTCACTGTTTTCAAAAAAGCGATGAGTTTGTTAACCCACCCAATTTTTAAGATTATACGTTTCCATTTAGGCGCCATAGATGCACTACTTCCTTATTTCATTGCCTTTAAACTAAGGTCAAGGCTTTCTATTTGATGCGTTAGTGCTCCCATAGAAATATAATCCACTCCTGCGAGAGCGTAATCGCGAACTGTTTTTTCGTCGATTCCTCCGGACGCTTCAGTTTCTACTCGACCGTTGATGAAGACGACAGCTTCACGAATTTGATCGGGGGTAAAATTATCTAACAAAATACGGAAGGCAATATTTTGCTCTAGAATCAATTTTACCTCATCGATATTGCGAGCTTCCACTTCTACTTTGAGGTTTTTTCCTTGATCAGCTAGGTAACTTTTTATTTGTTGCAAGGCCTGAGGAATTCCTCCTGCATAGTCGATGTGATTATCTTTTACCAATATCATATCGTACAATCCGAATCGATGATTTTCTCCTCCGCCAATTTTTACAGCCAACTTTTCGAAGTAGCGAAAACCAGGAGTGGTTTTACGGGTATCGAGAAGTTTGCAGTGGGTGCCGGCCATTAAGGATTGAATGAAGTGCGTTTTAGTGGCAATACCACTCATTCGCTGCATAATATTGAGGGCAAGTCGTTCGCCGATGGTAATGCTGCGCGAAGAACCTTCAATATAGAAAGCGATATCGCCAGGGTTGATGGGAGTTCCATCACTGAGCACGGGTGTAAAGCTCAAGGAGTCATCTACCAGTTCAAACACGCGTCGAGCGATGTCTGCGCCGGCAAGAATACCCTTTTCTTTTACCAAAAGGCGGGCTTTACCTCGGGCGGAGGCGGGAATGGTGCTTAATGTGGTGTGATCGCCATCGCCGATATCTTCGGCTAAAGCACGTCGAATAAAATCGTCTAAGTCAAAGTTCATGAGCTACGAATATGGATCGCAAATCCGATAAAAAAGCCCAACTCAAGGTGAGGTGGGCTAAGCTTGCGGTTGCAAATGTAGGATTATTCAATTTTGATTTGTTTAATCTGCATTGAGCTACCTGATTTTTTCATAAAGAAGGTAACTCGGAATACTCCTTTGGCGGTATTTAAGTCACCAATTCGGTATTGGTCGTCGAGTTTGGAAGTGCCTTGGTGTTTTACCGTAAACGCCTGCGGGGTGTTTTGGCTAAAAAAGGCGGCTAATATTTTTTGAGCTTCAGCTGCCGAATAGCTCCCGTCCTCACCATTGAGGGTGAGATCGATCTGTGGCATAAAGAAAGAGGCCAATGAAGCGGCGTCGCCACGTTTTAGGGCGTCGCTTACTTTCGGGGTTATATCTCCCTGAGCTACAGCGGTTGAACTGAAGACGAGGAGGGTTATAATGCTGAAAAACCAGTGTTTCATTTGAGTTAATCGCTTTTGATTAGATGTGCGGTCTATACAATCATCAAGCCAACTACAAGTATAATGGAAAACGCACAAGAATAGGCTTTTGAACGTTGAAATAAGAAAAAATGCTACTTTTGAACAAAGGTGTGCTTGTTAATAACGAAAGTCTCCCTATCTTTGCCGTCCCAAAAAAATCAAGTGTGAAGAAGTTGAAGGAATATAACCTTCCCTTTTTGGGATTGAAGGTAGGAAAACATCTCTACGATTTCACACTGGGGAAAGCGTTCTTTGAAGCATTTCCACACTCTGAAATAGAAGAGTGCAATATCCAGGTCAAGCTTGAGCTGGAGAAGCAGGCTTCTATGATGATACTCGACTTTCATTTAGAAGGTACGGTATCTGCCGACTGTGACTCGTGCGGTGAACCCATCGACCAGGCACTAACAGGTACTTACCGACTAATAGTGAAATTTGGATTAGAAACGGGCAGCACGGACGAAGAGGTTCTTATCCTCGGTCCTGCGGAGCACGAGATTGACATCAGTCAGTATCTTTATGAGTATTGCCATTTGAGCATGCCCGCCCGCAGGGCACATGCTAATCCGGCAGACTGTAATCAAGAGGTGTTGAAAGAGTTAGAAAAATACCGTGTAAGCGAGAATTCTGATTCGAACTGGATTGCTTTGAAGAACATGACGATTGAAGAAAACGAACCGTCGGAAGACGATTTTTACGAAGAAGAAGAATAACAACGCTATAAACCTACAACGATGGCACATCCTAAACACCGAATTTCGCAAACCCGCCAAGCGAAGCGTAGGACTCACTACAAAATTGAGGCTCCAAACGTGTCTACTTGCCCTACTACAGGTCAACCACACATGTTTCACCGCGCTCACTGGCATGAAGGAAAACTTTACTATAAAGGTAAAGTGGTAATGGAGAAAGAAGGAGCTGAAGCATAAGCTTCTACTTCTTTCCTAGCTTCTAGAAAAATATACAGAGCTCCGTCAATCAATTTGACGGGGCTTTTCTGCTTATGGGTGTGAGTAAAGAATAGTGTGTATTTTCTACACATTCTTGATGTTAGAAGGTGGTTTTTTGATCTACGCCCGAATGTTTCACCTTACATTAGCGCCCGCGTTACATTAAAAGTATAATTGATGAGCCAAATCAGAGCTGCAATCACCGCTGTTCACGGCTACGTGCCCGAAGATCTTCTGACTAATCAGGATCTCGAAAAGATGGTAGATACCACCGATGAGTGGATTCGTACCCGAACAGGAATAGAAACCCGTCACATTTTGAAAGGAGAAGGCAAAGGTACCAGCGACATGGGTGCTGAAGCCGTAAAGGGATTGCTTGCCAAGCGAGGATTGGAGCCAAACGACATTGATTTGTTGATTTGTGCAACAGTTACCGCTGACCATCAGTTTCCAGCTACTGCTAATATTATTTGTGATAAGATCGGCGCAAAGAATGCGTGGGGATTTGACATCAATGCGGCTTGTTCTGGTTTCCTATTTGCCCTAGCTACCGCTAGCCAATTTATTCAATCAGGCAAGCACAAGCGTGTGGTGGTAGTAGGCGCGGACAAGATGTCGTCTATTGTTGATTATACTGACCGAAGTACCTGTGTTATTTTCGGTGATGGAGCAGGAGCAGTAATGCTTGAGCCAACCACAGAAGAGATGGGTATTATGGATAGCATTCTTCGATCAGATGGCCATGGCCGCATTTATTTGCATCAAAAGGCCGGTGGATCAGTGAAGCCAGCTTCAGCTGAAACTGTGGCTGCACGCGAGCACTATGTGTTCCAAGATGGTCAGCCTGTATTTAAAGCTGCGGTGGTAGGAATGGCTGATGTATCAGCAGAAATCATGGAAAAAAATAACCTTACCGCCGATGATGTGGCGTGGTTGGTGCCTCACCAAGCCAATTTGCGCATTATCGATGCTACTGCTCGCCGCATGGGAGTAGGCAATGATAAGGTAATGATCAATATTCAGCGTTATGGCAACACCACAGCCGCAACTATTCCGTTGTGTTTGCATGATTGGGAGAGCCAATTGAAGA
Source organism: Bacteroidota bacterium (assembly GCA_039798265.1). GTDB lineage: Bacteria > Bacteroidota > Bacteroidia > Flavobacteriales_D > Sanyastnellaceae > JBDKGH01. The sequence goes on along the minus strand of JBDKGH010000007.1, from coordinate 2,650 downwards.
AAGGCGATAATATCATATTATCTGCTTTCGGAGGGGGATTCACTTGGGGGGCTGTTTACGTAAAGTGGGCTTACGATGGTAAATAACCAGAAGTGAGCAAAACTGTTATATTTGACCAAACCAATTAACCAGAGAAAACAAAATCACCTATGAACATTACACAGATCCAAGATCTCATCAAGTTCGTGGCGAAAAGCGGGGTAAGTGAAGTTGAAATCGAGCAGAAAGAATTCAAAATCACCATCAAAACCCACGAGCCAGAGCGCAAAGGAAGAGCAGGTGAAATGATACAAGTAGCTGCTCCAGCAGTAGCTATGCCAGTGGCGGCACCAGCACCAGTTGCTGCTGCTCCAGCTCCTGCAGCTCCAGCAGCAGCTCCTGCGGCTGAGTCAAAAGGCAACTTGATTGAAATCAAGAGCCCAATGATTGGTACTTTCTATCGCTCTTCATCACCTGATAAGCCAGCATTTATAGAAGTTGGCCAAACCATCAAAACAGGTGACAAAGTTTGTATCATCGAAGCCATGAAGCTTTTCAACGAAATTGAATCAGAGGTATCTGGTACGATCGTGAAAGTTTTGGTAAATGATAGCACTCCTGTTGAATACGATCAGCCTTTATTCTTGGTAGAGCCTGCATAAGTTGATGCAGTTGACATCCATTATTAAGGCCGTTCACTAAATCTTCAGGAACTATGTTTAAAAAAATTCTCATTGCCAACCGAGGCGAGATTGCCCTTCGTGTAATCCGCACGTGCAAAGAAATGGGGATCGCTACCGTAGCCGTTTATTCGACTGCTGACCGCGATAGCCTCCACGTTCGCTTCGCGGATGAGGCCGTTTGTATCGGTCCTCCCCCGAGCAAGGATTCTTATTTGAAAATCCCGAATATCATCGCCGCTGCAGAAATTACTAACGCCGATGCTATTCACCCTGGATATGGATTCCTTTCCGAAAACGCTACTTTCTCTAAAGTGTGTAAAGAAAACGGAATCAAATTTATCGGAGCATCACCAGAAATGATCGACGCTATGGGCGATAAGTCGTCAGCGAAGCAGACCATGAAGGACGCTGGTGTTCCTACTATACCTGGCAGCGATGGACTTTTAGAGGACCTCGAACACGCTAAAAAGATTGCTATACAAATTAAGTATCCTGTAATGCTGAAAGCTACCGCTGGTGGTGGAGGTAAGGGGATGCGCGTTTGTAAAGACGAAGAAGAGTTGATCGACGGATGGGATAAAGTACGTCGTGAAGCAGGAGCTGCATTTGGTAACGATGGTATCTATATGGAGAAATTCGTAGAAGAACCTCGTCACATAGAAATTCAAATCGCCGGCGACCAATATGGAAAAGCGTGTCACCTTTCAGAACGCGACTGTTCTATTCAACGTCGTCACCAAAAGCTCGTAGAAGAAACGCCATCGCCATTTATGACCGATGAGTTGCGCGAGAAAATGGGTCAAGCTGCTATCAAAGCGGCTGAGGCTGTTCGATATGAAGGTGTAGGTACGGTAGAATTCTTGGTAGATAAAAACCGTGACTTCTACTTCATGGAAATGAATACACGTATCCAAGTAGAGCATACGATTACAGAGGAAGTAATCAACTACGATTTGGTAAAAGAGCAAATCAAGTTGGCTGCGGGAGAACCAATTTCGGGTCGTAACTACTATCCAAAGATGCACTCTATACAGTGTCGCATCAATGCAGAAGATCCGTACAAGAACTTCTCACCATCACCAGGCAAGATTACAGCCTATCACTCACCAGGAGGACACGGTGTTCGTATAGATACGCATGCTTATGCTGGTTATGTCATTCCACCGCATTACGATTCGATGATTGCCAAGTTGATTACTGTGGCTCAAACACGTGAGGAAGCCATTACCAAGATGCAACGCGCGTTGGATGAGTACATCATCGAAGGCATCAAGACAACAATTCCTTTCCATCAGAAATTGATGAAAGATGAAAAGTTCCGTTCAGGAAACTTCACTACGAAGTTCTTGGAAGATTTCGAAATGTAATTTTTGAAATACGATATTTTAAAGACCGTACAGAGATGTGCGGTCTTTTTTTTTGCATAAAGGTTAAGAATATGTGTCACAGAATGCATAAGTGGCTGGAATGGGCGTGGGGGGCTGAATAAGGAAAATTAGGAAATGTCGATTTTTTTTAGGTAAAGACCTTATAGGTCTTAAGACCTATAAGGTCCTTTCAATATTTGCGCATATATGCTAATAGGACATATTGGTGAATAACAAATAACTGGTTGAGCTAAGGGAGCGGATAACTCGTATATCCCTTCAGACTTGAAGAATGCATCTACGAGTCAGATCAATTACTCTTATCTTTCCCTGAAAATTGAACGCCGCAATGAAAAAATCTATTCTTCTCGTCTTGGTGCTTTTTATAAGTACAAATTCTTTTACTCAAAAAAATTGGTTCATTGTTTATACTGATTCAACTTCTTTAGTGAATGATGGAAATGAGATTACCAAACAGTTTATAGCGGATGTAAAGAAGATTAGTCCTGATTTGAAATTTGAAGTAACTACCGTTTTGAATACTACTCCGTACTTGATTTATTTCGATCCATCGGGAGCTGTAAAAACGGCGAATCTTCCGATTTGGAGTCAAGTAATTAC
>JBDKGH010000006.1:0-26684 GCA_039798265.1 Bacteroidota bacterium | reverse complement strand
AAGCAACGATTCGAAATAGGTCTTGTCAAATTTCGGTTGATGCTTCAGGTTGCTGTAATGGTGGTGAATACCATTGCTCATCCAAATTTGTTTCAAGTAGGTTTCGAAATTTTTCCACCCTTCAGCATTTTTATCGCCTTTGTACTCCGTGTAGATCTTTTCTAAAAGCGTACGAATTTCAATGTTGTGCTTGTAGTTTTGATCCCACATGATATCGCGTCCGGCCAAGCCCGCTTGTGTGAGGTAATACACGAAGGCTTTTTGCTTGGTCGTTAAACGATCAAAATTGGGGATGCGATAACGCAAAATGCGAATGTCTTCGAAGCGGTCCACTTCCCATTGGAAGGTAGTGTCGTTTTCGGCACTGGTTTCTTGTTGAGCAACTTCTATGGGCTTCTGTGCTTGATTGTTGCAAGCGACCGCTCCCATCAAAGCACCGCCCAAAAGCAGGTAATGAAATGATTTTTTCATGGTTATGGTTGTGATGTTGGTCTTGTGATTATGCGTTTTTTAGTTTTTTGTTTTCTAGCCAAAATGTGCCGAAGGGGACTAAAGATGCTAAAAAACAAAGGATGGCAAATGAAATTTTCCACTTTCGTGATTCCATGCATACAACAAGCAATGCTACATATGCAACGAACAAAACGCCATGCGCCCAGCCAATGTATTTCACCGCTTGAGGAATGTTAAATAGGTATTTCAACGGCATGGCCAATCCTAATAACAAGATGAATGACCAGCCTTCTAAATAGGCCACTTTGCGAAAAAGGGAAAAGGTCTTATCCATGGCTGCAAAGTAAATCGCTTTCGCGCCCCGAGAAAATAGCCCAGTCCAAGGGAATGGTTGAAGTTTTCGCGTTTTATTAACAATCTACGTTTAATTTTTTCTACCTTTGTAAGAATGTTAACAGAAGTAACCTCAGGCGTACGCATAAGTGTACAACCGGCCTACGAACCAGGCATCAGCAGCCCTGTTTTGGATAGCTATGTTTTTTCCTACAACATTACCATCGAAAATCAAAACGATTTTCCGATTCAACTGCTTCGTCGCCACTGGTATATTTTCGACTCTGTCGGTATCAATCGCGAAGTGGAAGGTCCTGGTGTGGTAGGGCAGCAACCAGTTATCAACCCAGGTGAGTTTTTCACTTACAGCTCGGCTTGCGATTTACGCAGCATTCGCGGGACTATGCATGGATACTTTACCATGCAGCGTTTACAATCTACCGAATTTTTACGCGTAACTGTTCCCCAATTCCGCTTAGAAGTTCCTCATGGTATGAATTAATTAGATTGGCTTCTTTGAAAAAAGAAGAACGATAGGACAAGGAAGATGAATGATCATCTTCCTTTTTTTATGCGCTCTTGCGAAAAGAACGGAAAAGAAAAAAGCCGTCCCAAATGGAACGGCTTTTAATATTTAGGAGCTCGTTACTCTTAGTAACGACTTCCACGATCGTTATCGCGGTTGAAACGAGGCTTGTAGCCACCGTCACCACCACGACCGCCGCCGAAACCACCACGGTTTCCGCCGCCGCTAGAACGTTGTGGACGCTCTTCAGCTTCTTTTACGTTAATTTTGCGACCTTTCACGTCAGTTTGGTCAAGTGCAGATACTGCATTGCGACCTTCTTCATCCATTGCCATTTCAACGAAACCGAAACCACGTGAGCGGCCAGTTTCACGGTCTGTAACAACTTTAGCAGAAGTTACTGCGCCGTACTGAGAAAAAAGAGCGGTAAGTTCCTCGCTCGTGAGGCTGTAGTTCAGCCCAGATACAAAAATGTTCATGATAAAAAAAAAACGTTTGTTTGTTAAAACAAATCAACTTGACACGTGTTGCAATGGGTTCAAAGGAACATATGATAAGATGAGATGCGTTACAAATATAATCTTATTTGTTTACCATCAAAGTTTTATCTCACTTTTTTATCAAAATGATCACAATTCGTTGATCAAAAGGGGCTTATTCTGATTCTAACTGAATCTCGTAGCCCGCGTGAGACCTCACATTTAGTACTAATCCATCATCAAAATAGAGGTACTGACCTTTTATGCCTCTTAACCGGCCTTCATAGTCCGGAAGTGTGTCTAACTTAACCGATTTGACCTTTAATGGGTAGTGTTCTATTGGATAATGCAGGTGGGTAACGTCGTCATTCTCATATATAAAGGACTCATAATCGGATCCCATGAGCTGCAAGGCTTCTTCTTTTAAGTCCAACAACGAACGTTGATCGTTGACCACATTTTTCAGCATGGCTTGCCAATTGGTCTTATCCGCAAAATGATCTTTCAAATGCACTTCGATCAATCCTGCCAGTTGTCTATAAGGTGTTTCAGCTATTATGATGGCCTCACTGGCACCCTGGTCAATCCATCGATAGGGTATGTTGGTGGTGCGGGTTACACCCACTTTTACTTCTGAGGTACGCGATAGATAAACATAATGCGGCTGATTGTGGTGTTCATTCTCCCAATCAAAATCACGCAGAGCAATGCCTTCATGAATTCGACTTAATTCCGGACGAACAATGCTAGGCGAAGCCAGGGGGGAAGTCATAAAAGCTTCATAACTCAATCCTTCTCCAAAGGTTTTCTTGATTTTTTTCCCCGTAGCAATGCAATGGATCTGACCCGTAAAGCGAAGCTTAATGTTTTCCCCAATCAAGGGATTAAGCGCCAACTCGCCTTTTCTTTCTGTAATGTTTACGAGTGGCAAAAAGTATTGAACGTTTTGTCCGTCCAACCTTGATGACATTTTGCGAAGGTGTGTGGTTACTTGCATGAGCCACAAAGCTAAGCAGGCGACTTAATTTCGCCGAATATTTTTAAGTAACAATGAAAACGGACAATCGACTTTCTGTGCTCTCGAATCATACTCGCTCTTTTATATACACTGATTTTCGAAGCCACGTTCAAGCATTGTTAGAACAGGGCTTGGTAACAGGGGAAAAGCAAGGAGAGGATATGGTGGCTTACACCACTATCAACGAAACACGCATGAATCGTATCGAAAAACATGGTGTTTTATCTGAAAATCTCCTTCATACTATACGTACGATGGGGAAAAAAATCCAGCTCTTATGCATCACTGAAGGATGGTGCGGCGATAGTGCTCAAATTCTGCCCTATGTCGCACAGATGTGCAAGGCAAACGAGGACTGCATCGATTTCGAAATTATTCTTCGTGATGATAATCCAGAATGGATGGACAAATACCTTACGAATGGAAGCAGAAGTATCCCGGTATTTGTTGCCTTTGATGAGGTGGGCAATGAATTGTTCCATTGGGGGCCGCGTCCGAGTACATTGGTAGAGGAGATAAAGGCTTGGAAGGCATCTACAGAACCGACTTTTACGGCTAACGAAATCAAAGAAAAGATTCATCTCTGGTATGCTCGAAACAAGGGAGCGGACTTGATGAATGAATGGAATGACCTATTCCAATCCATCGCTTAATGTTCTGATTGGTCTTTTCTTTTCACGATTTGAGCGATTTGATAGAGAAAAATAGATTCTTTTCTATAAATTGCCTCAGTTAAACCTTAATTAAACCAAACTCTATGAAGAAAACATTACTTGCTTTTTCTGTATTTCTGGCTGCAACTGCGGCTCAATCTCAGGTGATTTTCGAAGATAATTTCGACGCCTACACTCCTGGTACTGGCGTTGCGGCTCAAGCCAATGGCGCATGGGATACCTGGACTGGAAATTTTGCAGGCGAAGATGCATTGGTAAGTTCGGCCTATGCGAGCAGCGGATTAAACAGCGCTGAAATCAATGGTACTTCGGTGGATTTAGTGCTTCCAATTGGACCATTTACCTCTGGTAAATACGACGTTGAATTCAAAATGTTGATCCCTACCGGAAGCTCTGGTGCTTACTTCAATGGTTTGCACACCTGGTCAAGCACATCTACGACCTACCAATGGGCTGTAGATGTATTCTTCGATGCAGCAGGTCAATGCACCTTTACATGTGGAGGTACTGATGGCGTAGGTCCTATCGTGGCTTTCGATACTTGGTTCGACGTGAAAGTAACCGCGGATATGGATGCCGATATGGGTTACCTCAGCATCAATGGTATTCTTTTGAATTCATGGACATGGTCTTTGAACAATGCAAATGGCGCCGCAGGTACCAATCAATTGGCGGGCTTCGACTTTTTCGGAACTGACACCAATCAAGGTGAAGGTCTTTATTATGTCGACGATGTGAAATTGACCAACTCTACTGGTGTAGGTATCACTGAAGCTACTGCTAAATCGGATAATGCAGTGGTAATAGCTCCAAACCCAGCTTCGGATTTTGTAAATATTACATTAGCTGATGCCTGGAAAGGCGGCGATTTACGCGTAATGGATTTGATGGGTCGTGTGGTGTATCAATCGAACATCTCTCGCGAATCAATGATCCAACACATCTCTTTAAACCATCTTTCTCAAGGTGTTTACCTCGTTAAAGTGAAAAAAGGGAACGAAGAGTTTACCACTAAAATGATGGTAAGAAAATAAGTGGATTTTTTCCAACACAAAAGGCCCGATCTGATCGGGCCTTTTGTGTTTAGCAATGAGCTAAAGCTTGCTGAAGCGTGGTATACTGAAAGGTGTATTTTACCTCTTCTACCAATCGAGCTATCGAAATAATCCGACCGTTCGATAGATCACGTTCATCAAAATGCGGAGGCTCTAAGCCCAAATCAAATGCGGCTTGAGTATAGAATTCCTTTCGCGACATGGAATCGGGCATGCAGGCGTTTAAGGTGTCTTCAATGCGGTGCTCTATGCAATGGGCAATGAGTCCGATGCAATCTGCTTGATGGATTAAATGCACTGGATGAAGTGGGCCCGGTAAGTCTTTTCTTCCAGCTAAAAACTTGCCAGGGTGGCGCATAGGACCTATTAATCCTGAAAATCGAATGACCAAGGCCGATGGAAATTGGTCTAAAAAATAACGCTCACACTCCCGTAGAGGATGAGTTTCTAAGGCATCGGATTCGGTATAAACACCGCTCTCATCATCATAGACAGATGTGCTGCTGATCATGATCACTCGTTCTACGCCTTCTAATGAAAGTGTACCGGCAATTCTTTTATAAAGCGCTTTATTTTCTTCCGCTGTTTTTTTTCGAGAAAAGGGAACGGTAATAATGGCCACATCGCAATGGGTAAGCTGAACCAAGGCTTCCTGATTTACGTCTTTCGAAAAATCGGCGAGCACCGGGATAATCTCATGCTCCGCGATTGTGGCAAGTTTTGATTCGGTGGTTGTGCTACCTTTTACGGTATAACCACTTTCTGCAAGGGCCTTGCCTAATGGAAGACCAAGCCAACCACAGCCAATAATACTTATTCCACTCATGATACAAAGCTAATGCGACTGCCACATTCACAAGCCGTGGTACAAAAGTTTATCCTTTATTAATGCTTGTTCATATGGGCTCCTCTTATTTTTGGAACAATCATTGAAAGTGCGGTCGTAAACGAAATGTTATTTTTAAATCACTCGAGCAACGATCGTTTCACCTTTGAGGTCAATACTTCCAAACGAACTACCCTTATGAAAAAAGGACTGTATTACTTGTTCTTCATTTTTCTAGCTCTCACAAGCTGCACCACAAGTGCTCAAACTACTGCCAAACCAAGCGTTCCTTACTCGATAAAAGGCCATATTGATGGATTGGCCGACACTACAATTTACTTGGCCAATTACTACGGTAATAAGTTGTATTACAACGATACTACCCAAGTGGACAGTAAGGGAAACTTTAAGTTTAACGGAAAACCTTACAATGAATGCGGCAAATATGCTTTGGTAATGCCGGGCCCCAAGTACTTCGACTTCATTGTGGCAGATGAAAACATTTTCATTCAGTGCAATGCGGATAATGATGTAGAGAAAATCGTTATCAAGGAGAGCCAAAACAACAAAGTTTTCTTCGAGTATATCCGCTACATCAATGAAAAAAGAAAGCTCCGTGAACCCATAGACCTTTGCCTCAATGACTCTACCAAGTTAGAATCACAAAAGGCTCCTTGCATGGCAGAGTTGAAAAAACTCAACGACGAAGTTGTGGCCTATCAAAAAGACTTAATCAAAAAATACCCAGATTTATTGGCGGTAAAAATGATCAGGATGGCTTTGGAACCAGAGGCTCCAAAAGCCCCAGAAGGTTTAACCGATGATGAAAAGTTGCGTTGGCAGTACTATTGGTTCCGTGAGCATTATTGGGATAATTGCGATTTGAAAGATCCTCGCTTAGTGCGCGAACAACAGTTTCATCGCTTGGTAGAAAACTACCTCACTAAAACCTTACCTCAAATTCCTGACACGATGTGTGTTGAGGTAAAAAAACTCATCGACCGAACCGCTGGTAACGAAGATGCATTTAAGTACATCACCCACTTGGCTACCTATACTGCCGAAACATCTAAGGTTATGTGCATGGATCGATTCTTTGTTTATATGGTCGATAATTACTACGCCAAAGGATTATGCAATTGGATGAAGGCCGATAAAATCGAAGAGATGAAAAAATCCGCCAATGAAAAACGTCATTGCTTATGCGGAGAAACGGCGTTGGACATCATTCTTCCAGATGTAGCCGGTAAAAAATGGGTGAGCATGAAAGAAAACAAGGGCGAATACACCATGGTTGTGATTTGGGAAAGCTCTTGTGGCCATTGCAAAAAGGAAGTGCCAAAATTGCTCGATGTTTATCATAAACACAAAGACAAAGGTCTAAAGGTATACGCCATTGGCAACGAATTGGAAAATGATAAATGGATCACCTTTATTCAAGAAAAGGGATTGGATTGGATCAACGTGAGCGATACGCCCGAGATTATGAAACAAGACAGTGCAACCAAATTGGTTTTGAATGGAACAACGACCATCGAAAGCTTAAACTACCGCACGCATTGGGATGTAAATAGCACCCCTAAAGTGTTTTTGATGGATAAAGACATGAAAATTATTGCGAAACAACTGAGCGCTGAGCAGTTCGACGAATTGTTGGATAAACTCGAAAAAGGCGAGGAGCTCAAAATGGAAAACCTTAAGGAGACGGAATACGAAGATGAAGATCATCCAGCTCCAACCGGTCGCACCAATATGAAACCGCGCACTCAATCGCCGCCTAAGAAGTAGATACATAAGAGATAACAATCAGCTAAAGCTTCCGATAGATCCTTTTGGGGAAATGTCGGAAGCTTTATTTTTGAGGCTATGTTCAACTGGAAGGATCATTTACATACTTCGATGAAAAAAGTGGAAGTAGAGCTATTGGCCAAGCGTGTCTTGGATGATCATTCGTTGCTCGAATCGCTGATTTTAGCTTGTGAAAACAAGGATAGCGTGCTCTCGCGAAAAGGGGCGTGGGTGTTAGGTGTTGTGTCTCAAAAGAATAAAAACCTTATCTCACCCTACTCCGAGCGTCTTGTTCATCTCCTCGGTAATACGCATGACTCAAGTGTACATCGCGAAGTTTTTAAAGTACTAGCCGCACAAAAATTACCGGATGACTTATTTGCCCAAGTGCTGGATTTTAGTTTCAACTCTTTGAACAATCCCCTTTCCGACACGGCGGTTAAATACAATTCTTTTTTGTTTATCATCAAAAGTTTACCAAAGTATCCTGAACTGAAAAATGAATTATTAGCAATCACAGAACGTCAAATACCTCATGTAACAGCACCCTTGGCTTATCAAATGAAAAAACACCTCGCTAAGTTGAAATAAAAAAAGCCAATCGAAGGATTGGCTTTTTCAATGTGTAATTGAATAATCTATAGATCAATTCCCATATTATAAAAGAAGAAACTCCATTTGTCGGTTTGTTCTTCGATAATTTGTTCTGTGCTTTTTCCAGCGCCATGCCCAGCGCTAGTTTCGATGCGAATAATCACTGGGTGATCGCCCTTATGGTATTCTTGCAATCGAGCCGCAAATTTAAAGCTATGCGCGGGTACCACACGGTCGTCATGGTCTGCTGTCATAACCATAGTAGCGGGGTAAGCAGTGCCTGGTTTCAAGTTGTGGTAGGGCGAATATTGATACAAATAATCAAACTCTTCTTTGCTTGTATCAGCACAGCCATATTCGGGTATCCATCCTTTACCTACAGTAAACTTGTGGTATCGGAGCATGTCTAAAACCCCAACAGCAGGGAAGGCTACTTTAAATAATTCTGGACGTTGGGTCATACAAGCGCCCACCAGCAAGCCTCCATTAGATCCTCCTTCAATGGCGAGTTTATCTGAAGAGGTATATTTCTGATCTATCAAATATTGCGCTGCTGCAATGAAATCGTCAAATACATTTTGCTTTTGATTGAGCATACCGCCTTTGTGCCAATCTTCTCCAAACTCGCCACCACCGCGCAAATTCGCCATCGCAAAAACTCCCCCGTTTTCCAATAATACAATTCGAGAAGTAGAAAATGAAGGAGTAAGAGCAACATTAAACCCTCCGTAACCATATAGCAAAGTTGGATTAGTGCCGTCGAGTTTTAATCCTTTTTTGTGTACAATGAACATCGGTACTTCGGTGCCGTCTTTACTCTTATACATCACTTGCTTACTTTCATAAGCCGTAGGATCAAATTTGACTGCTGGCTTGTAGTATTCTTCTGATTTTCCAGTTGCGATGTCGTATTTATAGATTACGCCAGGATAGGTAAATGAAGTGAAGGAGTAAAAGCAGAAGTCCTCATCCTTTTTACCAGCAAAGCCGCCAGCAGTGCCCGTTAAATCGGGCATTTGAATATCTTTTTTGCCTGAACCGTCCAGTTCAAATTGAACGATTCGCGTATTGGCTTTATCGAGATAATTGGCATATAGTTTACCTCCGCACGTGCTTACACTTTGCAAAAGATTTTCGGTTTGTGGAATAATCTCTTTCCAATTTTCTTTCGATGGCTTGCTGGGATCTACTTTAACGAGTCGATAGCGGGGTGCATCCACATCTGTTATCGCTAAAAGGTGCCCATCGGGCGTGCTTTCAACTACGCTTGTATGGTAAGATAAATCGGAAAAAAGCGGTTTGAAAGGCGACTTTAAATCATCTGGACTTTTATACTGGACCATAAAACCATCAGTGCCCGGTGCGTTGTATAACAAAAGAAACTTTTTGTCTTCCGTTAATCCTACATTGTTGTAATAGGTAGGGTTTTTAGGGTCTTGATAAACGAGTATGTCTTCAGCTTGCGGTGTGCCTAGGCGATGGTAATAAACCATGTGATTCATGTTATTGCCACTGAGTTCTTCTCCTTTTTTAGGCTCGGGATATCGACTGTAAAAGAATCCATCTTTATACCATGAAGCACCGCTGAATTTTACCCAACGCAATTCATCACCGGTTGTTTTTTTCGAAGCGATGTCGTACACCACTATGCGGCTCCAGTCGCTTCCGCTTTCGCTAATGCTAACTGCCATAAGAGTATTAGCTTCATTCGCACCAAGAAGGCTTGCTGATACTGTTCCTTTTTCGCTCAAAGAATTAATGTCTAGAAAAAGCTCGTCCGCTCCTTCCAAACCTTTGCGAACAAAGATTTTTCCTTGAGGCTCCAATCCGCTGTTTTTCCAAATGAAATAGTAGTCGCCAACTTTATCGGGTGCTCCTACTTTTTCAAAATTGAAGAGTTCGTTATAGCGCTCCCGAATTTTTTTCCGAAAGGGAATACTGTCTAAATAACCATGCGTCACCTTATTTTGAGCGTCAACCCATGCCGCTGTTTGCGCACTGGTATCATTTTCTAACCAGAGATAAGGATCGTTTACAGCGGTGCCAAAAAAGTTAAGCGTGCTGTCGTGTTTTTCGGTAGCCGGATAGGCGGCAATTTTCATGCGTTTTAATATTGCTTTTTCTGAAGGTTTACTGCAAGCGCTCAGAAGAGCGAGGCCCATCATTGGAAGTAACCATTTTTTCATAGTCAGAGGATTTTGATGGATCGAAATAAATGCGATTCACCGTCCTCTTCTTGTTAATTAGGACAAACGGTTAGCTGTCCGATTGAGCGGCTTCTAAATAATGAAGGTCTTTTCCGAAGGTTTCTGGTAACAGAAATAGCGCTCCTATAGCAGTACCAATGCAAATGATTCCCAAAATGAGAGCGGCTGTGATGTTACCTGAATTGACTTCGATGGTTTTATATAAAAGAGTAATGGGAATGACGGATCCTCTTACAAAGTTGGGAACCGTTGTAGTCACCGTGGCTCTTATGTTCGTTCCAAATTGTTCTGATGCAATGGTTACAAACAAAGCCCAATATCCGGTGGCTGTGCCTAGCAAGAAACATAAAAAGTAGTAGGCAGATGAGCTTAAATTTTTGTAGTATAAAAATATAACCACCAGCACTATGGTAGCCAATAAGTAACCCAAAACTACTTTTTTACGACTCTTAAACCACTGACTGAGCAATCCGCTTACCAGGTCGCCAAAGGATAAACCGATGTATGCATACATAATGGTAAAGCCAATTTTTATAGGCTCTCCATGAACACCAGTGGTTAGCGCAAACTTCTCTGAAAACTTAATGAGAATGCCTATGCAATACCATACGGGTAATCCAATCAAGATACAGCTGATGTATTTGATTAACCTCTTTTTGTCTTTGAAAAGCAAAAAGAAATTTCCTTTTTCAACCGTTGATTTTTTTACCTCATCGAACATTCCACTTTCAAAAGTGCCCACTCGCAGCAGCAATAGGGTAAGACCTAATACACCACCAATGATGTATGCCATTTGCCAGTTTTGAAGTCCGAACAAATTAAATTCTGTTTTACTCACAAACGCTGCGGCCACAGCGCCCAAAGCGCCCATAGCTACGATGATCATTGTACCATATCCGCGTTTATCGCGGTGCATTATTTCGGACACCAGAGTGATCGCCGCACCCAATTCTCCGGCAAGCCCTAAGCCCGCAATAAAGCGAACGACGCTGTATTCTGTTAAGTTGCCTACGAAGGCATTGGCAATATTGGCCAAGGAGTAAAGCAGAATTGATCCAAAGAGGATGCTTTTACGTCCGCGTTTATCGCCCATAATTCCCCACAGCAGTCCGCCGGCAAGCATGCCGCCCATCTGCCATAAAAAGAGCAGATAGTCGTATCGTTCAATCACTGCGGGGTCTGTAATGCCTAAACCTTGGAGACTCGTTTTTGAAACTACATTGAACAGCTGAAGGTCATAGATGTCGACAAAATAGCCGAGAGCAGCCACCAATACGGTCAATCGAATTTTCGTGCTATTCATAGCGGGATTATTTTTTGCCGGGAATTTTTAGTTTTTGTCCCGGACGAATATTCTCGCCGCACTTATTCAATGCCATTATTTTCTCCGGTGTGGTTTTGTATTTTTTCGCAATAAGCCAAAGGTTTTCCCCATTCTTCACCGTGTGCACTACCGCTTTAGGTTCAGCTTGTTTTGGCTTGGGCAAGCTCGGCTTCGGACGTACCGTATCTATTTTTAATGTGTCTTGCGGCAGTTGAATGCTAGTAGGAGGAAGGTCTGCTTTCGGTTTGGGAACATCTGGTTTTACCACCCGTTTGTGCTGACGTATGCGAAGGTTTTGTCCAGCTCTAATCGTATTGCGGCGGAGGTTATTCCATTGCTTGATTTGATTAACAGAAACCCGATATTTTTTGGCGATGGTGCCAAGTGATTCGCCCTTTTTTACTTTATGAACGATGTACTCATCTACTACATCTATAACGACAGGCCTTTCTTTAAAATTGTAAAGACTATCAGGGGCGCGCTGAAAATACTCTCCTTCTTTCAATGGCAATAAAAAAGAAATCCTGCGGTAAGAGCTATCGAGCTTATTGCCTACATAGGCAGGATTGATAGACCGAAGTTGTTCTTTGTTGCAACCCAACACCAGTTCGATGCTTCGAAAAGAAGTGCTGCGTGTAAAAAAGTGTGTGCCGTAGTTAGCGTAAACATCAAAATAATCTTCGAGCGCGTTACGAACAGGTAATCGATGAAGGTAAGTAGAGAGGTATAAATAATAACGGATAAACTCCTTGTCATCAGCGGCAAAATCGCGTTGCTGATCAATCATCGCTTGAACATACGCTGGACTTTTCCAATAGGCGATAAGCACATTATTCATATTCCCCTGATACTTCAGATGGAGCGATTTGAGATGCTCTATAGCAGCAGAAGTAGCGATATCTCCACCGCGTCGTTCATCAATTAAACTATCCACCCGCAATTTGTATTGACGGGCAATAGGGTAGGACATGGCCCAAATCCCCGCTTGGTCGCGGTCGTTTTCAAAAGACGCATTAAAGCCCGTGAGTATAGCTGGAAGATATTTATAACTAAGCGGCAGTTGGGTTAAAAGAAGTTTGCGTTCAATAAGCGGAGAGTAAAAATCGCACAATGCTTTTTGATGCAGTACCAAACGCGGAATGGATAAGCTTGTGCCGAATAAGATTTGCTCTTCAGAGGTAAATGGTTCACACATGCCCGGAAATAAAGAGTCTAAACCAGCATCAGGAGCTGTAATAACTTGGAGCGTTTTCTGCTGAAAAAAGGCGGGATTAGATCGTTCAAATTCTTGGCAAATCCACGTTTGCGAGGACTGTTCATAGAGATGAGTGCGCTGATGCAAAAACGACTGCGCTCCCACTGTGGAAACCACTAGGCATAAAAAAGCCCAGAGCAGAAGAATTTGTTTGTTGCGCATAGAACAAAGAAAAAACTTTCCTTCTCGATTTGATAAAAGTGCAAATGGAGTTTTGCACAATCTAACTTGAGTAGCGAGGTGACAAGCTGAGGGCGAACTAGAGATAGATCACCGCAAGAATGATAAATAAAATGATCATTACCAAGTAATACCACACGTCTACAAACCACGGTGCATATTGGTTAAACCACGATTTGATGTTTTTAAGCATGTCGTGTTGCGTTGGCTCATCGCTGAGCTTTGGTAAGTCTATTAAGAATTTGTCAGGCTTTATGTCGGTTACTTCATCATCATAAGGTAGATGCTAACAAAGGTGACTGCTAGCAAAACCCATCTTTTCGTTTTTGGAGGCATAAAGCAAGTTTCGGGTTGGTTAGTTAACAGCACAAATATCTATTCAACTTCTGCGATTTATTCACAAAGGATTTAGAGTTTTCAATAATTAAAAGTGAATTAAACGCCTTGTCTGACGCGGGTTTGAGAAATTAAAATGATAAAAATATTAGCACCCTGAATGAACAGGTCTTTGTGTGAAACTCCTTGTTTTCGAATGAATGTTCGGTTCAATTAAGCATACTTTAGTATCGCTTTACAGCCTTAACTATTACCACATGGAATTACTGTCTAAACACGCTAAGTGGTTTTTGTGTATTCCTCTTTTGGGTTTTGGTGCAATGCATTTGCTTCAAGCCTCTGGTGTGGTATCTACTGTTGATGTTGTAATGTCTGAGAATCCCCGTGGGTGGATGCTCTTCACTGGCCTCTCTTTCTTCCTAACCGCTTTATCCATTGGTTTTAAAAAGTACGATCGTCAATCTTCTTTGGGCTTGGCTTTGGTACTGGCTTTAGTAGTAGCTGCTGTATATGCGCCGCATCTCGGCAGTTCTAATGAATCCATTCAAACGTCTTCTGTATTTCACATGACAAAAGATATAGTGCTTGCGGGTGGCTCTTTGGCCTATGCATCACTTGCCTCTGTGAAGTTGTATTAGTAGATTTTTTGTATCATGGTTTTTGGTTAAGGGAAAGGGCCGCTGAGAAGCGGCTTTTTTCTTTATATAGAGGCCTCTCTCATTAATAATATTTGGCTATTGCTCTGAGCATTTGGCTTTTTGTTTAGCGGTGGGCCGTTTAATTTTGCTGTGTAATTCAAGAAAAAAAATGAATCTTCCGTTAATGTTAATCGCCATAGTATTTGGTTTACTTGGCTACGCTGTGTCTTATCGCTTAAAAAAGAAGTTTGCAGAGTACAGCGAAATGTTTCTTCTTTCTGGTTTGAGTGGCAAAGAGATTGCCGAACGAATGCTAAAAGATCACGGCATATTTGATGTGAAAGTGATCAGTGTGCAAGGTCAACTTACCGACCACTATAATCCAACCAATAAAACAGTTAATCTAAGTCACGATGTATATCACGGCCGCTCTGCAGCTGCTGCGGCTGTGGCAGCTCACGAATGCGGCCACGCAGTTCAACATGCTACAGCCTATTCATGGTTAGGTATGCGAAGTGCTTTAGTTCCTGTGGTTAGTTTCGCCAGCAACGCCATGCCATGGGTGATGATGGCCGCAATCTTCCTTCTGTCGCGCATGCCTGGTTTGCTCTTAATAGCTATTTTCCTACAGGCTGCTATTACATTATTCACCGTTATTACGTTACCAGTGGAGTATGACGCCAGCAACCGCGCTCTCGCCTGGATCAAAGAAAAAAATGTAGTGACCGATACTGAATACGAAGCTTCGCAAGATGCATTGAAATGGGCTGCCCGCACTTATGTTGTAAGTGCTTTGGCCGCAATTACACAATTGCTCTACCTCATTATGGAGTACTCCGGCCGCCGCCGCGATTAATAAAAGGTTTGATATAGAAAAAAGGGCAGTCTCTGTTGATTAGAGGCTGCCCTTTTTTCGTTTTCCTATATATGCGAGTGTTATGTCATTTTCTTTGCATAAAGTTCGAAAAGCTTTGTTGGGGGCGGAATAACTAAAATTTGGAATTGTCAAAAAAAATTAGGTAAAGACCTTATAGGTCTAAGACCTATAAGGTCTACTCCAGTTGGTAGCAACAGGTGCATAAAGCATATTCCATGAATAACATTTTAAACCGTCTTACTGAACATGCTCGCATGCTCTCCACTCGCATGAAAGTGTGCATCTAGGGCCATACAGATGTTCCGTAGAAATATTTTTCCAACAGGTGTAACCTGCATCTCGTATTCGCTAATTTCAACAAGCCCATCAGATTCCATCTCTACCAAACGCTGTAATCCTTCAAATAATTCCGCACATTGCTCTTCCTGATTTTCCCAGCTCGTACCACCTGTGCACATCAGTCGCAAGATGTGACCTCGCAAAATCAAATCAGTATCGGTGTTCAGATGCCCTTTTTGAATGGGAAATGATCCATGGGCTATATGTTCTAAGTAGGATTCTACTGTTTTTACATTTTGTGAAAATCCTAACCAACAGTCGCTGATAGAACTAGCTCCTAATCCTATGAGTAAATGGGTATTCCTCGAGGTGTAGCCCATAAAATTTCGATGCAAAAGCCCCTTTTCTTGGGCAATGTTCAACTCGTCGTCCGGTAAGGCAAAATGATCCATGCCCACTTCTTTATATCCGGCATCTTCGAGTTTTGATTTCCCCAATTCGTACAAAGCTCGTTTCTCCTGATCCTTCGGTAAATCGGCTTCTGAGAATTTTCGCTGCCCAGGCTTCATCCAAGGAACGTGCGCGTAACTGTAATAGGCAATTCTGTCCGGTCTCATGCGCAACACATGGTGCACTGTATGTGCGATACTGTCTAAGGTCTGAAAGGGTAATCCGTAAATCAAATCAAAGTTGATAGAGGTATATCCTACTTCTCTTGCTATGAGCGTTATGGCTTCCACTTGAGCCACACTTTGCATGCGGTGAATGGCATCTTGCACTTTCAAGTCAAAATCCTGAATTCCAAAACTCACACGGGTAAATCCTAATCGATATAAGGTTTCTAAATGTTCACGTGTAGTGTTGGAGGGATGTCCTTCAAAACTAAACGCATAGTCTTCAGCTAATTCACAGCCGGCTAAAAGTCCTTCGATCAGTAAGGCGAGGTGAGGGGCACTAAAAAATGTCGGGGTGCCGCCTCCTAAATGGATTTCTCGTATCCGTGGTGTTTCTTCCCACTGCGATTTATAGAGCGACCACTCTTTAAGCACCGCTTGTATGTAGGGCTCTTCAACGCTATGATTGACTGTTATCCGTGTATTGCAACCGCAGTAGGTACACAAACTTTCGCAATAGGGAAGATGAACATATATGCTCACTCCTTCTACTTCATTGGTCAATGTAAAGGTCTGTTTTACGCGTTCTAACCAATTGAATTCGTTGAAACTCAAAAGGTCCCACGCGGGAACGGTGGGATAACTGGTGTAACGTGGACCAGCTACATTGTATTTGCGAATAAGCTCTGCTTGTTTCATAGCTCAAAGGTCTTTTGACCTTATTGCTGCTTCTACTGACATAGGTCAGCAAGGATTATGATTCATCATCGACTTGGGCTATTTTTGGCGTCATTATTGACGCTTTCCGTGAAATGAAACCACTCTACTTCGTCATTTTTTTAGTGTCTTTTTCCGCTTGCTCCCGCTATCATACCATTATGAAAGAGGCGCAAAAGCTCGAGGAGGGTGGACTCAAACGAGAAGCGTTTGATAAATATGCGGTGGCTTACCGCGATTATAGAAAAGCGGACTCCCGCGTAGGAATGAAACGTACAGCTCAACTGATGCTGGATGAAAAGTTTCAGAGTGCCCGAATGGAATGTATGCGGGGTAATTACACTTCCGCTTTATCACAGTTCGAATTGGCTTACAGCTATTACTTTCAACTTCCTGATTTAGAATTGAAGTTACCTCTTTCAGCCAATCAAGATCAACTTTCATGTAAGGACGAATACATCAATCATTTATACCAAGAGGCCGAAAAGGCTGTCCTAGAAGAACGGTTTGATCAGGCAAAAAGTGTAATTGCCAATTTGCTCAGTGTAGATCGCAATCATCAAAAAGGGCAGTATCTGTTGCTGTTGTGTGATATTATTCCCAATTATAATTTAGGCAAAAAGGCATACGATCTCAAGTTATACCGCCAAGCCTATGGCTACTTTCTAGAAGTCACAAAACTGGATGCCAGCTACAAAGATGCCATGCTGCTTCGCGATGATTGTGTTGAAAAACTCAAAGTGACTTTGGCCGTTGTAAGAACGGTAAATCATCAGTTACCCGAGGATGTACAACAGGAAATTACCTCGTCGGTAAAAAATAAAATATTGGCCCAGAAAGATCCCTTCATTCAATTGGTAGAAAGGGAAAATTTAAGCGAATTGCTCGATGAACAAGCGAAAGGAATGACGGGGCTTATCGATGAAAATACCGCCATAAAAGCGGGAGAATTGACGGGAGCTCGGTACATCGTGATTTGCGAGTTGGTTACATATCGTCATGATGCGCCGCGCAAAAAGGTGATCGAGAAGAAAGGCTTTTTAGGTTCCTCCGCGAGTTATTCGAAAAAGGTAAGATATGAGGAGATTCATTTCTCGCGATCCATTGAAGCCACCTTCCGCTATCGAATTGTGGATGCGGAGTCTGGTCAAGTGTTCGCATCAGAGTCCATTCCATATGTAGCAGAAGATGCCGCCGTATCCGCCCAATTTGAAGGAGACGCTTCTCAGTTGTATCCCGGTGAATGGAAATGGCAATTAATGGATAGCAGGGAAGATGTGGTGTACAAAGACAAAAAGGAGCTACTCGATCAATATTTCAAGAATCAACAAAAAGGGGTACTTAGTGAATCCGAAATGAGGATTTCCATGGCCAATGCATTTGGGCAAAAGGTGGGTGAAGCCGTTAAGCAATTTGATCCTAAAAAATAATTTACCTCACACGCAACCCATTGAACAGCTAGTTAGTTATATAAAAAAACAACCAGCCCCGCTGCGTTTTTTGTTCTGATTAAATTGGTTAAAATGATTTCCCCTCTTTTCTTTTTGCGGTGTCCTTCGAAAAGAATTGAGGGGTTTTTATTGTTAACTACGAAAGTAGTTATCTAAGCGAAGGATTGTTTCCAATAGACTTTCTCGGTTATCGTTCTTCAGTTCATATTGGGCATATTTCATTCGCTCCTCGTCAGATAATTGATTGTTCATTCGGCTGCGCACCTGTTCCTCCGAAGTCCCATCGCGCTTGCAAACACGCTTTATGCGGTCTTCAATGGGGGCTGTCACCTGAATAATCGCATCACAATCTTGATACGATCCCGATTCGATGAGGATAGCGGCCTCTCGAATGACATAAGGGGAAGAAGAATGATGTTTTCTCCAAATACGCCATTGCTCAGCCACATAGGGATGAATCAATGCATTTAACTGCGCCAATAATGATGGGGAAGAAAAAACGCGTTCGGCTAGAATAGCTCTGTTCAACACCCCGTTCTCAAAGATATCGCTTCCAAACAGGGACGTAACGGACAATTGAATGGAAGGCTCGGTGTAAGCTGCTTTCGCTACTTGATCAGCATAAAAGACAGGGACGCCTAAACGCTCGAATACACGAGCAACAGTGCTTTTACCACTGCCTATTCCGCCGGTGAGCCCTATCACTTTCATGGAAACAAAGGTGCTACATATTTTCGACGAAAATGCACTTTTTTGACGCCTGTTTTTACAGTAGAGTCAATACCTTTGCGCCATAATTTTTCACCATGCGCACTTTAGTAGCTCCCTCTGTGCTGTCTGCCGACTTTGCCAATCTCGAAAGAGATGTCAAAATGATCAATGATTCCGATGCTGATTGGTTTCATATCGACATCATGGACGGTGTTTTTGTACCGAATATTAGCTTCGGATTACCAGTCTTGAAGGCCATTAAAAAGCACGCTACCAAGCCTATGGACGTGCACTTGATGATTGTTAATCCTGATAATTATATCAAAGCCTTCAAAGAAGCGGGTGCCGATATTCTCACTGTACATTACGAAGCGTGCACTCATCTTCACCGCACTATTCAAGCGATTAAAGCGGAAGGCATGCAAGCGGGAGTAGCCATCAATCCTCATACCCCTGTTTCTGTTTTGGAAGATGTGATCAATGACCTTGATTTAGTATTGATCATGTCCGTTAATCCAGGTTTTGGTGGACAAAAGTTCATTGAACGCACCTATGAAAAGCTGCGCTATTTGAGAGAAATTATTGCAGAAAACAATGCAACCTGCGTGGTGGAAGTTGATGGTGGAGTAAACGGCGAGAATGCTCGTGCTTTGGTAGAAGCCGGTGCTCAGGTGCTCGTAGCAGGAAATTATGTGTTTGGCCATCAAAACCCCAATGAGGCCATTAAATCATTAAAAAACTGGGAACATGCCAGCTAAAAATTCAAACGTTAATATCTATAAGTTCCGCGTGATCGTGGACACCGAAGAGGATGTGTTTCGTGATATTGAAATCGAAACCAACTCTTCGTTTGAAGAATTTCATAAAGCCATTCTCGATTCATTCGACTTCGAAGAGGGCGAAATGGCCAGCTTTTACATGAGCAACGAGAGTTGGGAAAAAGGATTGGAAATATCGCTCATGGATGTGGGAGGTGCTGCACCAAGCATGGCTAATACGAAATTGGAAGATATGCTAAGCAAACCTTCTGATAAAGTGCTCTATGTCTATGACTTTCTGCGCATGTGGATTTTCTACGTAGAATTGGTAGAGGTGAAAAAAGACAAGCCTAGTACCATTTACCCACGTGTTGCTTTGGTTTACGGCGATGCCCCAGCGCAAGACTCCAAAGAAATGGATCTTTTTGGCAGCGAGTTTTCAGAAGAAGAATTCAATGAAGTTCACGGCAACGCTAGTGGTGGCGACGATGATGAAGATGAGGATGACATGTTTGGCGAATCCGGCGAATACTTCGATGAAAGTGATTTCGACGGCTCATACTCCAATGGAGACGACTATTAATCCATCATTTTTGTATTTCGCGTTTTAAAATTAGAACGAAATTCGACACGGATGAAATCACTGATTTTAAGTTTTGCTTTGGCGCTCGTTCTTATTTCTTGTCAAGAGGAAAAAAGAAAAGTGACTGCGGATATGATCAACTTCCCTCAAACCGCTAGCGCGGAAGCGGAAGAGGTGGACATGCCCAAGATTACCTTTGATAGCACCACCTGTAACTTTGGCACCATTGCCATTGGTCAAAAAGTGGTGCACTCCTTCAAGTTTAAAAATACAGGTAATGCTCCATTGGTGATTTCTCAAGTAGTCCCCAGTTGTGGCTGTACAACGTTAAAAGATTGGCCCAAAGACCCGATTTATCCGGGAGAAGGTGGTACCATCACAGCGGAGTTTAACTCTACTGGATTTCCAGGCGTTATTTCTAAATCCATCACTGTGGGCACTAACTGCCTGCCGGGCGATTGGTATTTAAAGCTAGAAGGAACCGTTTCTGGAACAGAGAGAGTTCAAGAGGTTAACCCTCCTATCAAAATGGAACGTACCCGCTAAGCGGATCTTCACTATTTTCGCAATCAAATTTTACAAATAATGAATAGTTTGTTTTTGCAAGCCCAAGGTGGCGGCGGTTTTTCTCTTCTTATCATGATGGGCGGTATGTTCATCATTATGTACTTCTTCATGATTCGTCCTCAGATGAAAAAAATGAAAGAAGCCAAGAAGTTCCAAGCTGGTATTCAGGTTGGCGATAAAGTAATGACACTCGGTGGCATTCACGGTAAAGTAGTTGAAGTGGGCGAAACCGATGTGGTATTGGCGCTAGATCAAGGCCGCATGCGCATCGAAAAAGCTGGCTTGAGTGCTGATCGCACTGTTCAAGCTGAGGGACAACCCGCCAAATAAGAAATTCGATAAAGGAGCTCTCGGAGCTTTTCTTTTCAAAAAATAAAAAGCCCGCAATCCATTGGATATGCGGGCTTTTTTATGCTTCTGATGCAGATCACGGCTCGCCTTGATTCAAGTCATACCTCATGCATGCTGATCGTTTCACCTTTGGGTCATCAAACAACGATAACTATGGCAATGCACACCCTCTATCACGTATCACGAATGACCAGCGAACACAGCGACTGGCTTCGAGCGTTAACCTTCTACAAGGAGGAATTAGATCTTTTAAAAGGTCGCCTTGCCGAAGTGTCCATGAAGTACACCCGAACGGAAGTAAAGGCGGAAGTGGAACATTTTCAAAATCAATTTGTGATTCAACGAAACAACATCGATGAATTGAGTCACGACCTGCATGAGCACGAAAAGCACCTCAGCCGCGATGTACAAGAAATGGCGCAACACTTAGCCAATCACACCTTAGCGGAACATGATTCGCTTCGCGACCGCTACTTTGCTTTGGAAAGACGCATCAATGAATTGCGCCATGATTATAACCGCTTTTTAGCGCGTTACATGTAATATGACTTACAACTTCTTGCACGGTAATGAGAGTGCCGTTAGCAAGTGTGCTTCAAAATAGGTTCAATGTCTCCATGATGTTTTTGTAAAAAAACGTCTTGACCACTTGGTTCGGTCATAGCTCCCGAAAAGGAGTGAGGAGAGTAAAGGTTTATGAAAAAAGGGATCTAAACGTAGATCCCTTTTTTTCTTTAGTCTATTTTAAAAAGCTTACCACTTTTTCTTTTTGCTAAAACCACTGGTCGAACGACGGCCTCCGCCTGATGCATTGTCGCTAAACTCGCGACGACGACCTCCACGGTCACCACCACGGTCACCACCACGATCGCTACTGCCACCAGTGCTTCCGCCACGGTCACCTCCTTTGAAGTTACCTCGGCCACCGCCACCATATCCATGTCCACCTTTGTCGCTGCGTGAACGTGTGCGAGGAATACCTGCATCACGATTACCGCGAGATTCTAAGCGAACTGGACGACCACGGAATTTAATACCTACTTTGAACGCATCCATCACTGTATCCAATACACCAATGCGTACTTCAATCAATGAGAAGGTGTTTTTCAAATCGGTCCAGGTGATGTCTGCTTCGCTAATGCCCGCAACTTCAGCAATGTATTGCTTCATGGTGGCAAAGTTCAAATCATCGATCTCACCTAGGTTGATGTATAATTTTACAACACCATCGCGCGATGCACGTGAATCACCTTTTTTCTCCGACTCATTCAAGTCTGGAGCGTTGCGGTAATAATCAAGGAATCGGTTAAATTCTACTGAAACGAAGCGAGTGATCACTTCTTCTTTAGTCATATCAGCAAATTCTTCAAACACTTTTGGCAAGTAAGCACCAATAGCTTTCTCATTTACTTCAATGTTGTGAACGCCTTGCACCAAATGGAACAACTGCTTTTCACACACTTCAAATGGAGTAGGAATGTGCGCTTTCTCAAATGTTTGTTTGATGATCTTTTCAATCTGACGGATCTTATAAACTTCCTTCATATTGATGATCGCAATTGAAACACCTTTTTTACCCGCACGTGCAGTACGACCGCTACGGTGAGTGTAGTTTTCAATTTCGTCAGGAAGGTTGTAGTTGATAACGTGTGTAACGTCGTTTACGTCAATACCACGAGCTGCAACGTCAGTAGCTACCAACATTTGTAAACTGCGGCTGCGGTAACGCTTCATTACGTGGTCACGCTGCGCTTGCGACAAGTCACCGTGAAGTGCATCTGCATTATAGCCATCTTTGATCAACGCATCAGCAATTTGTTGCGTTTCAATTTTAGTACGGCAAAATACGATAGCGAAAATGTCAGGATTGTAGTCGGCAATGCGCTTCAACGCTAAGTATTTATCGCGTTGATGTACTACATAATATTGGTGCTCGATGTTTTCATTACCTGTGTTTTTGCCACCTACGGTAATCTCTACAGGATCTTTCATGTAGCTTCTCGAGATGCGCAAAACTTCATCAGGCATAGTAGCCGAAAACAACCAAGTGCTTTTTGTTGCTGGAGTATCCGAAAGGATCATATCCAAATCTTCTTTGAATCCCATGTTCAACATTTCGTCTGCTTCATCGAGCACAACGTATTGAATGGTAGTCAAGTTCACTACACCACGATCAATCATATCGACCATACGACCAGGTGTACCTACAATGATTTGTGGACCCTTGCGCACTTCACGAATTTGGCCTTCAATACTTGCACCACCATAGATCGATACAACGTGTGCACCTCCGAGGTATTTGGTAAAGTTTTGTAAGTCGCGTGTAATCTGCATACACAATTCGCGAGTAGGGCAAAGCACTACGGCTTGTACTTGGCGAGATTCAAAATTGATCAGTTGGGTGAGGGGCAAACCGAAGGCTGCCGTTTTTCCTGTACCTGTTTGTGCTAAGGCAACCATGTCTTCCTCGCCAGTAAGAACGGCAGGAATAGCTTTTTCTTGAATGGGAGTAGGTGATTCGAAACCTAATTCGCCAATCGCTTTAAGGACCGGTTGACTCAGCCCTAATTCTTCAAATGTCATCATTAAAATTTTGTTCTGTGCGGAATGGAACGCCTTTCATCAGCATCGTTATGCCGGTGCAATAAGAAAAAATCCAATCCTGGTTAGTTGCTTTCTTGAGTAGAATTCCAACAACCATTTTTTCAAGAACTCCCCCGATTATAGGATGAAATCGGTACCAATTAAAAAATGAGATGTAAAACTCGCCCCTGAAAGGCGCCGCAAAAGTACGCCGCTTTGGGGCATAAACAATACTTTTAGCTTAGATTTAAGCTAATTAACTGATATTCAATATTGTTTTTAACAGCTTTTGTGCTTAATTGACACTGGAAGCTACCTCCCCAGCCATTCGCTTCAAAGCTAATTCCTTGGCAAAATCGACAAATACACGGTACGCTTGGGTAAAGGCAAAACGGTCTTCAAAGTTCTTTTGAACAATGTTACGGCGCGCCATACCATTGATCAAGGTCTTGCGGCTATCTGCATCGCGAAGCGCTTTGTTGCTTTCAATCAAATCAATAAATGAGCTATTCTCAAAGTAACGATCCACTTCTTCGATCATGAATTCATGAAAATCAAGGGCTTCCATGAAGTTACGGCCATCTTTGTCAAGCTCATAACATAGAATGGCGACAAAAATGCTCACATCGCGAGAGAAGTTCTCTTGCGTGTCTTTACTCAACAAGTAGCAAAATTCCGGCTTGATGATCAAGTCGAGGTCAAATGATACTTTGAAAAACTCCGTGTAAAAGGTCTCGTTTTCTTTTAAGCTGTTGAAGTGCTCTTCATTGCTCAACAAGAACTTACCGTTCATGAGTTCTTCTACTATTTGACGATGGTACTTTGGGTAAACCATGGTATTGCTAGGGTATTAAATTCGGTTTTGTTAGGTCAGAGCTTTAAGGTGGGCTCTATTTTTATTTTAGGCACACTGATCTTTGAAGTGGTCGTTTCGATCAATACGCGCTCGCTTTTCTTCGGAAATTCGATCTGCAAGTCTTCATCGAAAAGCAAACCGGTAACGGCGAAAAACTTCTCCGTTTCAATTTTTTCAAAGTCTTTTTGGAGCATTTTATAGCACCATCCAAAGAAATCGTTCACGGGAAGTGAAGCGGTCAGTTGTGTCTTAAACAACTCGCGATCAAAGATCCAACGGTCAAAGTCTGCGGCTTCATCTTCAAGTATAATGACATCATCTACCTGGAATTGCTCGAAGAATTCGCGAACCTTGAAGAGCATGTCTTTGGCGTATACCATGGTACGACTTCCTTTGAGCAATGGCGGCGTTTCCACTTTGTAAGGATTGCGCAAAAACTCGATGAATCCCGTAAGAATCAACGACTCGGTGCGTATACGCTCCAAAAGTGGTAACAGCTCGTTGGTCAAAATTTTCGACTGACGAAGTAAATCTTGGTTCGTTTGAATCAATTGAACATACAACTTTTCAAACTCTAAACGGATGGTTTCGTCACCAAAATCAAGTCGCTTCCGGTTAGCGTATTCACTCACTTCCATCAGTTTGTTCGCCACCGACTCGGAGTGATTGACGTCCAAAATTTTGTTCAGAGGAAGAATGTAATACTCAATCCAAAAAGAAGCCTTGTGCACTTTATCGCGGTATTCCACGCGATCGATATTCGATTTCAAATCGCGGGTTTCGCTGAGCAAACGAAAGGCGTTACGCTCTACGAGATCCACAAATTCGCGTATCTGGTGCGAAAGGTTCTTGATTCGTTCTTGTAAAATGTCACGGTCGTTCGTTTCTCCTTTTCTGATTTTCAAGAAAAGTTCGCCAATAGATCCCTTATATTTTTCAATGGTTTCAGGAAGTAAAGGCTTGAATTCGAACAACAAAAATTCCATGAGCTTGAAATACACATCGCGCATCTCGTAGTCACTGCCTACGCTACGCACAATGCGGTATTCGCGCAACTTGCTCTTCATGTTTTGCCCGTGCTTGTGGCAAAGCATATCATAAACTTCCTTCGAAATAATACCGTCGCTTGATTGAAATTCAAACAAGTCGCGCACTACGTCAAAGTAGTTGAAGAGAAAGCTTAATATGGTCCGTGGTTCTGCTTTTATCATTGTACCAAGTGTCGGTTAGGCCAGTTCTTCAACTTCTTCCAAAGTGTACTTCAAACGTACTTCTTCTACCTCTGATAAATCAGAAGGACGAAGTTCGTTGAGTTCTCTGCTGAAGTTGTTGGGCATATGCATGGTAATTGTCTCTTTAAATTTCATAAAGCGTTAGCTCTTCGGGCTTTAGTTTTCCAATTTCAATTCTTCTCGGCGAACAGCATGTTGCTTGTCGTTCACGTTGATCTTGCCTTTTGAACGGAAAATGAAATAGTACTTCGAGAATCCATCGTAAGGCTGCGGTGCAGCGAAGATGGGTATGAAGTTGTGCTCTTTACAGAAAGCCACAAGCTGCGGACGGTTGTGTTCGTCGATGGTTCCAATCTCGTCAATAAACAAGGCAATCTTGTTTTCTGGTGAACTGATAGCCAAACGGTTAATGATGGCCATTACGATAACCAAACGAATCATACGGTCTGTTCCGTCTGATTCCACCTGCTCTTTCAAATCCACGCGCTTTAAGTGTCCTTTTACATCAAGCAAGAGCTCAATATCAAATAGGTCTTCAAAGTCAATGGTTTTGCCGCTATCCAAATATTGGTTCAAAATCTTTAGGTCTTCTCCTTGATCGAATTCAAAGGCCAATTGGGCATTGAGGTTTTCAATCGCAGAAATGCGCTCAAGATCATATAGCACGCGCTTGTTATCTACCAATTCAATCTTAAGCGATTCAATATTGGAGATGCGTGTTTTTGCCAAACTCTCGTTGAAACGGTTATAGACAAAAGCTTTAAACTCTTCGTAACGCTTGCGTAGGTTATAAGCCGGGTTAGCAAACTGGGTAGAAATACTGCCCAAGAGTCCATCAATACTTTTCTCCTTGTCTGTAATACAAGCGATTTCATCTTCCACGAATTTGATGAACTCGGTTTCATCTGCCAGTGCACTGTTGGTTTTGAAACGCAAAGCATCGAACATGCGGTCTTTGGAGGTCTTCAACGATTCACGGTCTTGGTTAGACATGCGAATCTTGTTGTAGATTTCATCCAAACTCTCCGTGGTTTCGTACTCAGTAGGAGTGATACCAAAGGATTCGATTTCTTGTTTGCGCTTTTTCAACTCAATGATGCGCTCTTCATTCCGACGAGTTTCTTCACGAAGTGATTCCAAGAGGAGGGTTTTCTCTGAAATTTCCTTCTTGAGTTTATTCAAATCTTCTTCGATCTTATCTTTTTCAGCCTTCATCAAGCGGAGCTCTTTTCCGAGTTCATCGCTGCGCTCTTGAATGACGGGCTTTTCGTCAATACGACGAAGTTTTGATTTAACCGTTTCAATTTCCTCCAAAATCTTGTTGAGGTCTTTTTGCGCCTTATCAAAGTGCAAAGCAACGGCCCACAACTTCTCGAGTTCGGTTTTTTCTTTTTTCAATTAAGCTAATTCATCCTTCAA
>JBDKGH010000005.1:0-12061 GCA_039798265.1 Bacteroidota bacterium | reverse complement strand
GGACAAACAGAAGGGCCATAATCGATGTGATTATTACCGCTTTTTTAATGACCTTTAATATTTGAATATCGTGAATTTTATTCAATTCCCAATCGGGATGATCGAGAGCCATTTCATAGGCTTCAATATCATCTTGCGATAGCAGCTTTCGTTTCTTTTCTTCTTTTTTATGGAGTATTTCTTCGCGCAGTTGTTGGCGACGATGCAACTCTAAATCAATTTCTTTTTCATTTAAAGTCCGACGAAGTAATTCTATTCGGGCGGCTTCCACAGCTTCCGCTTGGTAACTGTCACCATTTTCCAAAATATCGAAAAGCTTCGATGATGCTAGTTTTGAATAAAGTTCTTCAAATGGTGTGGACATAGATCTTGGACAGCATTAAATTATTTTTTCGAGGAAATGGAGGGTTTTCATTTCACTTATTTTTTTCGGCCACCGCTTTCAAACGAAATTTCACTATCCGCTCAATTAATTGGAGTGGCGTAGGTTCGTTCAGCGGAAACTGGACAGATCCTTTTGCATTTTTATACTTGCTTATTTCTTTTGAAAAATGGGCAATGGCTGCTGAACCTGGATAAAAGCCGATATGATGTTTATAGCCCCCAAAATGCACGAGGTTTTCTGAAAGCACATAAGTGGGAATGCCGTATTTGATAACCTCCTTTGATTCAGGAGCCAATCGGCGAATCAACGCTTGTACCTCCCGAAGACGAAGTTGAACGTCTGCAGGAAATTCAGAAATATAGTGGTCGATCGGATTGTTCATTGAGTAGCAGAGGCATTCCAAATGTACTGGTTTGTCCTAAAATATCCAACCGATACTCAACTGACTTCTGATATTCGTTCCAGAACCTAAAGGTACGCGATTAAAATACTGATCTTTTACTTGATTATCGTCCATTAGTTGAGTATTAAAAACCCATTCTGGGGTTATTTGAAGTCGAAAGATCAATCGGTTAACGATATAGCTTGGCTGAATGGAAAGCAGCCCTGCTACTTTAGATTGTCGAATTTCATAGTCGATGTTTTTGAGCGTTCTCCAACCTGCAGAGGTGCCGAGGTAGCAACTTAATCCAAATGGCTTTTTGGGATTCGTTAATAATCGCCCAAAGAGAAAGCTGGCCGAGAATCCGCCTCGCTGAAAAGTTCCCTTGTCATAAATTTCAACCTTGTCTTTTAGACTGATATCAGCCTGCGTCTGCATAAGCCATTGTGATTTTTCTACGATAGCGGAATTGAAAAGTATGCCCACGCTATACTGGGCATCATATCCAGCTTTAATTGGATTAAAAGGTCCGTAGTACCGATGTCCTGCCAATAGTTCGGCTGATTGAGAAAAAGCGGTAAGGGCAGTAAGAAGAAAAAGACTAACGAAAAGGGATTTGATCATGGTTAAGTTTTGCTCTTAACCTGTTTACTGCATCTTTATTTTGTTGAAATAAAACATTCTTCTCAGAAGATGAATTAAATATAGCCCAAAATGGTAAAATGCTGAAAGCGATCGGTGGTGTTTTTAACCTGGTGAATGGCTCTTTAAGCGGGTAAAGGCTTTCGAATTTTTTCTACCACCTTCAAACCTAACCAAGCCATAGGCATATAGCAAAAGATCAGGTCTAATGCGTCATACCAAAGCGGTGCCGGAATATCAAATGAATTCAAAATGCCCGCGATCAAGAATAACAACCCGATAATGGCGATGGTGTGTCTTCGATATGAAAAGGCGATAAGACCACCTGTTACCGCGGCAATGAAGGTGCCCATAGAATGCGCGATGAACGGATTGAGATAATGCTTTAATTCAAATTTAGAAACACTTTCAGCAATTTGCGCTGGTGTTCCGAAGGTGGTGCCATCGGGTAGTGGGATCAATTGGAAGAAAAGGAGATGAGTGAGCATCATGGTTATCATTCCCACAATGCAGCCCAGTAATATGGCCACTGTTTTTACGAGTAATGGTTTCATCGCTTTCCGTTCTTTTTCGTAAATGTAAGGAAAAGGGAATAGGGCAATGAGGAAAGTTGATGGGCTATCTGGTGGGTTAATGGGTAACGATCAATCGACTATGATATGAAAGGACGCCTATTTGTGTGCGCAACACATAAATGCCATCGGGCAGCGAAGAGGTTTCTACACTCAATTGGGTAGGTCCTAAAATGTGATATGGGGTTTGTACTTGCTGGCCTTGTAGGTTATATAACTGAAGACTAACGGGAGAAAGACCGAATTCGGTATCGCTCTCCACGTATGAGATCACATTTGATGGATTGGGGTAAAGCTGAAGCTGAATTTCTAAACGATCATTGAGCCATTGGCTTAAATAGAGGTTTCGATAGCCGATGAACGATCGTGCTTCTTCGACTGCTTGATACCAACTGGCCAACGATTCTGGATTATACCAACGATTGATTTGATCAAAAATGAGTGGTTCAAATTCATCGGCTACCTCATCGAATGTTGCCGTCCATTTATTCGTGTTCATATGGCCGCTGAGCATTAGATTCATTCGGAAATAAAGGCGCTGCATGAAATAGGGGTTGTCTTTAAATGCTTGAATAATCAAGGAAACGGGATTATCATCACGAGCGTCTTCTAATACCCATTGGATGGGATCTCGGTCATGCCTTTGTAAACTGCCATCGCCATCATAATACATAAATCGCCACTGGCCATCGAGAGGTCTCCATAAGCGTAAGTTATTGTTGGGCCAATCTTCATTCGCAATAATACTTTGGTAGCAGAAGTATTCAATGAAATGATCAACATCTATGTACTCGTTGAGGGCTAGCACATCAGACTCAGCGTTTTTAGAACCACTTTTTAACCAACTGCTCCATTTTGAGAAATGCGCGATAGTGCCTGCCTCTAATTCTGCCTGTCTGTCCCATTCGACGAGATCTATTTCGTCTTCTTCATATCCAAAGTAGTCTTTGATATACTCTGCATCTTGCCTTTCGCGGAGTGTGGCAATGCCCCAGTATTCGCCATTTAATCGGACTTCTACGGGCAGGCTATGTTGCGGATTGATGTCGAGCCCCACGGCCATGCGTTGACTTACTTCGTCGATGATCACCGCACTGGAGAAAATTTTCTCTGGTGCGCGCACAATCAGGTGTTCAAATTGATCGGGTGCAGAAGCGCCAAATAGGGGATAGTCGATTTCATTTGCGCCATATTCTTCTCGTGCATAGAGACGAAGAGATTTCTGAGGATTGGTGCGTGAACTGCGGCCATGGATGCGAATGCCTAAGGTTTGATGAAAAAGCACTTCGTTTTCTGAGGTGCGCAATTCTACCTTCATTTTTCGCTCCCATCTTTTTCCTTTACGGAAAAAATTAGCCACTTCATTGTTGCCGACTACGTAAATACCACTATCCAGGGAAAAGAAGTTTTCTCTATTCCCATTGATCGATAGTATGGGCCATTGATGCTCTCTCTTGAAAAGATAATTCTCCGTACCGGAAGGTCGAAGGGTATAGCTTGGATGTATAGCTACCCATCTTATCACAACGTCTGGTGATGGCATTTCCAAAGCTAATCGCCAAGAATCTGAAGTGGGTATGCTGTATAGCTCAGATGGATTAAGATTGCTGGAAATGTAAAGGGAATCAGGAAATACGGGTGATTGTTCTGAAGGTTCACTGCCATCTATGGTGTAGTGAATGGCCCAACCGTCGAGGTGATTTATTTTTAACCAAAAAGGAGATGAAATCAATTGTCCATACCGACTCAATGATACTTGGGAATGCAGCGGAGAAAATGAAATCAATAACACAAAAGGGAAAATGAATCGTGATAGCATGATGGTTAAGGTTAAAATCTAAATCGAAGGCTAAACTGAATTAATAGGTAACTGAATTTCTCGTCAAATATTTCAATTCCATCGAGATATTTTTCATTGCGTAAAAATTGCTGGCGAAATCGAAGACTGGTTTGAATAGTAGATGCGTTCAAACTCAAGGGCCACGTATATCCATAGCCAAATCCGAGGTGCGCTCCACCGTGGTGTTCTATTCCATGAATATGGCCTTCACGCTCGGAGGAAATAAATGAATATCCACCCGAAAAGGAAAAGTGATTTCCCCATTTCTCTTCTTTTTTAAAAGCGGATAATTCGAGTCCAAGTGGAATTAAGGTCTCTTCACTGAATTTTTCTAACCCAACAAATAACGAAGGCTCAATCAAGGAGTTGGGGATCATCCAACTCACCCCGGTATATAGGGCGAAAGCATTTTTGAGATAAAAACGAGCTCCATTACTTTGACCACCTGCCATCATAGAGGTAGCTACAAAAGGATGCAGGCTTCGGTTTTTTGTTTGTGCTGTTCCCAATAAAGAAACGAGCAAGAGCAAAAGAGTAAAATGGGTTCGCATAGAGTGAAAGTTCACTCAGCGAAAGTGAGGTGACTATAATGTTACTAAAAGCTAAAAAATGCGCTTGGACAGAGAATGGCGGTGAATGGTAAAAGAAAGTAGATGATTGGAGTGTAGCAAGCTTATTTCACAAAAACAGAAAAATCGGTTATCCCAAATTCAAATTCATCTTGCAAGACATTAGGACAGTCATTCACGATGAGTGGAACTTGGTGAATGGTGCTGCTGGTGATCATAGGATAATAGACTTTCCCTGCTGTACCGTCTTCTTCAAATATGGCAATGCCTTTTTCCCGATCGATGAGGTGTATTAGGATCGTGTCGTTTTCTCTATAATTTCCTTTCATTTTGAACTCCCACGTGTTTTCATCTATTTGTCGAGCTCCACGGAGATAATTGACTTGTGGACCTTCTCCGGTCCAGTCAATGTATTCGGTGTCGTTGATGATGACTTTGTAATGCCATAAAAAATTGCACGGGTAATAGGCTACCCATTGCTCTTCGTATCGGAATAAGCCCACCCAATATTTCGGAATCCCCTCTAGCGCATGATGTTGCGGATAAATTTGACTTTCCAAAAGCGCGGCTTTTTCGGCGTCATAGACATCTCTGTCCATGAATTCAATATCAAAAAAGGCGAGCTCATCATAGCGACTGGATAAGGAATCGGGCTCGCGGTATATGGTGTGCCAAGCGCCCTCGTCAAATACTCTGCGGTAAAATACGGTGTCTGACTGCGCTTGTGTTAGGAGCGAAGCGGTGAAAAGCAGGAATGTCGAAAGTATTATGCGCATGAGCGGTAGGATAGACGGCTAAGGTAAGGGGTATTGGATACAGAAGGAATGTCTCATTTTGGAAAGTGTTTGGTCTTATTGTACTTTAGACCAATGAGATGTTGGATATTCCTATTGGTTTTCGTTTCTGCTTGCCGTCCAGGTTTCAATAGCATGAAGTTGACCTTGGCTCCCCTGACTCCAACATTTAAAGGAACCTTTGTCAATCGACCCTCCCAGAGCTTAGAGGAATTCGATCAAACAACGCTCGCAGCAACCTTGCTAGTGGAAGCTGAGGTAGGCGATACCATTGATATTTATTTTGTTGACCGCGACTCCCTTGTAATGAAAGGTATTAAAGATGGTAAGCCTCACGAATGGCGATATCGCGGTGATTTTACACCCGATGGTTATTACCGGATAACCTTTCGAAATAATGTAGAAAAGGGTTTAATTAACGCTTCTCGGGATGAAAAACGCGTCTATTTTCAACTGACGGATCAAGGTAGTTTGATGGTCGAAGATTATATTCGAAATGAACGGCGCTTTCTACTTTGGGGTGTAGGAGGTACCATTCATCTGCAGCGGGTTTATCCGCTATTGCGCTGAACTAGGGTTTTTGCGCAGCGTTCTGATCAACCAAAAACAGAGGAAGAAAAAGGGCAATGAGGATAGAATGATCGGGCCTCGTAGCGACATCATTCCAACTAATAAAATCATGAGCATGATGGTGGAAAGTGCGCCTATGCACGCATAGAGTAGGCGTTTATTTGTTTTTGCTAAAAACAAGTGGATGATTAACAGCACTTGCCCCAATAAGGGTAAGAGTATAAATGGATGCGCAAAATCAGTAGGCCGAATGAATAATTGAGAAAGAATTAACCATTCGGTTTCGAAAAGAAATGCGGACTGGTTGCCGCCCCATTGCAAATAGCCTATCAAGGACGACAACACAATACCGATCTCAAGAAGTCTTAATGTTCGCATGATTTCTACTT
This sequence comes from Bacteroidota bacterium, assembly GCA_039798265.1. Taxonomy (GTDB): domain Bacteria; phylum Bacteroidota; class Bacteroidia; order Flavobacteriales_D; family Sanyastnellaceae; genus JBDKGH01. Next base: position 5,918 of record JBDKGH010000005.1, on the reverse strand, counting down.
TCTGGTTATTTCAATCAAAGTTGATGTGTGGCCAGTATCAGCTGGTTTTTTGTCACAATCACTCATCCGTCAGACGAATGGGAAGAGACCCCGTTTTTTCATAGTCAAGCCTGTAAAGTTGATCGAAAGATAGTCGAAATTGGAATTTGAGCATATAGGAAATATGTCTTATATTTGAGGACAAATGTCTAAGGAGGGAATATGTCTTCATCTATTTTAGGAATAGAATCCAAGTTGGATAAAGAAATCACCAGTTTTTTCAAGTCGCTAGGTGAAGGGCTTTTTTTGAAGGATAAAAAGAAGTCGATCACCTATCGTCAGTTGATGGAGAACAAGTTGTTGATGATAGAAGTGATCCGCATGGGTATTCCCTTCAAGGTATATGAGTTGATTAAAAGTTTATCGCCTTTTGAAGAAGCTGACTGGGCTTCTTTTTTGGATGTTTCAACGAAAACCTTGCAGCGTTATAAAACGGAGTCTAACCATCGGTTTAAGTCAAGTCATTCGGAGAAGATCATGGAAATGGCTGAGGTTACGCAAATCGGATTAGATGTTTTTGGAAGCATTGAAAAACTTCGCTCTTGGTTGCATACTCCAAGCTTTGCCTTAGGTAATGTGAAGCCAGTAGAATTGCTCAAAGATTCTTACGGAAAGGAATTGGTATTGACGGAGTTGGTTCGCATTAACCACGGAATATTGGTATAATGCAAGTCTTTCGTTTGGTTCGAGCAAAGTTCGCTAAGCCTCTTTCGGGCAAAGGTGCGGCATTAAAGGGCGGTAGATGGAATTCTCCAGGTATCGAAATGATTTATGCTGCGGAAAATCGTTCGTTGGCGATGGCTGAAGTGGCGGTTCATTTTTCATTGGCCACTATGCCTTCTGATTATGTGATGACTACCATTGACATTCCCGATGAGGTAAAACGAGTGCGGATAAAAGAAAGTGATTTACCGTCCAATTGGAAAGATTTTCCGCATCCTCCCGCTACTCAAAAAGTGGGCGATGCTTTTGTAAATGAGCAGAAGGCTGCCGTGGTATTTATTCCGTCAGTAGTGACGCAAGGAGACTATAATGTGTTGATCAATCCGCTTCACAAAGACTTTGCGAAAATTAAAATCGTTAAGGTGGAAAAATTCCCTTTTGATCATCGTTTGTGGAAATAGTCTATCTTGGGGCTATTCATTTAATTGTACTTCCGTGTTTTTATTACCCCATCATTCATTTATGTACACGACTCAATTGGTCGATAGCACCATTGAACGAATGCATCAAACCCCATTCCCCTCTGGACAGAGGTACGCGCTCTCTGCGCATGGATTAGCCGCATGTATTGACCGAGAAAATAAAGTCATTCATTACGGTTTCATTCAAGAAGATGGACAGATGACGGGACATCAAATGATCGACTATCCCGAAATGATTCATCCGGATTGTGTGGTGATTGTCAATGAGTATTTGGTTTTTGGTGGTCGATATGTTTCGATAGACGAGTCGGATGATGAGTCGGGAAAATATTTCACCGAGCTCATCGCTACTTATTCAGTGGTCGAAAAGGTATTTAAGCCCGTTTATATGCCTCATCGCAAATGGGGGAAAAGTGTGGATGATCTGCTATTGGATGGTTCAAAGATCATTGCGGTAGATGATATCGTAGTCCCCAAATTCATGATCGATTATGATTTTTCGGATCCTGGAAATCCCCGATTAATCACTGATCATCATTTGGCTTCCGCTGGTCCGAATGAAACGATTATCAAGGGAACACTAAATGAACAGTATGTTGCATTGCTTTCGGTGATGATGGTTCAAACGGGCGTTTATCAGTCGATTGCGCTATTTATAAAAGGTCATTACGATACCTATTGTTCGGTTTCTGAACACTTAAAGGATTGGGAGGAATTGAATTTTGATTTTCCTCATTTATCCGAATCGGAGACTTCTCCTTGGCTAGATATTTTATGGCATCCTACAGAAAATGTACTGTTGATTGCGGCGATGGAAAGAGGGATCGGTATTTTGTCTTTGGAAGAAGGAGATATTCCGACGATTGAAATGGTGCTTGATGAGGAAGAGGAAGAAGAGGAAGAAATGGAAGTAGGCGGGACAGATGAAGATACGCTTACTGCGCGGATTCGCTATGTGAAACCGGCTGATTGGAAGGTGAAAAAACTGATTGCAGTGGGGAATGACGTGCTAGCAATAGGCGAGGAAAGCGGGCAGGTGATGCGATTTGCTGCACAGTGAAATGCTGCGTTTTGCTTTGTAATGATTTTTTGCGTTTGGGTTAATATTTTTTGATGAGCACATCAGTTGGGATGTGGAGAGCAATGTTCAATTTTCTAATCATTTCAATGGAAAGCTTACGTTTTTTGTTGAGTATTTCGCTTACTCTACTTTTTAGCCCCATCACTTTTGCAAGGTCTTTTTGTTTGAGGCCTTGTTGTTCCATTCGAAATTTGATCGCTTCAATTGGATCGGGAAGATCTATGAAGTAATGTTCATTTTCATATTTTTCAATAAGAAGAGATAAGAGCTCTAATTCGTCCGCTGTTTTTGAATTTTTCGTTGAAGCGAAAATTTCCTCCATACGTTTTAAGGCTGCCGTATAGTCTTTTTCTGTTTTTAATATTTTCAGCGTCATTAGTCTAAATTTTGGTTGCGTCTATTTTGTCATATTCTTCATGTGTGCCAATAAATCGAATCCAAACTAATTTGAATTCATAATTGATTCGAGTTACTAGCCGAAAATCATTGCCTTTGATGTTGAATATTACTCTATTGTCATTTAAAAAGCTGGCAGAGGCATAGCTTTTTTTTATCTCAGATGGTGTGTTCCAATGAGCAGCTTCAACTTCTTTATACCACGATTTGAGAGATTGCTCGCTTCTTGGATGGCGTTCCCAGAATTCACGTAGTGTTTTTTTTGCTATTACTCGCATTACAAAGATACTAAAAATTCCCATTTTGGGAACTGTAGATTTTTTGCTAAAACAACTTTGTTTGAACGAGGTGTGCAAGGAGATGTTATGTGAAATAGGAATATGTGATTTGCTGCGCAATGAAATGCTGCGCTTCGCTTGCAGTGGAGAATTAATTGGCCTGTGAGAGGCTTATGCTATCTTCTTATTTTCAAGCGGCCTTATTTTAATTGAAATTTGATTTGTGCGCCTGCTTGTAGTAGAAACATCGTTTTGTTGGGAAGGTCAAATTCAAAAATGGCATCGGCTTGCTCGAATTGAAATTTATCTTTTGCAATGGGAGAAAGGGCGATGATGGGTTGACCGGTGGCTTGTGCAAAAAGGGTGTTTCCTTCTTTGGTGAATGTGATGTCGAGTTTGATCTCTGTGGAGGTATAAACTCCGACATATTGTTCTAACTCTTCCGCGGTGGTGCTATAAGTGGTGAATTCGGGAATGTCATAGGATTTGTTGAAATAGGCACTGAGCAATGCAATGGCCACCTTATTCATGTCATAAGATCCTCCGTTGGAGGTGATGGAAAAGGACAAGGAATCTTCTGGGAAATAAGCAAACACAGAAGTAAAACCATCGATGCCTCCTGTATGTCCGAAACCGGCATGCTCGTAAAAAGGAACTTGAAAAAGGCCTAATCCATATCCTTCTTTGATGTTTTGCATTTCCTTCAAACTTTCAGGACGGAGTAAATGGCCTTGGAATAAAGCTTCGGCAAAGGTGGTGAGATCGGATGGGGTGGAAAGGATACAACCCGCTCCTAATGGAATGGTGAAATGGGTTTCGGGCTGTAGCTTCCATTCGCCTTCAAAGGTGTAGGATAAACACTCGTTTTCTGACGGGTTGATGGGCCCGAAGACAGAGGTGCTCGATAATCCAGCGGGTGTGGCTATTAATTCTTGCAGCAGTTGCGCGTAAGTTTTTCCGTAGGTTTTTTCCAAAATGTAGGTCAAGAGCACATAGTTGGAGTTGCTATACTCTGCCTTGCTATCGGGTTTAAAGTCGCTACCCTTTTTGTTGATGATGTCCAGCATTTCAGCTTCTGTCTTGGCTTGTGTATTCCAACTGAAATATTCTGGATCGCTCGTAAAATTATGCAGTCCTGAGCGATGTTGGAGCAGGCTGCGAACGGTGATTTTTTTACTGTTTTCTATCGAAGGAAACCACTTGTTGATGCTTTGATCTAAATCGAGTTGCTTGGATTCCACCGCTTTCATGATCATCACGGCGGTGAAGGTTTTGGAAATAGATCCTATGCGGTATTTGGAAGCTGCGCTGGCTTTTTGTTGTTTTTCGAAGTCTGCATATCCGATCGCACGAGTATAGATCAACTCTCCATTTTTACGAAGTGCTACGCTCCCCATAAATTTATCATTGGCCTCTAAGGCGTCGAGATAACTGTTCAGTTTGGCTTGATCGAAGGTGGTTTGACCTTTAGCGACTACGGCGAAAGCCAAAAGCAAAGCGCCTATGGTAAAAAAATGCCTCATGTGGGATAGTTTTCGAGTTTACGAAGATAGAGGATGACGATCCCGCGATAAATAAGCTGATCTGTTTTCTTCGGAACCTCGCTTTTATTGGCTGTTCTTTTTTAGGATTATGGCCACAGCGCTATCTACTCCTTTTTTGTCGGGGCGTAAAATGAGGCCATTGGCATCTGGGTACTTTTTTTTGACCTGCTTGATGAGACTTGTCCGGATATTTTCATACTGAGTGCCGGTAATAAAACCAATGTTCACCAGGCCAAGGCTATCATACGGTGCCACAGGAGTGCAGTCGGTAAACACATAAAGCCCATCTATTTGGTTGACTTCGGCCGAGGCTGCGTTTATAATAGAAGAGGCGCTAGTAAAAGCTAAAAGCAGAGCGGTTGCGAAGCCGGCGATGAAAATGAGAATAAGACGCTTCATTTTTTTTGAGCTTTTTAGTTGATCAGTCGGTCCAAATTAAAAGGTCTTGAAACAGAACGAAAAGGGCCATTTTGTTAAAGGATATTAAACCGTTTTTAACATGCAACTGATTCGAACATTTCAGCGATAGATATGTTGTACCTCGGACTCCAGTATTCTTTTCAGGTTTTTGAAAATCAAAATACTAGGATTTAACACCGAGTTTATTTTGATTTTACAATATGATTTTATCTAAGAATATTCGCTCTCTCCTGTGTTTCCTTTTGGTAACACCAAGTTTATTCGCTCAGCTTCAAAATTCTAATTGGCGCTTTGGATACAGCGGTGGACTTACGTTTGCTGCAGACGGTACGGTAAGCACGGCCTCCGGTGTCACGGCAACCTCAGAAGGTAGTGCGTCTATTTCCGATCGAACGACAGGACAATTGCTTTTTTACACCGACGGAGTTACGGTATGGAATGCCAATGACGCCGTAATGCTCAATGGTACTGGTTTGTTAGGAGGAACGCCTGAATTGTTGTCGAGTACCACCGCGGCTTCCATCGTGCGCGAGCCAGGAAGCGAAACGCGTTTTTGGATCTTCACCATCGATGAACAAAGCAGTACCAATGGTCTTCGCTACTCGATCGTGGATATGACCTTGGATGGCGGTTCGGGCGGCGTATTGACCAACTTTAAAAATATTCCTGTTTTAGCTACCACCTCTGAAAAAGTGCAGATCATTCCCAATGACGCCAACAACGGATACTGGGTGATATCGCACGATTGCCAAGAATCCCTTTATGCTTATGAATTAACAGCGGCAGGATTAAATACTACTCCAGTGATTAGTTTGGTAACCGATGCTCAATTCAATGGAGCTGGACACCTGAAAATGAACCGCTCTTTGGATCGATTGGTCATCGGTAATTTTTTCAGCGGAACAGTTTCTCTCTTAAATTTCAATAACGCTACAGGCGTTTTCACCGATCTCGTCGACTGGAATTACAATTTTGGAGGGGCACTTATCTATGGCTTGGAGTTTTCACCGAATGG
>JBDKGH010000004.1:0-8368 GCA_039798265.1 Bacteroidota bacterium | reverse complement strand
CTCGCAGCGGGGATATACACCTTGCGATTGAAGGATGAAAAAATGAAGATATTATCCACTCGAAATGTGGTGGTCGAATAAAAAAATAAAAACCGACTCTGATCAGCAGAGTCGGTTTTTTTTATCTGTTTTGGAAGAAAATCAAGTAGACTTTTATCGTGTGAGTGCTCTAGCTTTAGAAGGAGTGCAGGAGAAACCGCATCACGATAAAATTTCTTTTCGAGTGAAAAGAAAAAAATGCCACGCTTAATCTAGCCGCCGCATGCTGGATATGCTCCGCATAAAAGAAAACAAGGCTAATTAATTAACCATGACTCCATAGGAGTCACAGGCAATAGCAATGAAAAAAAATAATATTATTCCGCCGTTAAATGATCGATCAAATCTTGTTGATGGTGAAGAGCATAGGTGTCCGTTTCCATTTGATCTAATTTCTTGAGCATCACCAAAGCGACAACAAGGTAGGTAGCATATAATAAGTGCTCAACAACGTGCATCGTATATGGAGTGCCGGTGATGTAATCTGACTCATCAAAAATGCGGGAGCTCAGGTTAGAAAGAATACTCGTGATCAAAAAAAGAGACCACCAAATAACGGGTAACGCCATCGAAGGAGTCGTTATTGGTGAAGCACCTTCGTTCTTTGAAGCATCTTGTGACTTTTCGTGATGAAGACTCCACGTTTCTTTTATCGCTTTATATCCCGCATAAAGGTTGTAGAATGGAATGAAAAAACCGCCAACAGCCCATCCTGGTGAGGTAGTGGTGTGTTCACTGTCAAATTCATCTGCATTTTGATAGGAGCGATATAGCCACACCAAAAACAAAATTATTCCTGTAATACTAAATGCGGCTTGCACCAATTCAATCATTTGGAAGGACTGAATTTTAGATTCTGCCTCCATAATGTCGCCACTAAGAATAGAGAAGGAATCAAAAAATTGAGCGTTCTGAAAATTGATGAATGCAGCGATAAGAGAAACCACCAATGAGCCAGTGTACAACCAACGCACATTGCGATTTCGTGTTGAGTTGTCGAGTAATTGTGGCATTTTTTAATTTTTTATTTTATGCTACTACTAATTCAGCACTGCTCAATGGCAAATCGCGACTGGCTTTGCGGAATAAACCTTGCAATACTTTGCCAGGGCCTACTTCTACAACTTCACTTACTCCATCAGCAAGCATCTGATTCATTGTTTGTGTCCATCGAACAGGCGCAGTTAATTGGATAATTAAATTGGCCTTAATTTGTTCAGGATCGGTAACACCACTGGCCGTAACGTTTTGATAAACCGGACATTTCGGGGTGTGAAATGGGGTGGCAGCAATGGCACTTTCTAATTCTACACGAGCGGGCTCCATCAAGGGACTATGGAAAGCGCCACCAACGGGCAGTTTCAAAGCACGTTTTGCTCCTGCCGCCGATAATGCAGCACAAGCGGCATCAATAGCTGCATTTTCACCCGAAATAACTAATTGACCAGGACAGTTATAGTTAGCGGCTACTACTACGCCAGGTATTTCAGCACAGATTTTTTCGACTGCTTCGTCTTCTAATCCCAAAATAGCAGCCATCGTCGATGGGTTCATTTCACAAGCCTTCTGCATGGCTAGTGCGCGAGCAGAAACCAAGCGCAAGGCATCTTCAAATTCTAAGGTACCATTTGCCACCAAGGCCGAAAACTCGCCAAGGCTATGTCCGGCAACCGCCGCTGGTTGGAAAGATTCTCCGAGACATTTGGCCAAAATAACACTGTTCAAGAAAATGGCTGGCTGCGTTACTTTCGTCTGCTTGAGTTCTTCTTCTGTTCCATTGAACATAATATCGGTAATACGAAAGCCCAATATTTCATTGGCACGTTCGAATAAGTCTTTTGCAATGGGTGAGTTGTTGTACAAATCGGCTCCCATACCCGGAAATTGTGAGCCTTGACCGGGAAATACATATGCTTTCATGAGGAAAGGGTTTGGTTTTATGGGACGAATATAACACAGACTCTTTTTGGTGCACTTTGTTAACGAAGGTTATCGAATCTCATTCGATTGATCGGCGTACCCGACTTTCCATTATTTTCGAACCGTTATGAGCAGACAGTCCATCGTTATCATCATCCTCTTGGCCGTTATTTCACTAGGTATAGTGATAGCGGGTCAAGTGTTTTGGGTGCGAAATGCCTTCAAAATTCAAGAAAAACAGTTCAATGATCGAGTTGTTATTGCTCTTACGGCTGTGGTAGAAAAGATACTCGTGATGAACGATGATAAAGCCATTACGGAACCAGTTATTCAAAAAGGCCCTGATTTCTTTGTCGCCAATATCAATGATACGCCTGAGCCTTATTTGCTCGAAACTCTTTTGCGTGAAGAGTTTGAGGATCTTAATTTAAAAGAGGACTTTGAATACGGTATCTACGATTGCTTCGACGGTGCTTTGGTGTACAGCGGAAAAATGAGCTTTAGCAGTCCCGACAAATCAGGTGCTTCTGAAAAAATTCAATACCTCAGCGGATTCGAACCGGATGGTCATTATTTCGGGGTTCTATTTCCCAATAAAACGGTTATCATCGCAAAACAACTGGACTTCTGGATGTATTCCAGTGGGGTGATATTTTTGATTTTTCTCTTTTTTGCCTACACCATTTTTGTGGTTGTGAAACAGAAAAAATTATCGGAAGTCAAAACAGATTTCATCAACAACATGACCCATGAGCTGAAAACACCTATTTCTACCATCGGACTTTCTGCAGATGCGCTCGAACGACCAGAAGTGATTGCTAACCCAGAGCGAATGTTGCGGTATGCGGGCATCATCAAAAATGAAAATGATCGCCTGAAAAGTCAAGTGGAAAAGGTGCTTCAGATTGCGGCACTCAATCCTCGAAAAATGAACCTGAAGATGGAGTATTTTGATCTCCATGAAGTAATCGATTCGGCATCGCGCACATTTCGGGTGAAAGTAGAAGAAAATGACGGATTGTTGTCCACGCATCTCAATGCTACAAAACACTGGCTAAAAGCTGATAAGGTACACATCACCAATGTGATTTATAACCTCATCGATAATGCCATGAAATACACCGAGCGACCTCCACATATTGTGGTTAAAACAAGCAACGAAAACGACAAACTTGTGGTCAGTATTTCAGATAATGGAATAGGTATCGCACCGCGCGACTTGAAAATGATCTTCGATAAGTTTTATCGAGTACACACCGGCGATGTGCACAACGTAAAAGGTTTTGGTCTAGGATTGTTTTATGTAAAAACAATGGTGAAAGCACACAAAGGACAGATCACCGCTGAAAGTAAATTGGGAGAAGGAAGTACCTTCACACTCACCTTAAACGCTACTACTGATAATGGAAAATAATAATCAACCACGGATCCTTCTTGTAGAGGATGACATGAATCTTGGTTTCGTTATTCAGGATACACTGAGAGATCAAGGCTATAAGGTTCATTTGTCAAAAGATGGGAAAGAAGGACTCATGCAGTTCAATAAAGAAACCTATGATTTGTGCTTGTTGGACGTGATGATGCCCAAAAAGGATGGTTTTAGTCTCGCAGAGGATATTCGGAAAATCAATCAGAATATTCCCATCGTTTTTCTTACGGCTAAAGGTATGGCCGAAGATAAAGTACGCGGATTCACCATAGGAGCCGATGATTACATTACGAAGCCGTTCAGCTCTGAGGAGCTGGTTTTGCGCATTAAAGCCATTTTAAAACGCAATCCTCAATTCAAAAAGGAAGAAAAAGAAAAAGGGAAATTTGAAATCGGTGATTTTGCTTTTGATTATCCAAATTACGAACTGATTCATAGTTCGGGGGATCGTAAAAAACTCACCAAGAAGGAGGCCGAACTACTCAAACTCCTCAGTGAAAGAAGTGGGCAAGTGATCGAACGAGAAATTTTGGCTAACATGATCTGGGGCGACGATAGCTACTTTGTAGGCCGCAGTATGGATGTGTTTATCACCAAGCTGCGCAAATACTTATCGGCCGATCCGCGCATCGCTATTTCAAATGTTCATGGTGTCGGATTCCGATTGGAAGTCAACTCCAAATAAGATTGCTTACTTTTACCACATGCGTTTTTTAACTCTTGTATTATCACTCGCGCTTTTTTCATTGACCGCACGTGCACAGTTTCAAGTGAGGGATTCCTCGCTTTTTGACCCGCATGTGTCCATCAGCTTTGGTCGTCAAACACCTGCTGGTGATCTTGCTGATCGATTTGGAGATAATAATAGCGTTGGTATTGGCTTTCACATCAAGACTAGAAAAAATTGGTATTACGGTGTGCAAGGCAACTACATCTTTGGCACTTCGGTGAATCAACCGGGTTTGCTGTCTAATTTGATCACGGACAACAATGAAATACTCGACGAGCAAGGAATGATTGCCGAAATGGCCATTCAGCAGCGGGGATTTACCGTTACACTCGACGGAGGTTATCTCTGGGATATTATTGGGCCTAATCCCAACAGCGGAATTTTATTGAAAGGTGGCGTAGGATTGCTCCAACATAAAATTCGTGTAGAGCACCAGCGCAACGAAATGATGTTCCTAGAAGGTGAGTACTTGAAGGGCTATGACCGCTTGTGCAACGGACTCACGGTGCATCAGTTTATTGGTTATTCGCACATGAGTAATAACCGGATGATTAATTTTTACATCGGTATCGAAGGGTATCAAGCTTGGACAGAAGGACGCCGAGATATTAATTTCGATACCCAAATTTCTGATAAGGGCATTCCGCGTTTCGACATGCTCTACGGTATTCGAGGAGGATGGGTGCTTCACCTTTACCGCCGCGATCCGGACAAATTCTATTTCAATTAAGAAATGAATAATGCTTTGTACACAGCGGGCATTAGAGCGTATGGACTGCTACTCAAAATTATTCGTCCATTTCATCGAAAAGCTGCTCAAAGTGTTGTGGGCAGAAAAGATCTTTTTCTCCGATTGCAATCATGGCGAAGTCAGCATCAAGGTCCGTTGCTTTGGGTGCATGCAGCCTCGCTGGGCGAGTTTGAGCAAGGACGTCCAATTATTGAAGGTTTAAAAGAGCAATATCCTCAATACAAAATCCTACTCACGTTTTTCTCCCCATCGGGTTATGAAATTCGAAAAGATTACCCTTTGGCCGACGGTGTTTTTTACTTGCCTTTGGATACCCCGAATCACGCTCAGCGTTGGGTAGAAATACTTCAACCGGAAGCAGCTATTTGGGTAAAATACGAGTACTGGGCGAATTTTTTCTTTGAGTTAAAAAGGAAAGAGATTCCGATTATAATGGTCTCGGCCATTTTTCGCCCGGGGCAACGCTTCTTCAACAGCAATAATGGCTTTTGGAAAAAAGTACTACAGTGTGTGGATCACTTTTTTATTCAGAATCAACAATCGGCCGATTTACTTCGCGGTATAGACATTCACAACTTTACAGTGGCGGGAGATACCCGTTTTGATCGAGTGGTTGAAATTTCTGATAAGGCGGAAGCAATTGATTTAGTAGAAAAATTCGTTGCTGGGAGAAAAGTGGTGGTGATCGGTTCTTCTTATCCTGCCGAAGAGGCGATCATACAGGACAAAACTGAACAGTGGTGTTGGATAGTGGCACCGCATGAGATCAATAGCCATCGGATTGACTCTTTGAAGGCGAGGTGGCCAAAGCGGGCCATGTTGTATTCACAGTTGCAGGCAGGCGAGGTGTTAAATGGTGATATCCTTATAGTAGACAACGTGGGTATGCTTTCCCGTATTTACCAATATTCGTCACTCACAATCATTGGAGGAGGCTTTGGAAAGGGGATACACAACACTCTAGAGGCGGCCGTGTATGGGCAACCCTTGGTATTTGGCCCGAACTATCAAAAGTTCGATGAGGCAATAGGCTTAGTAAGGGTAGGGGCGGCATTTAGTGCTCAAAGCTTCGAGGAGTTTAAGTTGATCGTTCAAAAACTGCTCAACGGCGAAGAAGTGAGGCAAGAAGCCTCCAAGGCGGCAAAAGACTTCGTAAGATCAGGCCAGGGTGCCAAAAATCACATCCTTAATTTCCTCAAAACGAGGTTGAAACATAGGACATGAAATTTTTTTGCAAAAAGCACTTGATTTTTTGAAAAGTTGGTATACATTTGCCGTCCCAAAAGTTCTTTAGACATGCGAGAGTAGCTCAGTTGGTAGAGCATAACCTTGCCAAGGTTAGGGTCGCGAGTTCGAGTCTCGTCTCTCGCTCCAAGAATCCCGATCTGATTGAAGGTCGGGATTTTTTTTTCGCTGTGAAAGCGATGATGCCCTGGTGGTGGAATCGGTAGACACGCAGGACTTAGAAGTTCTTTGATTTATTGAAGCTAAAAGAGAAGTTGGAATGAAGCAGATTGATGAAAAACTCTTTAAGGAAATTTGCAAATCAAGTCAAACAATGGCAATAGCCGCGTCGAAGCTAGACTTGCATTTTAATACCTTCAAAAGGTACGCTATCAGATTTGGATGTTATGTTCCTAATCAAGCGGGATTGTGATTAAAAAAGAGGATTCCTCAGAAAGTAGAGACAAGCGAAATACTTTCTGGCAATTATCCATCTTTCCAATCTTATAAATTAAAAAGAAGGTTGCTTAAAGAAGGAATTATCAAATATCAATGTGACGTTTGTCTAATTACTGATTGGAATGGAAAAGACATTTCATTGGAATTGGATCATATTGACGGAAATAGTTCTAATCACAATCTAAATAATTTGAGACTATTATGTCCAAATTGTCACAGTCAAACGGATACTTTTAGGTCAAAAAATAAATCAAAGAAGAATTTGAGTGCATCCTGAGAAATTGGGAATGTAGAACTGCTTAAATTCGGGGAAGCCCGATCGACACTAGTCGACAGGTAATCCCGAGCCAAGCCCTTAAAATAAAGGGAAGGTGTAGAGACTTAACAGGCAGTACCTAAAGCGAAAGCTATGGTAAAGAGAAAGTCCAGACCACAAATTCCGAATTCGTCGGAAGCGTTGAAAAACGTAGTTGGTAAGAAAATCCTGTGGCCAGTAACGGCTGTGCGGGTTCAAGTCCCGCCCGGGGTACAAAGCCGGTCATTTCAATTTCGGTTGAATTGACCGGTTTTTTTTTTTGACCCAAAACTCATTCCCAGAAAACACCTGTCGCCCTTGCTATTCCTTTGGAATGTTAGCCTATCTTGTGCTTCTCAACGCAGAGCTTTATGCTAACTCAGCTTAACCCGATTTTGTTATTTGTTCTTCTTCTGGTCTCCGCTTGTTCCGTCAAACGCCCTGAGGCTACCACTTCTTTTTCCTATAATACGCCTGAGTCAGTGCAAAAATTACCGGCCGAACTGTATGAAATTTCAGGGATTACTGCACTTGATTCTATTCACCTCGCTTGTGTGCAAGATGAACACGGGATCGTTTTCCAATATAGTATTGGTGCGGAGCGAGTGAGTGAGCAAACGCGTTTTTATGCCGATGGCGATTTTGAAGGGATTGCCAAAGTGGATAATGATCTATATGTTTTGCGCAGCGATGGGGTGCTATTTAAAATAGCGAATTTTATCAATGGAAATAGATTAGCCACTGATTCAATTGTGACCAATATTCCTATTTCAAATAATGAAGGCCTTTGTTTCGATACACAGAGTCGGTGTTTGCTCATCGCTTCGAAAGGACGTGTAAAGGGAAATAAGGATTTGAAGGATAAGCGATTTGTATTTGCTTATCATGTGGATCAACAAAAAATGCTCGATACTCCAATACTCACGCTTGATCTGCATGAAGTGGCAGCCGTGATGCAAGAGAAAGGAATAGAGCTCGAATCCACCGAAAAGAAAAATGGCAAAGTGCGTTTTCATGCCCTTAAGCTGATGCCCTCGGGTATCGCTATCAGTCCCGATGGCTTATATTACTTCATGCTTTCTGCGGTTGATCGCTTGCTACTTAAGCTGAATAGGCAAGGAAAAGTAGTGGATGTAATCGCCCTTGATGAAAATTTATATGCGAAGCCAGAAGGCCTTGTTTTTCTTCCCAATGGTAAGCTGGTGATCAGCAATGAAGGGCACGGTGGAGAACCCAATTTAATTGTGGTGGGACTCGTAGATTAAATGAGTTGAATCAGCTCCATTGTTGAAAGCGTTTATACACGATACCACGCTAGCCACTTCATGTAAAAGGAGAAATAGGGATTTTATGTTTTGTATGAATACGATTCATAGATTTTATCCTCTTATTATTTTACCATCTACTATTTTATCCTTTTAAGATTTTACTATTTTATCATTTTACCCTTTTATCCTTTTACCCTTTTATCCTTTTATCCTTTTACCCTTTTATCCTTTTATCCTTTTACCCTTTTACCCC
>JBDKGH010000003.1:0-17194 GCA_039798265.1 Bacteroidota bacterium | reverse complement strand
TTTTGTAATGACGTAGAAATCGCGAAATGACGAAGCTTCCTATTAAGGAGGGTAAAAGCCAATTGACCATAGAACTACCAAAGGGCTGCACATTCACCAAAAAGGCGGTAACAGCAGCGATATACGACCCAATCATTCGGCCAATGTGATTAAACATCCAATTCATACCACCGTACATGGCTAAATGGTCTCTTTTGATAAAAACGTAATAGACATCTCGCACAGTACCACTGAGAAAGATGCCGGAAAAAACAAGAATAATAATGCCTCCACCGATATATCCCTTTGTAAACATTGTTATCCCAAAGAGTAGCATAAGCAATGAAGAAAGGGCGAAGAACAGAATGCCTATTTTATCAATTAAAGGAAGACGCGCCGCGGTTTTGACCATCGCAAATCGGCCTCCGGTAAAGGATAAATACAAGCTGAACAATCCTACCATCGAAAGGAAGTAGTTTTCTTTAGCGATACTGATGGGGAATGAGGTGATAAAGGAAAATATCATGGCCCAGAAATACACTTGCCCCAACAGGCGATGACGCTTGCCGAACTTAGGCAAGGCCATTTGCAAAAGACCAGTTAGCAAAATAACACCACCGAGCGCTATATGTGCCGGTTTGGTGAAATCTCTGATGCTTTCTATATCTAAATGCATAGGCTTATTTAGCTATTCCTATTTTGAATTTTTTACCCTTCATTTTTTCATCGCGAACGAGCTGAAGCAAGGTGCGCGTTTTCGATTTTCTGACCGCTACATAGGAAAAAAAATCATGAACGAAGATGAGCCCAATGTCTTCTTTTTGAAGCTTCCCTTTTTGCCCAAAGAATCCGACGATGTCAATTTTACTCAATTTATCTTTCTTGCCTCCACTGATGTAAAGGGTTTCAAAAGCGGGTTCGGGTGGAAGTGGGTAGTCTTTCTTTAGCTCAATAGCAGAAATATCATGGGATAAATATGGACGTCTATTATCCGTATTGCTCATTATGATATAAGCTGTTCCACTGGCCTTCATGCGCGCTGTTCGGCCGTTACGATGGGTAAACTCTGCTTCTTTTAAAGGCATCTGATAGTGAACCACGTGGTTCATTTCAGGAATATCGAGCCCTCGTGCAGCGATGTCGGTGGTGAGTAAAAAAGGCTTAGTTCCATTACGGAAGTGAATAAGTGCTCGTTCGCGTTCGTCCTGCTCGAGGCCACCGTGATAAAAGCTGGGATGAAGTCCTAGCTTAGTGAGCACTTCATGCGCTTCTTCAACCGCTTCACGGTGATTGAAAAAAACAATAGCTGGCTCGCCTTTAAATGAACACAACAGGTCGAAAAGACGGCGCATTTTGTAGCGATCTTCACATTCGAGCAATTGCATTTTTAGTTTGGGGGCCGCTGTTTTTTCGCCTACAAAATTGATTTCAACAGGGTGCTGCATCCCCGTAAACTCAGGTATTTCCAAATCACCAGTAGCACTCACCAAAACGGTTTTTCGGTTGCGATGAAGCTTCTCAATGATAAATGCCATTTGCTCCTGAAAGCCCAGCTCGAGTGATTTATCAAACTCATCGAGTACTAAAAATTTAATTGTCGATGGATCGAAGGTCTCGCGTTTCAGGTGATCGGCTAGTCGGCCAGGAGTAGCAATCAAAAGTGCGGGAGGCTCACTTAAACTTGACTTTTCTACTTGCATGGCATGACCGCCATAAAAGACATTCACTTTAAAACCAGTGGACATCTTGCGCCAAACAGACTCAATCTGAAGGGCTAACTCACGTGTAGGGGCCAACACCAATGCTTGAACACCGGTTATTTCTTTGTTCAAGTGATGAAGCAGAGGCCATAAAAAAGCAACCGTTTTACCTGATCCCGTGGGAGCAAGTAAAACGGTTTGTTTTTCGTTTTGTATGGTTTTAAAGGCCTTTTCCTGCATTGCATTCAATGAGGAAATGCCTAGTTTTTGAAATTGAAGATTGAACTGCTTATCGCTACTCATGTGGCGAAGATAAGCTATTCAAAAATCTTCTTTAGTTTTTTGGTCTGCGGAAAATGTAGCGGGTAATAAAGATCCCCGTGCTCTCTTGATGGCCATAGGCACCGCCATAAACATGCTGAAGCTCCCAACCTTTCGAAGCAAGTTCGGATATTTTGTCTCCAATCATTTTGTCATTAGCTCGAATGTTTTCAAAGTTGATACCTACCATAGAGAAGAAGTTTTCCATTTTGGCTTCTAAAATGGCTCCTTTTTCATCGGTCATGATCAATCGACTTCTTCCTAAGCCCCCGGGAACAACAGATTCTACCGTGGTCATTTGAAAAAATTCATACCCCACCTGAGCGTAAAAGGTGAAGGCGAATAGCATAAAAAAGAAGGTGAAAAGTAGTTTTTTCATGGGGAGTTGTTTTTTGTTGCGAAAACACAAAGATTATTCCGTTTTTCGCCGATTCTCAAAATCGGTTAATTGTGCGGTATAGAGTTGTGTATACCCTACTTTTGGCCAACTTTTATAAACCGTATGGGCCGTTTCCTTATTTTTCTTTCAATCATCACCACTCTCATTTTGCTCGTAGATGTTTACGGATACTTCGGTATTCGTCAGCTAACGGCTCAAATAGATCCCACTTGGCGCCGCGTAGCTCGCTGGTCGTGGTGGGTGCCTACGGTCATCACTCTTGTGCTTTTTGCTCTCATGTTGATCGGCTTTGAAGAAAATATGCAGGCGCGCAATTACAAATTCATGTACTTCACTACGGGATTTGCTTTTTTGTTTTTTCTCACGAAAATGTGCTTCACCATCTTCCATTTTGCCGATGATATCATGCATTTTTTTCGATGGATTTTTTTCAAGATCAGATCAAACCCCGAGTCAGATCCGGCCGAACGAATGACCCGTATTCAGTTTTTTAATCAAGTAGGGCTCGGAGCGGGCGCTTTGGTTTTTGGATCCATGCTCTATGGAATCACCAAAGGGAAATACGCGTTTCGAGTGTTGTCAGAGAATCTTCAATTCAAAGACCTACCAGCGTCATTCGATGGGATGCGGATTGTACAAATTTCAGATGCGCACCTTGGAAGTTTTTTAGATAACAGTTTCGAAGAAGTGCAACAGGCTATTGATATGATCAATGAATTGAAGCCTGATCTAATTCTTTTTACTGGCGATTTGGTCAACAATTTTGCCTACGAGGCGGAACCGTGGATTCCTTATTTCCAACAGTTGAAAGCAACCTACGGTAAGTTTTCTATTCTTGGTAATCACGATTATGCCGATTACGTGTATGACAGCGATGTTCCTGAACAGCTAAGCCTGAAGCAAACGAATTTGGAAAAACTGAAGGCCATTCAAAAGGAAATGGGCTTCCGCTTGTTGCTCAATGAAAATGTACAAGTGGAGAATAATGGCGAAACCATCAACATTGTGGGTGTAGAGAACTGGGGACGAAATCGCTTTTCGAAATACGGCGATATCCGAAAGGCATCCGCTGGTATAGCTCCTGGTTCATTCAATATTTTGTTGTCGCACGACCCAACGCACTGGGAAGACCATGTAATGGGGAAAGAACCTATGCACATTACTCTTTCTGGTCATACGCACGGTGCTCAATTTGGTCTCGAATCACCCATGCTTCACATCAAAGTGAGTCCGTCTCCTTTCTTTGGCTACAAGCGCTGGGCCGGTCTGTATCAAGAAGGTGAGCAATATCTGTATGTCAACCGCGGCTTCGGTTTCCTTGGATTCCCTGGGCGCGTGGGCATGCCTCCTGAAATTACTTTTATTACCGTGTCAAAAGCGTAGTTCATACACTATTATCTTTGACAAAATTTTTTTAAGAAATGTCAACCGACAAGAAGATCATTTTCTCAATGGTGGGTGTGAACAAATACACGCCTACTGGAAAGCATATCATCAAGGATGTTTACCTCTCGTTTTTTTACGGAGCTAAAATTGGTATCCTTGGTATGAACGGTGCGGGTAAGTCAACAGTAATGAAAATTATTGCAGGACTTGACCAAAGCTACCAAGGCGATGTAGTGTGGAGTCCCGGCTACAGTGTGGGTTATCTTCCTCAAGAACCTCTGCTCGATGATAACCGAACAGTGCGCGAAGTAGTAGAAGAAGGCGTAAAACCGATTACTGACGCCTTAAAGGAATACGAGGAGATCAACATGAAATTCATGGATGAGGAAATCCTCAACGACCCCGACAAAATGCAGTCGCTGATGGATCGTCAGGCTGCTGTTCAAGATAAAATAGAAACGCTCGGTGGTTGGGAGTTGGATACAAAACTCGAAATAGCCATGGACGCTCTTCGTTGTCCTCCTGAAGATGCCATCATTGGCAAACTTTCGGGTGGTGAACGTCGCCGTGTGGCCCTTTGCCGTTTGTTACTTCAACAGCCTGATGTGTTGCTCCTCGATGAGCCTACTAACCACTTGGATGCAGAAAGTGTATTGTGGTTAGAACAACACTTGCAACAGTATAAAGGAACTGTTTTGGCGGTAACCCACGACCGTTATTTCTTAGATAACGTAGCTGGTTGGATATTGGAGTTGGATAGAGGAGAAGGTATTCCTTGGGAAGGAAACTACAGCGGGTGGTTAGAGCAAAAAGCAAAACGCCTTGCGCAAGAAGAAAAGCAAGAAAGCAAGCGTCGCAAAGTATTGGAACGTGAGTTAGAGTGGGTGAGAACCAATCCAAAGGGTCGCCACGCCAAGAACAAGGCGCGTCTTCAAAACTATGATCGAATGATGGCCGAGGGTGAAAGAGAGAAAGAGGCAACACTCGAAATTCCGATTCCAAACGGCCCTCGTTTGGGTAACGAGGTTATTGAGGCCAACAATATTTCGAAAGGATATGACGATCGCTTGTTGATCGATAATTTGAGTTTCAAACTACCACCAGCGGGAATTGTCGGGGTCATTGGACCTAACGGTGCTGGTAAAACAACTCTTTTCCGCATGATTATGGGAGAAGAAGGGGTAGATAGTGGTGAATTTAAAGTAGGTGACACCGTGGTGATCGGTTACGTAGACCAACGCCACAAAGATGTGGATGAAAACAAGTCCGTATATGAAGTCATCAGTGGTGGCAATGAAGTAATAGAAGTAGGTGGACAAACCATCAACTCACGCGCTTACTGCAGTAAATTCAACTTTGCCGGTGGCGACCAACAAAAGAAAGTAGGAGTACTTTCGGGAGGGGAGCGTAACCGTTTGCATTTGGCTATGACCTTGAAAACAGAAGCCAACGTGTTGTTGCTCGACGAGCCTACCAACGATATTGACGTAAACACCCTTCGCGCATTGGAAGAAGGGATTCAAAATTTTGCAGGATGTGCGGTGGTTATTTCCCACGACCGTTGGTTCTTGGATCGTATCTGTACACACATTCTCGCTTTTGAAGGCGACTCACAAGTGTACTTCTTTGAAGGTACCTTCTCTGAGTACGAAGAGAACAAGATCAAACGTTTAGGGGATGTGAATCCGCATCGCATTAAGTACAAAAAATTAGTACGATAAGTCTCGACTTCTTTTAGAAAAAGCCCAGCCAAATTGGTTGGGCTTTTTTATGGAGTAAAAAGTTGAAAAGAAGAAGTAAATCACATTTGTGCTAGGCTGTTGAATAACTGCCCGCTTACCTTTGAACCATGAAGCTTGATTTTCTATCCAAAGCCACCAAAGTCATTTTGATTATCACTGCCGTGATTGCACTGTATAGTGTTGCTTGTCGCTTGCTGTCCATCTTCTTTTTTTGGGAGAGTTCCTTCGTAGCGCAATGGTTGATCTATGCCAGTATCTTCCTGCTTTTGCGCGATTGGAAAAGAGCGGTCAAGAACAAGGGAAAAAGCACGTTTCTTCCCAAATTGCTCACAGGGGTATTGATTTTTGTGATCTTCGTTTCGAGCACCTTTGCCATCGCATTGCCTTTTACCCAGGCGTATGAGGTAGCTATTGCCGATTTGAAACAAGACATGGCCGTAGCCTACGAAGTAGGTGAGGTGCAGTCCATTGTTTATCGTTGCCGCGGAGCTATTCAGATCAGTTCCGATTTTCAAGGCACTAGCGGACAAGCACAAGTGCTAGTGATTGTGAAAGGCACGAAAGCATACAAAGATTATGATTTGAGCATGGTGCTCAGTCCACAAACCGGTGGATGGAAAGTGGTGCATGTTGAATAAACCTATTTGCGCACGCTGTACTTATAACGCCAAGCACGCTCTAGTTTTCCATTTGCATTGTAAAATTGATGAGCTACAGGCAATGAGCGCTGATCGTGCAAATACGTCAAGCTGTTATTGGCTGCGCTGATATTAGCCGGATATTCTTTGTTATTCAGCGGTTGTAAGGTACCGTTTTGATTAAACCATTGTTGTGTTTTAACAATGATGCCCGCGCTGTTGTAAGTGGTTGTTTCTTTGGTCCAGTAATTTCGGAGTTCTTCTGTCAATACGCGTTCAATTACCCTTCCTTTAGCGTCGTAAGTGAGTTTTACTTCCACGGGTTTCATTTCGTTGAAGGCGTGTTCAATGGTGCAGCCAGTCATTTTTCCCTTCGCATCGTAAGTAAACTTTTGTACCGCGAGCACTTTTCCGCCAGCAAAATATTCGGTGCTTTCGATGAGACGGCCGTTGGCATCAAATTTTTCGTTTCCCTTTATGAGACTATCTTTCACGGCACTTCCTACAAATTTTACTTCATGCCATGTCCGTTCGGTGATTTTGTTTTTTGCAAAAAGGGCGGCATAGTCTGAAGCTTTTAAATCTTGTGCATGAAGATTAGATTGAGCAAAAATGAAAAGTGAAAGCAATAGAGTGAAGTAAAAGGAACGCATATTTTTTTCAGTTTTTTCCCGTGTACGAAAAAGCTGTGCCAAGGTTATTTATATTGGTCGTCAAATGAAGACAAAGACTATTTTCTTACTAACACTGTTGTTAGCCTGTTTATCCTCTTTTACGCAAGATGACTGGCAATCAGCTGTTCAAAAGGAGCGTGATGAGCGCGATGCCGAGTTTGCTGACGCCGAGCGTTCCATTTTAAAAGAGGAGGATTTAGCCCATTTCAAGGGCTTGGACTATTTTCCTATCCAAGAAAAATATAGGGTTAAAGTGAAGGTCAAAAGAATCAAACGGGGAAAGACCTTTCAAATGAAAACCTCAACGGACCGATTGCCGCTTTATCGCCCCTATGCTACAGTAACATTCGAAATTGATGGAGAAATAAGAACACTAACGGTTTATCAAAACCTTGAACTGATAAAAAAGCCCGAATACGAAGATTACTTATTCATTCCCTTCACCGATGATACGAGTGGAAATGAATGCTATGGCGGTGGACGATACCTCGATTTGAGAATAGCGGAGTTGAAACTGGGGTATATTGATTTTAATCGAGCTTATAATCCTTACTGCGCCTACAACTCTAAGTATTCCTGTCCTATTCCTCCATCGGAGAACGCTTTGGACATATCCATAGAGGCGGGAGTGAAAAAATTCCATGATTAAACACTAAACGATCCCCTATTATGAAAAAGTTGATTTTCTTATTCGCCTTCTTGGGCTTACTGATTTCACAAACAGCTTCAGCGCAGGTTTTTTCTGAAAAAGGAAAATTCATTGCCACCGCTGGATTAAAATTGGGTTTTTACAAAAACGACATCACCCTTTATGCCTTTGGCGCTGACTCAACAGGAACAGATACCACAGGTGCATTTTATTATCCGATATCACTCGAGTACTGCATCACTAACCGTATTTCAGCAGGCATTACTTACCGCGCTGGACGCTATTTTGAAGACGACGACCAATCCAACAATAAAGTAGGAGCCTTTGACATGCACGCTACATTTCATTTCATGAAAAAGGAGCGCAATGATCTCTATGCTCGCTTTCAAATCGGCTTTGGAATTTTGAACATCAAAAACATTGATGATATAGCGAGTTCAGAAGGCAATTGGTCCTTTGGGTCGGCGGGATTGTCCATTGGTTATCAGCACACCTTTGGAGAGCACGTAGGATTTTACCTCAACTTAGGAAGAGCTAACTACAACCTCACACAAAAAGATTTGTACTTCAATGGGGAGAAAGTAGATACCGCTGATATCAAGTGGGATATGAAACTACGCGGAACAGAATTCTCGTTCGGTTTGCTGGGAAGATTCTGAGCTTAACGATTTCTTACAGGGAAAAGCGTCTTTACCACTTCGTTTCTAAAATCGAAGATTTGGTGAAGGCGCTTTTCTACGTAAATAGCATTTGCGATACGCCCAATAGGCCCAAAGCCAATTGCGTAGTTAACGATATCGGTCATTTCTACACCATTTTCTACTTGCTTAAAGTGGTGCTGGTGATGCCAAAAAGCATAGGGACCGAAGCGTTGCTCATCGGTGAAATATTCTCCTTCTTTACAGTGTGTTATTTCCGTGGTCCAATGCAAGGGGATATTCATAAATGGACGCACCTTGTAATGAATGATCATTCCCTGATACATTTTTTTTCCTTCCAAATCGGAGAGGATTTCAAAACTCATATCAGCAGGGGTAATCTCGTTCAAATTGAGCGGGGTTGAAAAGAAGTCCCAAACTTCCTCTAAATCACCACCGAGTATGACTTTCCGTTCTAGCGCGTAAATCTTCATACTAGCTTAAACCACCAAAAGTCTATTTTGTTGACTTGGGGGCTCGTCTTTTACGGTAAGCGTAATAGGCCATCACTATTTCGAGCGCTTTGGCCATTGCTTGATTGATGGGATAAAACTGCGCTAACGCAGGATCTACGGCTATCATACGCGAATAGTAGTTGCTCATGACAGGAACTTTTTCGCCATTCTTGATGGCTTCCAAAGTGGTATGATATTGATCAGCCTGTTGCTCTTTAATCAATTTACAGGTCACGAGCTCAGGATTGCCTTCCTTGTCTTTTCGGGCTGTGAAGCCAAAAAGTCGACAGATTAATCCGCGATTGGGATATTCGTTGCACATTCCGCCGAAAGAAGTGACGTGAGGTCGAAAAACGTAACACAAAGAACTATCGCTAGCTTGGATAGCGTCGTACGCTTCCTCCGCGCGCCCTTCATCGAAAAATTGTAAAGCCAGTGGTAAGAACTCAATCGGCGTGGCTTCAATGTCGGGTTTTTTACAGCACTCGCCACACCCGCTGAGGCAGTTCAAGCCACTCTTCTTCTGAAAAGCGGCAATCTCTTTATCCAAGGAGGCATAAACGCGCTTTACGGCGTTTACTTTTTGAGGAATTGTTTTCATGGGTGTACACTCGCAGGGCGTTTGTCTGGTTTTTCCCCGATTATCGCCGTCAAGGTTCCAAAGATAAGTCCACGTACCGTTTACTTTTTATATCGCGGATGGAAACTGAGTATTTCTTCTTTGAGTCGGTGCCTGTCGAGGTGCGTGTAGATTTCAGTTGTGGTGATGGAGGCATGGCCTAGCATTTCCTGCACCGCTCGTAGATCAGCACCGGCTTCTACCAAATGTGTAGCAAAGGAATGACGAAAGGTGTGCGGACTTACCTGTTTTTTTATCCCACATTTTTCCATCAACTCTTTAATCATTTGGAAAACCATCACCCGAGAAGGTTTGCTGCCTCGTTGATTGAGAAACAAAAAATCTTCATGGCCTTTTTGGATGGGCTGATGGTGGCGAGTAACCTCGAGATAATGCTTGATCCATTGGATAGCCGTGTTTCCGATAGGCACCACACGTTCTTTATTTCCTTTACCGATGACACGCAAAAAACCGTCATCCATGAAGAGCGATGATAGGCGCACATCAACCAATTCGGACACGCGCAGACCACAGCTGTAGAGTGTTTCTAACATGGCTCTATTGCGATGTCCAGCAGAGGAGCTCAGATCAATTGCGGCCAGCAGTTGATCCATTTCTTCGATGCTCAATACATCGGGTAGTTTTCGACCTATGCGTGGAGTTTCGATGAACTCTAAAGGATCTACATGGATCTCTTTTTCGATGAATAAATATTGAAAAAAAGCTTTTAGTCCACTGATAATGCGGGCTTGTGTAGTAGCGCTTAACCCAATGTCGGTGATTTGTTTTAAAAAATCGCGGATGTGTTGTGGGTTAATTTGTTGGGGAGAGATGGATAAAGCTTCAGCAAATGATCGAAGCTTCTGTACATCGCGTTCGTAGGCTTCTATGGAGTTAGGAGAAAGCGATTTCTCTAATCGAAGAAAGGTGATGAAACCGCGAATATGTGTAGCCCACGACATGGCACGAATATAAAACGAAAAACCCCTGGTCGTTACCAGGGGTTTTTCAGACTAAATTACCTAAACAAATTCTATAAATTAACCAAATTACTACTGTGTGTACCGTTGTACCACCGGTAGCAAAGTTTTGAGTCTATTGATACCATTGTTGTTTTGTGATCAACAATGCTTCTTGAACTGTAATCCTTGCTCCATCGTTATATGCAGTAACGAATGGACCAGGAAGATTGGCGTAATCACCTTTGATTCGCTCACGTTCATCACGTGCATTTTTGTATTCGGCGAATTGTCCGGTGGTATATTTTACCCATCCTTCGTGGTTTTCAATATTAAAACCTTCTGAAAAGTTATAATACGAATTAAAATAGGTTTTATTAACAACGCGATGTGCAGCCATTATCTGCACTTTATAAGTGATTCCTTTTTCTGCTGAAGGCACTTTAGTTACTTCATTAGCAGTTGTTTTAGGAGCCTTGGTAGATTCTTTTGACGTGTTTTGTGCTGTCGCTTCTTTTGGAGCAGCAGTCGTATTTGCTGTTTTTTCTTCTTTCGTCACCTTGGTTTCGGTGGCGTTAGTTCCATTATTATTGGCGTTATTAGCACTTGTGCTGGTTTCTTTTGGAGTAGTGGTGTTTCCAGTATTCGTAGGTTCTGTTGATTTATTTTCCGCTATTACTTCAGTAGCAGTGGCACCACCACCAATGGTTAAGATGGGCTTTTTCTTCGGATTGTTGTGTTCAACGTAACTCAATTCTCCCGTTATATTTGGAATACCTGAAGCTACATTAGGGGAAGAAATTTTATAGGTAATATCAATAAAATCCGCATTGGGAATTTCGAACCAAACGAATTTAATTATGCCTTTATCTTGTGTAACGGTCGCTCCTGCATCTTGAATTTTAAAAATGGAGTATTCAGCAGGCACGTTTTCAACCACTTTCGCAAATCCAGTTAATCCTTTACTTTCTACACGAATATCTACTCTAAAGTCTTTGTCAGAAATAGGCGTAATTGTGCGGGATGCGTCCAAAATCATCGTCTCCGTGTTGTGCTCAACGGCAACGGTTGTGGATGGAGATTGGGTTGGAGATTCAGATTGAGATTGAGATTGGGTTTGAGTTGGAGATTGAGATTGAGATTGGGTTGGAGAGGACGGGGTTGGTTTTTTGTTTTCGGCAACGGGATCAACGGCGGTATCTACTGGGGTTGTGGCCGTTGCTACATCAGTAGTTGCTTTTGGAGCGTCTTCGTTGAGCACGCTGATGCTTTTCACTGGAATACCATAATCTACTCGTTTGTTATCCGCTATATAAGAGAAGGCGCCTTTCACATCCATTTTGCCGCTTACGCCGTCCATGGATTCAATGAAGTAGGTTACTTTAAAATTAGATTGCGCGGGTAGTGACATCCATACGAAACGAGCCTTTTGCTGAGTGAAGGTGAACGAGGCACCGTTGGTTTCGCCTGCCGAGGCGATAAGACCTGTTGGCAATACGATTTCTAATTTGGCGAATCCTTGAATGTCCGCCTTATCAATGGTGATTTCTACTTGTTTTTTCTCGCCCTTATATAATACGTTGGGCATAGAATTTTCGACCATGATGTCAGCACCAGAAAATAGCTGAAGGAAAAAGATACTTATAAAATTGATGGCTAAAGCCGCGTATTTGATCATCTCGTTTGGTAGTCTAGGTGATGATCCAAAAATGGGAATGAATTACATGCAGGAAAGTATGAGTCGCATGTAGTTGCGAACAGGAAATTGTGAATTGACGATAATGGTAAATGCCTTGAAATTAGCGGCTTTTCGGCGTTTGTAACAATTGGGTGTAGAGTGCGCTCATCTCTTTTACTAATCGTTGATATCCGAAAGTACTCAACGCAAAGCTTATTCCTTGGTCTTTGTATTCTGTTGACCGAAGCATCATTCGGTGTAAGGCTTGGCTAAGTGCTTCGATATTGTTTCGAGGAACGATTATCCCGCTTTTGTTTTCGATCATGCAATTCCGAACTCCGCCAACATCGGTAGAAATAACAGGAACTCCTGCCGCTTGCGCTTCTATTAAACTCACGGGTGTACCTTCATTGTCAGAAGACAGCACCACGCAATCAAACGCGGGCATAACTTCACTCATGTTTTTTATCCATGAGGTGAATAGGATGTTGATGTGAGGAGGGAGGGAGTGTGATTGAACGATTTCTTCCAGCGCTTTTCGTTCTTCTCCGTCACCCACGATCAATAAGGTGCGAGGTAAATCGGGAGGTAACGCAAAAAATGCTTGAAGTAACAATCGGTGATTTTTGATAGCGGTTAATCTTCCCACAATGGCAAAAACAAATTCGTTTTCTGCTAATTGATATCGGGAACGAAAGGAGCTGCGCTTTTGTTCTTTTTCTAAAGTAAAAGGTTCAAGATCGAGTCCCAACGGAATGATGTGGGCTTTTTCAGGCGCTACTATTTTAAACCGCTCAACTATATCGTAACGCTGAGCTTCACTGATGGTAATGATGGCAGAAGAACGTTTGGCTAATTGACGTTCGGTTATTTTTACGCCATTGGCCACCAGAGGAGAAAAGTAGCCTTCGAACACATGGCCATGAAAGGTGTGTACAATGTGTGGTACTCCGCAGTGAATGGCTGCGAGCCGACCTAATAGCCCTGCTTTAGCAGCATGCGTGTGCACCAGGTGAGGTTGGTACTCTTTTATATATCGAACAATCGTTTGAAAGGCTTTCCAGTCGTTTAATGGATTTACCGATCTCGACATTTCAGGGATTTCGATATAGGGCATGCCTATGCGATCGAGTATAAAGCCACTGTGTTCTTCAGAAGCTTGAGGGCTGCCGCCCAATAACCGGGTTTCGAACGAATCAGGAAGGTAACGCGATAAATAAGCCGCATTATAAGTGGGGCCACCAAGGTTAAAGCGGTTGATTATGCGTAGGATTCGCGTCACGGTTGACAAAAATGCACATTTCCACTAAATTTGCAACGAATACTTGGAATTTAATCTTCCTTTCGTATATTTGCCGCCCGTTTAGAAAAAGAAAAGTACAATGAAACAAGGAATACACCCAGAAAACTACCGCTTAGTAGTATTTAAAGATATGTCGAACGACCACATGTTCTTGGGCAAATCAACTGCTAATGCAAAAGAAACTGTGACCTGGGAAGACGGTAACGAATATCCTGTGGTGAAATTGGAGATCACTTCTCAGTCTCACCCATTTTACACTGGTAAAATGCAATTGGTGGATACCGCAGGTCGTATCGACAAGTTCAAAACTCGCTACGCGAAATTTGATAAGAAATAATATTCTCCGCTCTTGTCGCGGCTTAGCCGAGGCTTGAAGGAATTTTTTTTTTTTAGCCCAACCTTTATGGTTGGGCTTTTTTTATATCTAATCCTTTGATTTTCATTGTTTGATTCCTTTTAATCACCTTTTTGTTGATTGCGAGCAATATTTTATTTATACATAGGTTATCTATACATAGATAATCTACGTATGTTTGTCTCATGTTAGCAAAAGATCTGATCAAAGGCACCCTCAGCACCATCATTCTTACCTTGTTAAAAGAACAAGGGCGTATGTATGGTTATGATATCACTCGAGCGGTAAAGGAACGCTCAGAGGGAAAGGTGCTATTAAAAGAAGGCTCTCTTTATCCGGCCTTACACCGACTATTGGCCGACGGGCTAGTAGAAACGGAAGAAGTAATGGTGGGTAAACGAATGCGCATCTACTATCGCCTTACGGCCAAAGGCGTAGAACAAACTTCAGTGCAAGTCAACGAATTGCTGTCCTTCCTAGACACTATTCAAGGCTTGATACTGAATCAAAATCCTTCATGGAATGGTTGAGCTTACCGATGAACAATACGAAAGGGTAGCCTTGTACGTGAAGGTTTCCATCGTAAAGGCAGATTTACAAATGGAACTGATCGACCATTGTTGCTGCAGCATCGAGGAGCTTCTCACCGAAGGTGTGCCGTTTGACCAAGCGTTTGATCAGGCGCTGCGTCAACTGTCACCCAACGGAATCCGCGAAGTGGAGGAGGAAGTCAACTTTGTTTTACAATCTAAAATTTCGAAAATCATGAAAAAGTTATTGTATCTCACCGGCTTCTTAGCCGCGTTTTGCATCCTCATCGGCATGATGTTCAAAATGATGTCATGGCCTTTTGCCAATAAAATATTGCTTACTGGCGACTTAGCACTTATGGCATGTATGCTCATTGTTCAGGTCAATCTATTCAATGGAAATGTATCTCCGAATAAATGGCAACTAATGCGTGTATTTGCAGGCTCACTAGGCGGGCTTATTGTGGCCACTGGCGCTGCATTCAAAGTAATGCATTGGCCCTTTGGAGGAATCTTATTTGTGGTAGGAATTGGTATTGTTACCTTTTTCTTTTTACCTATTTTCTTCTGGCAACTGTACCAAAAGGAAATCAGAAATGCTTAAAAATGAAAAAGCCGATAATTTAATTATCGGCTTTTTTTATTTATTTCGGATGAACGGTTTACTACCCTGCGACTTGTAAATAGGTTTCAATGTAGTTTCAAAATGTTGCTCAATCAAAATTAAAAACTATGAAAAGCAACAGAGCTTTACTTCATTCAAGACTAAAATAATTTGGGGCTATGAACTTGGAAGAAAAGGTCGTTCGATAGGTTCGAAAAAATCAATAACGATGGCCGCAAAAATAGGCGAGTATGATTCGGAAAATGGAAGGCGCAAAATGAATCTGTAATTTTTTTAGGTGGAAAGGCGACGCCTTTGGGGGAATCATTTTATGATTTTATCCTTTTACCATTTTACCATTTTTCAGGCTGTTTCCTTGATTCCCGAAGCTTTAACTTGCTTTTCGATTGCCGAATCCGTGTTCCCCGACTTGAGGTCGGGGCTGACAAAGCTGGGATTTTCAATCCCAGAAACATAGAATGGTGTCTTTGAAAATGATTCCCGTAAGATTGATGGATTTCATCCTTATATCATTTTACCATTTTACCATTTTACCATTTTATCCTTTCTCACGCCACATCTGCGATCCCCGACTTGGGGTCGGGGTTGACAAAGCTGGGATTGTCATCCCAGAAACATAGGATAGTGTCTTTGAAAATGATTCCCTTAAGATTGATGGATTTCATCCTTATATCATTTTACCATTTTATCCTTTTATCCTTTTTTCCTTTTTTCCTTCTATCCTTTTATCATTTTATCATTTTATCATTCTATCCTTTTATCCTTTTATAATTTCATATCTTTATGTTTGCCTCACAAGGCACATACGACGAAGATGTTATGATAAAACGACAACAAACAACGTCAACCGACATAAGTGAACAATTCATCGAGGTATTTCCTAACCCAGCGGATTTTATTGTCACTATTCGTTTAAAAGAAGATCTACCTACTTCGGAAATGTGTAAATTAGTTGTAACTGATGTGATGGGAAGAGAAGTACTCTCGCAGCAAGTAAAGCCATCCCAACACGTGATCTTATTGAACACCAATAAATGGGTTTCTGGAACATATGCTTTTAGAATACTAATACCACATTTACCGATCGAAATAAATGGAAAATTCGATGTGGTACACTAAAGCAAATGCGTGGATAAAAGCAATGCTCATGATGAGCATTGCTTTTCTGTTTAATAATGTGCACGCACAAACATTTAGCAAAAGGGCTAATGACGATCTATTGTCAGTCTATTTAAGTGTGCTGAACCAGCCCTTCGGATATCAAACTATTGGAGCTAGAATAGATACAAATGGAGGATATCATTTCAACACCATTATTCGTAATTTTAACTTTGATGGAGATGTAATTGAAACAAAACAGCTTTTTTTCCCAAATAAAACTTACAATCCTTCTCGGGATAATAACGCCAGATTGAATGATACTATGGTTGTAACAGTTGTTATGGACATAGAAAATGGGAATGATACAATCTACAGCACGGTAGTTTGGTTAACTAATGAAGGCGATACTATTCAAACAAGAAGATTCAGTTCACCCTATTACGTGAGCAGTAATAGCCAAACGAATTTGAATCTACCAACAACAATCATTTGCAGTCCCGATGGTCAATATATTTACTTCGTTTCCCAAATCTTCCATTCTTCCAGTCAAAACAATTTTATGATAAAAAAACTCACCGCTCAAGGTGAGGAGTTGTGGACGTATGTGGATGATTTGGAAATGTGGTATAACTCATGTAATGTGATCAATTATTTTAATAATCAATTATGGTTTGTTTCGCAAGCTAGTGGAGAACAAGGACATTTTAATAAATTAATGAGCTTAAATGACAATACAGGAGTTGTCGATTATGAAATAGAACATAATGCAAGTGATTTTATAATCGGTGGGGCATCTGATATGGTATTAGATGAAAGTGGATACTGTGTTACTGCTCCAGCAGGTAATGTTAACAGTATTTTACCTTTTACTTTTAAAGTAGATTTTACTGGTGAATATGTTTGGATTGCTTCCCCCATTGGCGATAACGCACCTCAGCAACAAAGTGACCATCTAGTCAAATCTCCCGATGGAGGTTATGTTTCTTGTTCGGTTAAATACGATGAGCAAATCAATCCTAATGCACCGAATGATCCTGCTGCAAATAACACCAGTGAAAAAATTTGGCTGTGGAAAGTGGATAGTGAAGGCAATTTTTTGTGGCAGCGCTTTTACGAATACATCGGCTTTGATAGCGGGTATTTTTATCTTAATAATACCGCCAATGACCTAAAGGCCACGCCAGACGGTGGATATATTATGGCGGGTGAAGCACGAGCCAATTGCCTCGAATGGCCATGCTTGGCGGGTAGCGATTTCACTCAACAAGGTTGGCTACTCAAAGTAGATGGTTGTGGTTGCCTAGTTCCAGGCTGCGATGAGCAGTGCGTGGTTGGCGTTAATGAACAAGAAGGAGAAAAGCCAAGTTATTTTAAGTTTGGGC
>JBDKGH010000002.1:0-24705 GCA_039798265.1 Bacteroidota bacterium | reverse complement strand
AAAATGAAGCGCAATGGACGTAATCGAGGCAAAGGGTGGCAACGAAAGGGCTGTCTTCACTTCTTCTTCCGTTGGTAAGCTTGTTCCATATGGCACACAGTGCACCACAGTTACTTCATGGCCTTTTTCGACCATAAAGCGAGCAATATTGGCTGAATGCTTTTGCATGCCGCCAATCACAAACGGGCTTATCCCGTCAGTTATCAGTAGTAACTTCATTTCATCGCTTCGATTATTCGATCGGCCACATGTTGCCAGGTAAACTGATTTCGAATTTTAGTTTGAAAATGCTGCGCCATCTGCTCCATCTCTTTTGGATGATCAATGGCCTTTTTAAGTTGATGCACGAGATGTTCAGTGGTTTCATTGACTAATAAGCCATCCACTCCATCTACCATCGCATCTTTCACCGGACCATTATCGGGGGCAATAACTAGCTTACCCATAATGCCGTATTCAAAAATTTTCACTGGAGAGCCATACCAATTTGATTTTGGCATAACTGTAATATCCATTGCTGAAATATAGCCGTACACTTGGGCATGCGGCACATTTCCAGTAAAAACAAATCGACTTGTTAGCCCCCAATT
This sequence comes from Bacteroidota bacterium, assembly GCA_039798265.1. Lineage (GTDB taxonomy): Bacteria > Bacteroidota > Bacteroidia > Flavobacteriales_D > Sanyastnellaceae > JBDKGH01. Next base: position 24,115 of record JBDKGH010000002.1, on the reverse strand, counting down.
CTCTACCTTCCTTTTCAGTTCAGGCAATATTTCACCATCACCCACTACAAGAGCCTTCAGCTGAACCGAATGATCATTCGATTGCATGAGTTCCTTCATGGCTTCGATTAGTAAATCTACTCCATGATAAGGGAAAATAGACCCTACAAAACCGACTACGCAGTCTTCCTTGTTCAGCCCTAATGAAAGCCTGATTTCTGTGGCATTTTCATTTACTGTATTCAAGTTAACGGCGTTGGGCGTAACCACTATTTTTTCGGGAGAAATAGCTGCCTTTCGAGAGAAATATTTTTTCAATTCAGAAGAGACAACAACTACAGCATGAGCTCCTTTTACTTGTGTTTTTTCGGCTTTTTCCGCTAAAAAAGAAACTAAACTTCTCCCTTCCATTTCTCTTTTTTCCTGCGGATACGGAGCATTCAATTCAATGATGTGTTTTACACCATACTTTTCGCACGCACGGCCCACTGCGGTCATCATGTAATATCCTCTTTCATAAACGACATCGGGTTTTTCTGCAGCGATTAGCGCATCTACCTGACGTTGTGCTTTTCTATTCCACGACCACAACTCTATATCCTTTAAGGTGTGCCAAACAAAAGCGGGAATCCACTTCTTATAGCCCCGCTGTTTAAACACAATCTGAAGATTATTCGACTCTAGTTTTTCACCCCCAGCTATCCATTTCACTACTTCATGACCCCGAGCTTCGAAACCGGCAATGACCTCGCGCATATGAGTCCCCGGACCGCTTGGCGAGGCAAGGTTCAATTGGCGATGGGTACTGATGTAGAGAATCTTCATTTACTCAACAAGCTTTTGATTTTTTCGGCATTTTTAAAACCAAACACCCGAACCAATTTTACGAATAGGCTGCTGCATGCAGCGCTCGGTTCTGGAGTAAATCTACCTTTAATTACTCGGTTATATTCCCTGTTACTTTCATCAGGCAAATAAGGAAAAACAATGTGCAACACATCAAAATAGGCCTGCAGAAAAAAGTGTTTTTCATTTAAAAAATATACCGTTTCACTCTCTTCCAAAAATGACAAAATACGTCTTCTCAAGGCGAGATAATTGGTCCACCGCGGAATAGGATTAGAGGTAGAAATCTGCCCACTGGCACGTTCTCTCACCACGGCGCCCACCACAGTTGAAAAAGAAAAACTCGACTTTCTTTGAAGCAATCGAAAAATCAAATCATACTCTTGGCTGCTCTGTATTTCTTCGTTCCATCCCCCGGCCTGAATAACGGCTTTTGTTTTGAATAGAAGAGCAGAAGTTAATCCGAGACGTGTGGTAAACAACCCCTTCCACACCTCGTGATTCGGAGAGATAATGCTGCTATCGCCGTTTACTTTTCTTTTTTCATACGGTGCAAAAAGAATATCACATTGCGCAAGAGAAGCCTCATTCCATTGAGATTGCAGTATCTCTTGAGTGATTAAATCATCCGCATCTAAGAATTTTACAAATTCGGTTTGCACATGCGTTAATCCTCTATTGCGTGCGGCACAAGCGCCTTTTTTCGATTCTTGATCAATGACGAGGTGTGAAAAATTCTCCTTCAATTGAAGAAGAACTTCGTATGTGTTGTCAGTGGAACCATTATCGATCAAAACAACCGGAACTAACGCAGGTCCATTGAGCAACTGATGCACAGCCTCAATGATGCAATGGCTTACATTATAGCAAGGAATAACAACCGTTACTTTTTCGTGAATCATGCAATAGCCTTGGTTTAGTGGAGCAAAGATAGGCAATGCCTATTTGTACATAGCCTCCAATTCAGGACGGTCAAAATAGCGGTAGCCCACTAGTCCATTAGACTCATAGAACTCGTTGTCCGATTGATTTTCGGCAGCCACAATTTTAGCTGCCATGTCCTCGTAATTCTTAAAACAAATATGATGCAGCGGACTTCCCTTTAGAGGAAACTCATCTATTTTATTGGTTGCGATCAACAACTTATACCCACAAAAAAGTCGCTCATAGATGATGGTCGAATAGGACACAACCGCTACATCTACCAGATGAAAGGCATGAGGCGTTTTAAACTCAGCACCAATGATTTCGAAGGGAATAGCTCCAAACAAATTCTGGTAGTATTTTTCCATCCGTTCTTTTAGCTCAGGCTTACGTTCGTGTGGATGAGGAAAAACGATGAGTTTGTACCCATCTCGTTCGCTGATGAAGCGAATCAGATCGCGCCACATTTCTGATTCAGTACCTTCTACATCTATACCATTGTGGCCATGACCTTCCTCCCTGCGAATCCATTCGGCATGACTAAAGTAGCCGATTGTTTTTTTCGGTGGCACTGGACGATTTTGGTAAATATGAAGATAGGTGAATGCCTTTTCAGGCGGCCATACCGTGCGTTTGGCACAACGAATCGTATCATCAATAAGCCTTAACTCTTCCAATTGATAAGCAGAAGAAAGAATGATTTCCTCACCTACCATCCATCGATTGTGAGTAGTGAGGGGGCCGGAAGAAGGAATTTTGGTAATGCCCACTCCCCTTTCCTTCAGCAATAAAGAGAGCGCATTTCCATCTACCTCATACGGGATAAAATCATACACATATTGAATCCTATTTTCTACCACATACTCGAGAATAGAAGCGATTTCGACTGCAGAAAAAATCATCAGTGCCTTATTGGCTCTTTTATCTGAGAAAAAACAATCCAATGAGACATGCAGAGCAAAGAAGAACCATTTCATCCGATCTGCACGGGAAGTGCTTTTTGGAAAAACGGAAAAATCTTTTGCTAAATAGGCTGAGGCTTTTTTACCTGAAGAGCGTTCGATATATTCAACAATCAACTCGCGATTGCGATGAGTGGCCCCCACAATTGCTATGTTTTCATTACCAGAGAGGGGTTGAATCCAATTTTGCGCGGGCCTTCTGAGCATTCGCCACAGCACTCTAAACCCCACCAATCGATCATACTTGGCATTTTCTGGCAAGCGAAAAGTCATATTGAGCAGCAAATGACACGCAGCCAATTCGAGCTCGCTTTGTTGACTTTTTTGTACCGTTGAAGCACGGCGCAGACGATTAAAAAAAGAGAGGGTAGACTCTATATAACTAGGCATACTTAGTTGTCCGCACGCTTTATGCGAGCATGTTCTGGAAATTTCTTAACGAAATCCAGGATACCGCCGTGCAAGTTGGCCAAGTTAGAAAATCCATGTTCACGTTTCAAATATTCGATCACGTGAGCAGATCTCACACCACTTTTACAAAGGACTACTGTATGAACATCCTTGGAAATACGAACGTATTCCTTGGGTATTTCGTTCATTGGAATGAGCTCGCCTCCCACGTTAAGATCCTCGTGTTCATACTCTTCTCTTACATCGAGTAGTATGAATTCTGAATCACGCGAGAATAAATCGTTTAATTCTTCGGCTGAAATGGTGTGCATAGGAAATTCGAAAACAGGAATAACAAAAGGACAACGATTCAAAGTAAAAAAAGAAAAGGTCAATTCCAATGCATCGAAAACCAAAACTTTCCCAAAAAGAATATCCGATACTTGGAGAGCCAACTTAAGCACTTCATTGGCTTGAATTGCCCCTATAATAGCTGGTGCTGAATTCACTACACCGTTTGTTTCGCAGTTACCAATGGCTTCCTGGCGTGGTCTTTCGGGATACAGACCTTGGTAAGAAAAAGCCCCTTCTTCTGTTTGCTCTGGGAAATGGAAGACCGAAACTTGACCAATCCAACCGTCCACAGATCCATAGACCATTGGTTTCTTATTTAGAAAACACCAAGCGTCGATTTCATAGCGGGTTTGAAAATTATCCGTTGCATCCACTACAATATTGTATTCCTTCCAAACCTCTGGGGTCGAATGAGCATCGAAACGGAAGGGAAAGGTTTCGACCTTTACTTCTGAATTGATTGCTTTGATGCGCTGCTCGGCTGCGATTACTTTTAGAGCTCCTATTTGACTCTGATCATAAATCAGCTGTCGGGGTAAATTGGAAAGATTGACCTGATCAAAATCGACCAAACCAATTTTGCCAACACCAGCTGCGGCGAGAATAGGAATAACAGCACTGCCTAGCCCACCACAACCTATTATAAGGACAGCGCAGGCTTTTAGTTTGAGTTGTCCTTTTTCACCCCACTCTTTTAGTACCAGCTGTCGGCTGTAGCGGACCAGTTCATTATCGTTTAGGACTTCCTTCATGATCGAAAAATTAGAGAAAAGACCACTAGGGAACGGACATTTTCAGATCAAATGTAAGAATTGGGTAGTAAAAAGGTAAAAAACCCTCAAAAAAGAGGCGGTGTAAAAAACCATTAAATCACTGTATTTCAAACACAAAAGACCACGATCAACGGTCGCTTTTTAACACCTTTCTAAAAATTTGTTTGAGCGTTGCTAAATTCATTTACTTTTGAGGCCGCATTTTAACCTTTTAAATTACTCATACAATGTCTGAGATTGCAAAGAAAGTAACCGCCATCATCGTTGATAAGCTTGGCGTAGACGAAGCAGAAGTAAACCGTGAGTCAAGCTTCACCAACGACTTGGGCGCCGACTCTTTGGATACAGTAGAACTCATCATGGAGTTCGAAAAAGAGTTCAACATCGCTATTCCGGATGATCAAGCCGAGAAAATCGTGACTGTTGGCCAAGCTATTGACTATATCGAAGCTAACGCGAAGTAATCGCACCACTAATACTCACCCTGAATGGAGTTGAAAAGGGTTGTTGTTACCGGTTTAGGGGCACTCACGCCACTAGGCAATTCTGTTTCAGAATACTGGAACGGATTGATCAATGGAGTGAGTGGAGCCAATCTGATTACCAGATTTGACGCCACTAAATTTAAGACTAGATTCGCTTGCGAGTTGAAAGGGTACAATGTGGAAGACCACTTTGACCGTAAAGAAGCGCGTAAGATGGATCCTTATACGCACTATGCTCTTATCGTAGTAAAAGAAGCACTAGAAGATTCTGGTTTGCTTTCGGATACTCTCGATAAAGATCGCGTGGGTGTTATTTGGGGTTCAGGAATCGGAGGTCTTTTGACATTCCAAGAAGAATGTTTCACATTCGCCAAAGGCGATGGTACGCCTCGTTTCAATCCCTTCTTCATTCCTAAGATGATTGCAGATATTGCCTCTGGCCATATCTCTATTCAGTACGGGTTTCGTGGTCCTAACTACACTACAGTATCAGCCTGTGCTTCGTCCACCAATGCTTTGATCGATGCATTTAACTATATCCGATTGGGTAAAGCAAATGTGATTGTAAGCGGCGGATCTGAAGCAGCTATTACTGAAGCTGGAGTTGGCGGATTCAATGCGTGTAAAGCTTTGTCGGAAAACAACGACAATTACGCTACAGCATCGCGTCCATTTGACCAAACCCGCGACGGATTCGTTTTAGGAGAAGGTGGTGGTTGTTTGATTCTTGAAGAATACGAGCACGCTAAAGCCCGCGGCGCAAAAATCTATTGTGAAATAGTAGGTGGCGGCATGTCTGCTGATGCCTATCACATCACCGCTCCACATCCGGAAGGAATTGGTGCAACAAACGTGATGAGATATGCCTTGGAAGACGCCGGTATGAAGCCTGAAGATATCGACTACATTAACGTGCATGGTACTTCTACCCCACTGGGTGATGTGCAAGAGTCACGTGCGATTCAGAAGATCTTCAATGAGCACGCATACAACCTCAATATTTCCAGCACTAAATCAATGACCGGACACCTTTTGGGTGCGGCCGGTGCCATCGAATCGATTGCTACTATTTTGGCTTTGAAGAACAACATCGTTCCTCCAACCATCAATTTCAGCGTACCTGATCCTGAGTTAGATCCAAAATTGAATTTTACATTCAACAAGGCTCAACAGCGCACGGTAAATGCTGCAATGAGTAACACATTCGGATTTGGTGGACACAACACCTCGGCGATTTTCCGGAAGATCTGATGAATTGGAAGTTTCTCCTTTTTAGAAAGGAAAAAGGCAATAAAGAACTAAAGGCGTTCCTTCGGAACGCCTTTGGTATTTCCACTAACCAGTATGGTCTATATGAGCAAGCATTGCGACATAGCAGTGCAGCAGCCAAAATCAAACCTGGATTAAAAAACAGCAATGAACGACTCGAGTTTTTAGGCGACGCCATACTCGATTCCGTTATTGCGCACTATCTCTACACCAAGTATCCACTCCTTCCGGAGGGCGAACTCACCAAAATGAAAAGCAAGGTAGTGCGCCGCGAAAACCTGAATATGATCGGTTTTACGCTAGGCGTAGATACTTTACTTGTCTTGAATTTAGGAAGACAAGAAATGCATGACTCCATTGTGGGAAATGCTCTAGAAGCATTGGTGGGCGCTATCTATCTTGATAAGGGGTATAACACCACACGCGACATTGTTCTTCGTTTGCTCAAACAACATGGCCTCGACACCAAGGTGCATGACGATATCGACGCTAAGAGTAAACTTCATGAATGGGGTCAGAAATACAAACGTGTAGTGGAATTCAAAGTACTCTATCACCGCAATGAAGGCGGTGCCAGTCACTACAAAGTAAGCGTTGTAATCGACGACAAAGAATACGGTACCGGCGAAGGCGGAAGTAAAAAAAGCGCAGAACAAAAAGCCGCGCGTATGGCCTGCCTGCAGCTGTTTCCAAATGAAATGAACTGATAATTTCAGCTATCTCACTTTTGCGTACTACATTCGTGGCCATAAAAATTCCACACAGTCATGTACGGCAAAATGAAAGAACATCTTCAAGCTGAATTAAAGCAAATTGAAGAAGCTGGTTTATACAAAAGAGAGCGCATTATTACAGGACCACAAGATGCCCTTATCCGCATCAGTGATGGCAGTGAAGTGCTCAATTTTTGTGCAAACAACTACCTTGGTCTTTCTAGCCATCCGGTGGTATTAGAATCATCGAAAAAAGCTATTGACTCTCATGGCTTCGGCATGTCTTCTGTTCGATTTATATGCGGTACACAAGACATTCATAAAGAGCTCGAGCAAAAAATTGCCGACTTTTTACATACAGAAGACACTATACTCTACGCGGCTGCCTTCGATGCGAACGGTGGCGTGTTTGAACCTCTATTGGGCGAGCAAGATGCGATCATCAGCGATGAGCTTAACCACGCCTCTATCATAGACGGCGTGCGCTTGTGCAAAGCGCAACGTTACCGCTACAAAAACAACAACATGGAAGATCTCGAAGAGCAACTCAAAGCCGCTTCAGGAGCCCGTTTCAAGTTGATTGTTACGGACGGAGTATTTTCAATGGACGGCTATGTAGCTCAGCTTGACAAAATCTGCGATCTCGCTGATCAATACGACGCCATGGTAATGGTGGATGAATGTCATGCTACCGGCTTTATTGGAAAAACAGGTCGTGGCACCGTAGAACTCAAAAATGTATTGGGCCGTGTGGACATTATTACCGGAACATTAGGAAAAGCGCTAGGCGGCGCTATGGGCGGATTTACAACAGGACGCAAAGAAATTATCGAGCTGCTCCGCCAACGTTCACGACCCTATTTATTTTCCAACTCACTCGCTCCATCCATAGTAGGCGCATCGATTGCCGTTTTCGATTTGTTGTCACGAACCACTGAACTACGTGATAAGCTTGAGGCGAATATTCGACAATTCAAAACAGGTATCAAAGCTGCTGGATTCGATATTAAAGATGGAGATAGTGCTATTGTGCCCGTTATGTTATACGATGCCCGTTTGTCGCAAGAGTTTGCTGACAAACTGCTCAAAGAAGGCATCTATGTGATAGGATTCTTTTATCCTGTGGTGGCTAAAGGGCAAGCACGCATTCGAGTTCAACTTTCAGCAGCGCACGAATCAGCGCATATCGAAAAAGCCATAGCTGCCTTTACAAAAGTGGGTAAAGAACTTGGTGTGATTAAGTGAAAAACGATTTCATCATTTTAGGTCAAGGCTTGGCGGGAACTACTCTCGCACTCTTTCTTTTAGAAGAAGGATATACCGTGCGTATTATTGATCAAGGATTAGAAAAATCTTCGTCAGTCGTAGCCGCTGGAATGTGGAATCCCGTTTCTTTCAAGCGAACATCAAAAACGTGGAAAGCGGATTTTTTTATTCCCTTGATGAAAGACACTTTTAGCAAGTTTGAACAGCAACTTGGCGTTTCTTTCATCAACGAAGTAGATCTTGTCCGTCTTTTTCCCGATATCAAAAGCGCTAACGATTGGGACGCACGCCCCGAACTAGATTCATACCTTACCTCTGAGCGGATCGATCAAATTGAAGATACCGTAGAACATCCATTCGGTTACGGAATTGTAAAGCAAGCTGGTTGGATGAACCTTCCCGTTTTTTTAAACGCTGCTCGTCTATTATTCAAGGAAAAAGAAATCCTCAGCGAGCAAGCAGTGCTCGAAAGTGACTTGCTTTTAACGGACAATGGCGTGCGCGTTCATGAGCACGAAGCCAATCGCATCATCGTGTGCAATGGGTCGGCTATGAAAGGCTGGCAGTACTTTTCACATATACCACTCACGCGGAACAAAGGGCAAGTACTACGCGTGAAAATGTCCGAATTCGAATTCGATAAAATTCTCAATTTCTATCACTTTATAATTCCCCTATCCCAACGCGAATATAGGCTAGGAAGTACGTATGAGTTTGATGTGCCGGAGGCTGATCCCACGGAAGAAGTAAAAGATCTCTTGGTAAAAAGTGCACAAGAAACCATCAAAACATCCATTGAGGTGATTGAACACAAAGCCGGTTATAGGCCTACTATTCGTGATCGACGTCCAGTTGTTGGTTTTTTAAAAGAAGAACCCCGAATAGGACTATTCAACGGGTTAGGATCCAAGGGTGTAATGACGGCTCCATATGCTGCACTTGAGTTAATCGAACATATCAAAACCGGTAAATTGATCGATCCTGAAATAGATCATGCCCGTTTTTATCGCTAACTAAGGCGATCTCGCTTACATTTGTGTAAGAAGATCAACTTCTCATTTACCCTTAACCGAATCTACTTTTATGGGATTAAAAGCCCTGATATTCTCTTTATTGCCTGAGTCCGTTCAGCATAAAATCATCATGCGTAAAACAGGCTTTCGCTTTGTAGAAAACGCACATTTCACTCCCACCCTTTCAGGAGAAGTCTACATTCCACCAAAAAGTGAAACTTGGGCTCGCCGTTTTTCAAAAGCTTATGGTCACGAGCCAGAAATTGTAAAGTGGTTTGAGCGCAATTTGAAAAAAGACGATGTAGTATTTGACGTGGGGGCCCACTTGGGTTACTTCGGAATGTTGGTGAACAAAATTCACCCAGGCATCACCTTTTATGGCTTTGAAGGCAATTGGTTTATTGCTTCATATCAGAAGATGAACCGCGCCCACATGAAGCACGAAGGCACTTGGCACATCGTTGAAAAGCTGGTGGCCAATAAAGATGAGGGTGAGTTTATCAGCATCAATCAATTTTTGAAGAAAAACCCTACTCCAAGCATATTCCAGATGGATGTAGACGGTGAAGAGATTAATGTACTCAGCGGTGCAGGCAATCTGCTACAAGCAGGGAAAACCACCTTTTTGATTGAGGTTCATCCGAAAGATTTAGCCGATCGCCATCAGTCCGTTGATGCATTTTTGAATCTGTTTGACACCTCCAAATATAACCTGATGTACTTGCCTCAATTGCGCAGTATAGAAGCGAAATGGAAAGATCATCTAACAGCCGAAGACCGTTCGGATGAATTTTATTTGTTGGCCAATCCAAAAGGTCAGCAGCGCCTTTAAGACAAATAAAAACTGCGAGCTATGAGTATCATGAACAGCCTGAAAATCTCGTTGCAGCTATACCGTAACCGATATACTGCGCCGAAAGCATCTCATTTGCCTTCCTTAAATGAAAAGCAAAAAGGTTGGCTTCATGAACTTCGAAATAATGGTGTAGTAGCGATACCCGGCTATTTTTCCAAAGAAGAATGTGCCTATATGCGGAACCTGCTCGACCAACGCATCGAAGATTTTGTGCAGCACCATGAACATGACAATGATGCGAAGCCTCCCAAATTTGGTTGGCCTACAGCTCATGGATATGATGTTTGGTTTGATCTTCACCACAGCGATTACCGCATTGTAAAAGCAGAGAAAATGGACCCCTTAGTGGCGCGTTTTCACAATGATCCTGAATTAATAGCCGTAGGTGCGAATTACCTCAATGCCGATTTGAAAGTGAAGCATACGATGGCCAATCGCGTGCAGTTTAAAGACGCCAACTTAGGATCGGGTGGCGGATGGCACCGAGATATGGTATATCGCCGCGGATTTAAAGGAATGATCTATTTAACCGATGTAGATACCCATACGGGGCCTTTTCAATACATTCCGAATTCAGCAGATGTATCTTATCACCTCTTTAAAAGCAATACCCCCGAGCAATACCAATTCACTCATGATGAGGTTTTATCTATCATTGGCGGCGACCAAAGCTTGATCAAAGAAGCGATCGCTCAAGAAGGGACCTTGCTTTTATTTGAGACCAATATGATTCACCGTGGTAAGCCTATTGAGGCCGGCCATACGCGCTATGCGATGACAAATTACCATAACCTTTGATTTCTTTCAATTTATTTTGAAAGTTCGAAAATTTATCTATCTTTGTTCAGAATTCAACAGCTATGAAACTGGACGAAGCAAAAGATAAATTTGTGCAAGCCTGGGGATCCTTGGGCAGTAATTGGGGTATTCCCAAAACGATGGCACAAGTGCATGCCCTCTTGCTCATCAGCGAAAAGCCATTGAGTGCGGAAGACATTATGTCTGAGCTCGACATTAGTCGCGGCAATGTAAACCTCAACGTACGTTCACTTATCGATTGGGGCATAGTAGATCGCGTAACTGTAAAAGGCGAGCGCAGAGAGTTTTTCATAGCGGAAAAAGACATTTGGAAAGTGGCTACTATGATTGCCAATCAACGCCGCAAACGCGAATTAGAACCGATGTTGAAGGTACTTTCACAAGTTAAGGTAGTAGATGAATCGGGTGCTGACCCAGAAGCTCTAAAAGCATTCACCAGCACCATTGAGAACATCGAAAACTTTTCTGGCAAGGCCGATGTTTTACTGGATAAACTCATTAAAGCCGATCAGCATTGGTTTACAGGAACGCTGCTGAAGCTTGTAAAATAACATTCACTTTACTAGGCCGCCATGGCCTTTTAAAAGGACCAATACTTTCATTTTTTTCTAAAACTTTGAACACAACAGTAAAATGAAAAAGATCATTCACCAAATCAATCTAAGCTGGTCAATATTGCAAGTGCTAGCATGTGTGGTGTTTATAGGTTTTTACACCTTACCCCTTTTCGGAATTTTCCAAACCATACTTATGCTCTACAGCATTTCCTATTACCCCCGATTCGAAAGAAAAGAAAAGTCCTTGTTCCACATTTACTGGATAGGCTATGTGCTCTTTTTTGCGTTCCTCTACCTTTTGGACCAAGTCGAGCCAATAAATGAAGCTCCATTTATCGTGCTGATGGTCCTATTTATGGCTGCTTTGGCGGGTATTTGTGTGCGCTTCACCCATTTGATTACTCAACCAAAATAATAACACCATGAAAAAGCTTAAGCACCTTGTTATTGCTGGTGGAAAGGGATTTTTAGGCACTAGCATCCTCGAATATTGGGGGAAAGAATTTGAACGCGTAACGATATTAACGCGTCAAGCCTTGCCTCAAAAAGGCCATGTTCATTATGTAGAATGGGACGGTAAAAATCCGGGTCCATGGGTGAATGTGATCAACCACTGCGACCTATTGATCAACCTTACAGGAAAGAATGTAAACTGTCGTTATACCGAAGAAAACAAAGCTGAGATTTTGCGTTCAAGAATAGACAGCACATTAGCTTTGGGTGCAGCGGTAATCATGGCCGAACATCCGCCTAAGGTGTGGATGAATAGCAGCAGTGCGACCATTTATGAGGGCAGCTTTGATTATGCCAATACAGAAGAAAAAGGAATTATCGGGGAAGATTTCAGCATGAACATTTGCAAAGCGTGGGAGCAAACCTTTTTCGACATACCCACACCTCATAGCCGCAAAGTTGCGCTCAGAACGAGCTTGGTTTTCGGAAAAAACGGAGGTGTTTTTCCCTTATTAAAAAAACTTGCCTTACTTGGAACGGGTGCTGGTCCACAAATCATGAGTTGGATACACGAAGAAGATTTTGTTCGTGCCTTGCGTTTTATCGCCGACAATGAAGAAGCAGAAGGTCCGATCAACATCACCTCTCCCCATCCTCACCCTTTCCATTACCTCATGGAAACCATGCCACACTTTTTGCCTTTAATCACTCCACCCAAATGGATGCTGAACATTGGAGCTCGATTGCTAGGAACGGAAACCGAGTTGATGCTTAAAAGCCGCTGGGTATTGCCAGAAAGGCTGATCAAAGCGGGGTTCGAATTCAAGTATGGCCGCATACAGCAAGCCATCGCAGATTTGACCTCTGCACATAACAAGCATAAAATAGCTTATTGACTGTAAGACTTTGAAGAAAAAAAAGTCTGATTTAATTCAGTCATGAAGGTGAAAAAGTTTGCGTCTATTAACTAGCGAAGGCCAAACAATACGAGTACATTTACACAAGAAAAAGAATACAACATGTTAAACAAACGCGTAGAAAAAGCCCTCAACGATCAAATCAAAGTTGAAGCGGAAAGCAGTCAGGCCTATTTGGCTATGGCCTCATGGGCTGAGCGTGCAGGACTTTCGGGCACTGCAGCCTTTTTATATAGCCATAGTGATGAAGAGCGCACACATATGTTGAAGCTCATCAAATTTGTGAATGACCGCGGTGGTCAGGCCATTATTCCTGACTTAAAAGCACCGGGTAAAGATTTTAAATCGATTCCGAACGTATTCAAACTATTGTTAGAGCACGAAGAGTTGGTTACTAACGAGATCAATAAAGTAGTGGACGTTTGCTTGAAAGAAAAAGATTATACTACCCACAACTTTATGCAGTGGTACGTATCCGAGCAAATTGAAGAAGAGACCTTGGCTCGTAACATTCTCGATAAAATCAAATTGATCGGAACAGACACTGGATCTCTTTATTTGCTTGACCGCGAGATCGAATCGCTGAAAGGTGGTCCGGCGGCTAAGGCTGAATAACATTAACTTACCATAAAGGAAAGACTCATGGAGGCCCTTCACAGGCCTTGATGGGTCTTTTTTGCTTTCAACAAGAGAGCGTGAGTAAGATGAAATTTTCCCATGAAAGTTGAAACTTCTTAGATGTAAGTTTGGTATGAGGGCACCAACCGCCCTTTTAGTGCATTCATGAACCTTCGGCTTATCATCCTTTTCTCGACTCTGCTTTGCTTATTCGCCCCGCGCGAAGTGAGCGCTCAGCGCATTGAAGAGAGTGATACACGGGCCATGATGCAGGCCAACTTCATCTATCAATTTGCAACTAATTGCAATTGGCCTGCAGAATCTCGCAAGGGCAAATTTGTGATCGCTGTGGTGGGTAATCCTGCCGTTTACGAGCATTTATCAGAAAAATACGGCAACAAACCGATTGGCTCACAAGTAATCGAAATTCAGCAAATCTCGGAACCTGCGGCTAACGGTAACTATCAGATTCTTTTCATCGACAAATCGAAGAAAGCGGAATTAGCCAAAGCTTTAAAAGACAGTAAAAAGAATACACTCGTAGTGACCAATTGGGAAGGCGCACTTTCTTCTGGGGCTATGATCAATTTTAAGACAATAGACGGCAACATTCGTTACGAAATGAGCGTGTCCAACTTGGAAGATCGCAAGATCACACCAGGAGTTAAGATTATACAATGGAAAGTAGATTAAGATGACCAAAAGATTGCTTTTCTTCTTTATAGCGTTTTGCTCACACTCTCTATTGTGGGGTCAATTGCCGTTGACCAAACAGGCAGCGAAACAATGCCAGGAAAAGGACTTTATTGGTGCCTTGGCATCTATTGATGCAGCCATCAATGATGCTGAAGAAGCTGCCAATGCATACACCTGGTATGTGAAGGGCTATATTCACAAAGAAGTCTATAAGACTTCAGAACTATCGCAATACCATTCTCCTCAACGAGAAATGGCCGTGGATGCCTTTAAAAAATCGATAGAAATTGACCAGAATAAAGAATATGCCACGCTGTGTCAAACGGCCTTGCGCTATTTAGCCACTAGCTATTATAATGATGCATTGAAGCACAGCCGAGAAATCACGGCCAACACCGAAAATGAGCCCATTGCGCTGTACAATCGTTTCAAAGAAACGATGAAACTCGTAGATGCCAATACCTCCTTTTCACCCTTCGACATTGAGATCAATAAGAGCATGGCCTCTACGCATTATTTGATTTGGCAAAATGACATTTCCAATACACATCATGCCGAACAATGTGCTCATTTTTATGAAGCCCTTTTGACGGCTGATCCTACTAACTGTCATGCCTTATACAACTTGAGTATTTTATACTACAATCAAGGTGTATATAAAATCCGCAGCATCGATAGCAATACAGATATCATTCAACTGATCATGATTCAGGACGAATGTGTAGCCCTATTCAAACAGGCGCTTCCATATGCGGAAAAAACATTTGAGAATTGCCCTAAAAAACTTGAATACTACAAAGCCCTAATGTTTGCGCACCGTGCGTTAGGACATGAGGATATGTACAATAAATACCTGTCCGAATCGGAAGACCTTATCAATCAAGGAATACTGAAACAGTAAGACATGAAAAGTTTTCGTTTCACTATATCACGACGAATAGGCACTGGTTTCGGTCTATTCATATTTGTGGTAACCTTGGTGTTCTTTATCACCAATAGAACACTCAATAAGAGTCGTGAAATCAATCGACGGATTAATCAGGAATTTGCACCTTCACTCAACGATCTTCAAAAGCTTTCTGACCAATTGGCTCGTGGCCAAGATCTCATTCGCCAATGGGCATTTGTGCAGCGCATAGATGATCACCAAGAACGTCAAGAACTTATTCGACTCTCGCGCGACATTATTCCATCGCAAGTAGAGCAAGTAAAAACCTATGTGAGTACTTGGTCGCCATCTGACCAGCAGAAGGTAGTCAATATTGAGCGTGACGTAGAGTTGCTCCTCACCTACTACTCCGAAGTTCAGCAACTTCTTCCTGATTTTGACAGCTACTCCGATCCATTTTTAAAAATAATGGCGGAGGATTATTTCTTAGAAGGAACGAAAATACCTAAGGCGTACGCCGATGTAAAAAAAGAAGTAGATGCCCTCATTTACACGCAACAGCAGAATATGTCGAGTCAGATTGAGGAGATGAATAAATCGTTTTCTACCCTCCGCATTCTACTTGTATACATCGCTATCGCCGTAATCATTGCCGGGGTTGCTATCGCCTATTTCACCTCTCGAAGCATTGTAATACCGGTCAATTCGCTGCGTCGAAAACTATCCAACCTTTCACAGGGTATTTACTCTGTGCATCCCACTAAAGCTGGAGACGACGAAATTGGTGATATGGCGAGCGCCGTGCACAAGCTGATCACCAACTTTGAGCGCACCAAAGAATTCTCCATCAATGTCGGGGCAGGAAATTTTAATGTCGATTACGAACCTCTTTCCCAACATGACGAAATGGGGAAAGCGCTGCTACGAATGCGTGATGACTTAGAATCCTATCGCCATGAAATGGAGCAAAAGGTATATGATCAAACCCTTGAAATTCGTACTCAAAAAGAGTTGGTAGAAAGTCAAAAAGAAAAAGTAACTGAGCTTTACAACGACTTACAATCCAGTATCGATTACGCACAACGTTTACAAAACACCATACTTCCGAGTGAGCAAATCATTCGTGAAATGTTTCCTCAATCGTTTGTTCTTTTCAAGCCTAAAGCAACCGTAAGTGGTGACTTTTATTGGTTTAAAAACAGCGGAGGAAAAAAGATTTTTGCTGCTGCTGACTGCACCGGACATGGTGTTCCTGGTGCCTTTATGAGTTTGGTGGGTCACAACGTGCTTAATCAAGTAACGAAGGTTTATACTCGTCCCTCACAGATTCTCAATAATGTAAACCGCATGTCGGCTGAAGTGATGCGCACCGATGAAACCACTTCGTTTTTGCGTGATGGAATGGATATAGCGATGTGCGCGTTGGACGAGCAAAAAATGACCATAGAATTTAGTGGTGCCCACAATTCACTTTATCTCATTCGCAACGAATCGCTCACGGAATATGAGGGAGATCCATTCGGTATTGGTTCGTTTACAGGATCAGAAAAAGAATTTACGAATCACGAGATCGCCGTTCAAAAAGACGATTGTCTTTATGTATTTAGCGATGGGTATGCCGATCAATTTGGTGGCCCACGAAATAAAAAATTCATGCGCAAGAACCTGCGCGCCCTTCTTCAGTCCATTGCCCATTTGCCCATGAGCGAGCAAATGAAAGAACTGAATAATGCCCTGGAGAATTGGCGCGGCGACAATGAGCAAGTCGATGACATCTTGATCATTGGTATTCGCCTATAACTTTATTTTTAGTCAAAAAAAAGGGACCATCTTTGAAGACAGTCCCTTTTTTTTATTCACTTTATTGTCTATGCTGATGTAGGAACATCAATTACGAATGTGTCAATCGGATTTACGCAAAGCACTGGAATTTGAGCCTCATTAGTGATTACTTGCTGCTCATAGCTTTGATTAAAGATGCTCATGATGCTGTTGTCATAAAAATTCATGATACAGATCAAGTCTGCCTCAACCGCGGCGCTATACTTCAGAAGAGACTTTACAAAACCATCTGATTTTGATTCAGTAATTTCAACTTCATAAGGAATGTTTTTACCCTGCAGATAATCTTTCGCAAACATGATGTTGCGGTCCAATTGATTCTTGAGGAATTCATCGGTTTCACCCGGAGAAACGAGGTACACTTTTGACCCGAAATAGCGAGCTACGTCCGCTACCAAGCTCAATTTTTGTTTCGTTTCCTTATGAAGATCCAAAGGAACTACGAGGCGATGGTAACCGTGAGCGCGAATGGTGCGTTCTTGAACAATGATGAAAGGCACCGAACTTTCGGTGACAATTTTTAGTGCTCTACCGCCTGTAAGGAATTGCATACCACGAAGGCCATGCGTACCCATAATGATCAAAGAAGCTTCCATTTCGGTAGCCGCTTTATCAATGTCTTCAAAAATATTTCCGATGCGACAAACCGTATCAATGTTTGCATTTTTCTCTACTCTGATGCGCTCTTTCAAGGCTTCCAGTTTGAGACGCGCTTCGGCAATCTGTTTTTTATTTTCAATAATGTGGATGACAACTACGTCAGCTCCGATCGTATTACCCATTAGCAAGGCATGATCAACAGCTATATCACCAACTTTAGTAAAATCATGCGGAACAAGTATTTTCTTATCCTTGGCCATAGAAAAGTCGAGTTTTGGTTTCGGTGGCAAATTTAGTCTTAATCCCTGTAAAAAACACAGTTATAGTATGAAACGTTTGATTTCATCCATAAATTGTGTGGGCTGTTCGGCGTGAGGCCAATGCCCAGCTCCGTTTATCATTCTAATTTCTCCCTGCGGAAACCTTTGAAGAATTGTGTCATAGTCAGCAGGATTGATGTAATGGCTGTTTTCTCCTTTGAGAAACAAGGTAGGAATACTGATTTTACCTTCTCCTTTCAATGGCCCAATAATCTCAGAAATGTGCTGATGAAGAGCATGGAGGTTGAAACGCCATCCCAATTTACCGGGCTCCACCCAGTACAGATTTTTCATCAAAAAAGCCAATGTTGCCGGTTCTTCAATGTAGGGCGCTAAACGCTCTTCGGCTTCCTTTCGTGAGCTCACCTCTTCCACCTTTACGTTGAACAACCCTTCAAAAATGCGGTCGTGGTGGGGCGGATAACCCTTTATACCCATGTCCACGACAATGAGTTTTTCGACCAAAAATTCATTTTCTTGTGCAAAATGCATAACGGTTTTGCCGCCCATGCTGTGCCCTAGCAAGGTCAAGTCTCTCAATCCCTCTTCAGCTACCAGATTAAGTAGATCTTCCGCCATCAGTTGATAGTTCATTTCATTGCTATGAAACGAATGGCCATGATTGCGCTGATCGATCATATACACGGTGAAGTGTTCGGACAAGGTTTTTGCGTGCGTTTGCCAATTATCGCCCGATCCGAATAAACCGTGTAAGATGAGGAAAGGAGGACCACTTCCTACTTTTCGAAAATAGAGGCTCATACATTCTTCAATTCCCGGGAGTACATTCTCACGGTGTTTTCCATACCAAAATACAAAGCATCACTGATGAGGGCATGTCCAATCGATACCTCGAGCAGGCCGGGAATTTCTTGACCGAAATAACGCAGATTTTCTAAGGACAAATCATGTCCACCGTTCA
Organism: Bacteroidota bacterium; assembly: GCA_039798265.1. Lineage (GTDB taxonomy): Bacteria > Bacteroidota > Bacteroidia > Flavobacteriales_D > Sanyastnellaceae > JBDKGH01. The sequence goes on along the minus strand of JBDKGH010000002.1, from coordinate 5,652 downwards.
CCCCTAAACCAAGATCTACAGCCTTTTGTGCGGCCACGCGGTAAGGAGCAATGGCCTTTTCGCGATCCGTTCGGTAATGATGGGCGTAGGCTTCGGTGTACAATTCGATTCGATCTGTGCCAGTATCAGCAGCTGCGGCGATTTGATCCACCACAGGATCTACGAACAAACTCGTGCGAATGCCGGCTTTTTTCAACTGATCAACCACTTTAGATAAAAAATCGCGGTTTTTAATAGAATCCCAACCTGCGTTGGACGTAATGGCGTCAGGCGCGTCAGGCACCAGTGTTACCTGGTGTGGCAGATAAGTCAATACCAGTTCTAAAAAATCTTCAGAGGGATAACCTTCCACGTTAAACTCGGTGGTTACTACCTTTTTCAATTCTGCCACATCGCTGTACCGAATATGCCTTTCATCGGGGCGGGGATGAACGGTAATTCCTTCCGCACCAAATTGCTCAATTAACTGAGCGGTTTTGATGAGGTCTGGAATATTGCCACCACGCGCGTTGCGGATAGTGGCTATTTTATTGATGTTGACGCTTAATTTGGCCATTGTCGGTTATTTCTCTTAGAATGTGCAAAACTCATACAATCGTAGCTATGAATGATGCCTTAGACTCACAATTTTTGAATGATTTTTAAGACGTGAACAAGCACCCTGTAAAAAATGTTTGCGTCTTTAGGGTAAGCCCTTGTGAAAATGTAGCATTAACAACCAAATTTTGAACTCTTGATTACCGCACAGCGCCTCATAAAAAGTGAAATTCCGACCCTCAGCAAAGGAGACGACCCTGTTCGTGCTCTTTCACTGATGGACGAATTTCGCATTGTTCACCTTCCCGTGACAGAAGGCGGCAAGTATCTTGGTGTTATTTCCGAGACGGCGCTTCTGGCCTCTGATGGCCAATTAGGCCCTACAGAAGACTTGTTAGACATTAGTGTTACACCCGAGGAACACGTATTGGATGTTTTGCGCATTGCCGGTGAATATCACGTAAGCATTATTCCGGTCATCAATCATGACCGCCAACTTTTGGGTGTTATCACGCTTGAGGATTTGGTAGAAAACCTTTCGAGCATGCAAGGAGCCAACAAACCAGGCGGAATCATTGTGCTCGAGATGGCTGAAAATGATTATAGTCTTCAGCAGATCGCCCGTATTGTAGAAGAAAACGATGCGAAAATTCTGAGTTTATCAGTAAATACAGGAGAAATGGGGAAGATTGAAGTGAATTTAAAAATCAATGAACCCGATCTCAATCCGATACTTCAAAGCTTGATCCGTTTTGGATATACCATTCAAGGCAGTTACCAAGAACCCGAATACACCGAAGATTTGAAAAAGCGCTACGACGAATTGATGCGTTATTTGAATATTTAATCGCACCTTTGTCTTTCATACAAAAACGGCTCACCCCGTGTTTTTTCAAATCAGGTCAAAATGGTAGTAGCTCTTTACGGCAAACGATTTTCATCAGAATACACTGAAGGCGTTTCTAAACTCGTTGATGAGTTGGTGCGTCGTGGGATTCAAATTGTCGTTTACGAGCGTTTTTTTCCATTTTTATCCCAAACCATTAGTCTTCCCAGTACAGTTCAGATTTTCAAGAAAGGTGACGACTTGAGTAAGATGAATTTTCTGTTGAGTATTGGAGGCGATGGAACCTTGCTGGATACAGCCACACACGTTCGTGATTCTAAAGTTCCCGTGTTAGGGATCAATACCGGCCGATTGGGCTTTTTATCGAATGTCGATTTGAACCAAGTGAGTGAGGCTGTGGAGGCGTTGATCAATGGAAACTATAGTTTGGATCACCGTTCGTTAATTGCTGTTCGCTGTGATCAAGTTGATTTAGGTCCATTCCCTTACGCCCTCAATGAACTTACCCTTCTCAATAAGGATCGCAATAGCATGATCTCCATTCATGCTTACATCAACGAAGCCTTTATGACCACCTATTGGGCGGACGGTCTTATAGTGGCGACTCCCACCGGAAGTACTGCTTATTCGCTTAGTTGCGGAGGCCCTATTGTTACCCCTGACAGCAATAATTTGATTTTAAATCCTATCGCACCGCATAATTTGAATGTGCGTCCGATGGTTATTTCACATACCAATAAAGTTACCCTTCGAGCAGAAGGCCGATCAGACCATTTCCTATTAACCTTAGACAGTCGATCATTTGATATCGATAGCACGGCCACTATTGAGCTCAGTAGGGCGTCTTTTGAAATCAGCTTGATCAATTTAGAGGGACAAAACTTTTTCAAAACCATCCGTCACAAATTGGGATGGGGACTTGATAAACGAAATTAATACGCTTAAAACCCTTAAATTTGTTGCTTACCCGCGCAATAAGGCGACAAAAAATACGATTAGCGAGCATGAAGTTTTATTTGCCCTTCCTTTTCATTGTTCTTTCCCTTCCTGTATTCGGTCAGCGCAACAAGTTTGACAAGAGCAAGGAGCTCGGGTTGATCAGTGGTACGAGTTATTATTTGGGAGAGGTAAATCCATACAAGCACTTTGGTACGCGCTTGCATGCCTGTGCTGGGCTTAGTTTTCGCAACAATTTTGATCGCCGCTGGACTTTGAAGGCGAGTATGCTTTACGGCCATGTAGAGGCATACGATTCAGATAGTAAAGATCCCTGGATACGCAACCGCAATCTTCATTTTCGCAATCAATTTTTGGAAGGAAGCCTTCAGGTAGAATTGAATTATGCTGATTACATGATCGGCTCAGACAATCGATTTTCCCCTTTCCTTTTTACCGGAATAGCCTACTACAGCATGAATCCTCAGGCCAAGAACAATGGAGTTTGGCGCCCCTTGCAGGCTGCTGGCACAGAAGGTCAAGGCACCAGTGCTGGCGGGAATCCTTATAAATTGAATGGATTGGCCATTCCTGCGGGTGTGGGAATAAAAACCAACCTGTGGGCGATATTCGGATTTTCGCTCGAGTGGGGCATTCGTAAAACATGGACCGACTACTTTGACGACATCTCGGGGAACTATGTAGATCCAAGCATTTTGGAAGATGAGAAGAGCCCTGTTTCCGCTCGTTTATCAGATCAAAGCCTTGTACCGGAGCTCGCCGATGGCACGAACACAGGACTTCAGCGGGGCGACCCCGGACGTAAAGATCTCTATATCTTTATGTTAGCCTCACTCAACATTCGATTTGACAAACGTGCAACGACCTGTTTTGAAGGTGAGATTAAGATGCCTTGATGTTGTACATTTGCACCTTTGATTATTGCCTGACCTCGAAGAGATGAATTACTTTGACCAAATAGACCCTACCCGTATTCCACAGCACGTGGCCATCATAATGGATGGCAATGGCCGTTGGGCTCAAAGCCAGGGAAAGGAGCGCATATTTGGCCACTTCAACGGAGTGGAAGCGGTGCGAGCCTCGCTTAAAGCGGCCACCCGCGCAGGAGTCAAGTACCTCACGTTATATGCTTTTTCTACAGAAAACTGGAATCGTCCGAAGGAAGAAGTGGAAGCATTGATGAATCTGTTGGTTCAAACCATCATGGGAGAAATCGACGAATTAGATAAAAACGAGGTTCGCTTGCATGCCATAGGTAATTTGGAGAGTCTTCCGGAAGCTTGTAAAGCCGAGTTAGAAAAGGGAATGAACCGCACAGCCAAGAATGCTCGTGTGAACCTGATTCTTGCCCTGAGCTATAGCTCCCGATGGGAAATAGAGACGGCAGTTAAATCCATTATTGAAGATGGTGTAGAGCCAGAAGAAGTAACTTCCGAGTTGATTAGTTCTTATCTCACCACAGCCTCTTATCCTGATCCTGAATTGTTAATTCGCACTAGCGGAGAAAGGCGTATTAGTAACTTTTTGCTATGGCAAATCGCCTATGCAGAGCTGTACTTCACCGAAACACATTGGCCCGATTTCAATGAGGAGGAGTTTTACAAGGCGATAGTTGACTATCAAAGTCGCGAACGCCGATTTGGTAAGACTTCTGCACAACTTGAGCAATCTACCGATGACGAAGAAGCCAGCATAAAACCCCACCACTAGCGAAAAACGATTATGCCTTCGTCACTGATTAAAGCACTTTTCATATCTATACTCCTCCTTTTTGTCGGCGGGTCTTCCCTTTTGAGCCAAGTACAAATTGGAAAAAATGTAGATTATATCAATCCTCGCAAATTCAAAATTGCGGGAATCACCGTTCTTGGCGCCAAACAAAGCGACGTTCAAGCCATCAAGCTATTTTCTGGCCTCCAAGAAGGGCAAGAAATCATGATCCCTGGCGAAGACATTTCAGAGGCCATTCGCAAACTTTGGAAGCAGCGTCTCTTCGCCGATATCAGCATTAGCATTGCCGAAGTACGTGGCGATGATGTTTTTTTGGTGATTGGCATCGAAGAACTTCAGCGATTGGGATCTTTTACCTTTGACGGCATCAAGAAATCGGAAGCCGATAACCTTCGCGAGAAATTAGACATTCGCACAGGCATTATTGTCACCGAAAACCTTAAGACGAAGTCGATCAACATCATCAAGAATTATTATGTTGAGAAAGGATACTTCAATAGTAAGATAGAAATTTTCGAAGAAAAAGACCCTATTCTCGCGGATGGTCTTCGTCTTATTTTCAAAATTGACCGCGGCAACAAGGTTAAAATCGAAGAAATTGTACTTAATGGCGCCACTTCTATTCCTACGGGAAAAATTTATCGCGCCATGAAAGAAACCAAGCAGCGCAAGTGGTGGAGAGTATTTAAAGCATCCAAGTACATTGAAGAAAACTACATCGATGACAAATCGAAAATCATTGACAAGTACAACAAAGAAGGATACCGCAATGCCAAAATCGTTTCTGATTCTATCTATGTATTATCGCCGAGCCGAATAGGCATTCGGTTAAATATCGATGAAGGAAAAAAATTCTATTTCCGCAACATCAACTTTGTTGGAAACACGAAATACACAACTGGTGCGCTGGATAGTGTTTTGAATATTCAGAAAGGCGATTTGTACAACCTAGAATTGCTTCAAACGCGTTTAAGTTTCAATCAAAACGGTCGTGACATTTCTTCCTTGTACACCGATGATGGTTACTTGAACTTCTATGCTTATCCCGTTGAAACACTTGTTCCGGAGGATTCTATTGACGTAGAAATCCGTATGAATGAAGGAAAGCAATACCGCATAGGCGTAGTGACGGTAACTGGAAATACGAAAACGAATGACCACGTTATTTTCCGCGAAATCAGAACCCGTCCAGGAGATTTGTTTAACCGTTCAGATTTGATTCGTTCGCAGCGTGAATTGGCAGCGTTGAACTATTTCAATCCAGAAGCATTTGACATTCGAACAAATCCACGTGCCGATGAAGGCTTAGTGGATTTGGAATATGTGGTGGAAGAAAAACCATCTGATCAAATTGAGCTTTCTGGGGGTTGGGGCGGTAATCGCGTGGTAGGATCGCTTGGATTAACGTTCAACAACTTTTCGATGCGCAACTTCTTCAAAAAAGGAGCATGGTCGCCATTACCAACCGGTGATGGACAGCGTCTTTCCTTGCGTGCACAAACGAACGGCGCATTTTTCCAATCTTACAATATTTCATTTACAGAACCTTGGTTTGGCGGTAAAAAACCTAATTCACTTTC
>JBDKGH010000001.1:0-18385 GCA_039798265.1 Bacteroidota bacterium | reverse complement strand
CTCCAGAGTTTGCTTTGGTGGCAAGTGATAACCGCCAAGTAAGCATTGATTCTCGTCCATTATTGACGGCTGGCTTGGTAATTCCAATGTATTTGGATCTACCTGCAGCAGGCACTTATATCATCAAGAATACAGAAAGTCAAAACCTTCCATTGGGTGTATGTGTGTCTATCGAAGACACCTTTACAGGTGAAGTATTTGCTTTCGAAGCTGGCGCAGAAATTTCATTTACTGCTGATGCAGCTTACCAAGGAAACCGAATGAACGTTCGCTTCTCAGCTCCAGCTGCGATTACATCTGCCGACGCTACTTGTTTTGGACAAAATAATGGTGCTATTCAGGTGGCTACTACAGAAGGCGTCTGGAACAATGTAGTAAGCGACGAAATGGGCGCTCCAGTTGCTGATGCCTCAGCTTTGGCCGCAGGTAATTATCAAGTTTCTGTACAGAACACTGAAGAATTGTGCGGTGCTACTGTCGTTTCTGTTTCAATCAATGAGCCAGCTGAAGTGCTTTCTGAAGTAGCTTCAACCGTTGCTTCATGTAACTTGACAAATGACGGTACCATTGCAATCAATGTACAAAACGCAGAATCATTTGTTTACACCATCACAGGCACACAATCTCAAATGAGCGGTGAAAGCACTGAAGTGTCTGCATTGGTAGAGTCATTGAATGCGGATGTTTATGAAGTGACAGTGTCGCATGCTTGCGGATCTCAAACCTTCAACGTGGATCTTCGCGACGAAAATGCAGTAACTGCTCTTGCTAGTGCAAGTGCTAATTCATTGCAAATTGTAGAAGGCACTTCAGGCACTATTACCTTCGGTGTAGAAGCTCCTAATGCCAACCACTTTGCTTGGACCATCAATGGTGTGGCTGCAGGTGGCGATATGACATTCGATCAAGTGTTCACTACTGCTGGTACATATAACGTGGTGGTGAATGCCGCTAATGATTACTGCTCTGCAACATCTGAGGTTACTGTAACAGTAGAAACGGTGGTGAGCGTAGCTGATTTGGCAGCGTCAAACATAGTGGATATAATCAGCACCATCAATGGCTTGCAAGTGACGTTCAATGGCGTGAATGGAGCTCAATCAGAGGTGCGCATTTACAATACTGCAGGACAATTAGTGAAGCAGGAAAAAGGTAATACACAACGCATGTTGATCGATATGAGCGGAATGAGCCAAGGAGTTTATTCAGTACAAGTATTGAATCAAGGTAAAATGATTGCAACGCAGTCTGTAGTTCGCTAAGAACAATAGATAAGAACATAAAAAAGTCCCGCTTGAAATATCAAGCGGGACTTTTTATTTGGTCACTCTTTTAAGCGATGATTTTATTCTGCCGGTGGCGGTAGATGAAATAAGTAATGGCGGTAAAGAAGATGAAAGAAACTATATAGTTAGAGGTGCTGATGGGTGCTTCCATGCTTTCGTTGTTGACATAATAAGCAGCCAAAGCGATAGCATTATTGGTAATGTGCGCAATGATAGCTGGCCAAATACTTCCAGTCCAAAGAACAAGATACCCGAGCATAGCACCGAGAATGAGGCGTGGAATGAATCCGTAGAATTGGAAGTGAATAAAACTAAAAAGAGCAGCAGCCACCCATACCGAAAGATGAATACGATTCGTGGTTTTTATCAATAAAGGTTGAATCAACCCTCGAAAAAGAAACTCTTCGCACAATCCGGGAAGAATAGCCATACTGAATAGCAGCAGGCTCATGGGAATTCCTGTTTCAGATTGTAAAAACAATTGCACCAGTTGCTCCCCTTTTTGCTCGGCAGGGAGAAGTAATTTTTCCAAAGCACTTCCTGCGGGAATAATAGCTTTGTTCAATTGAGCAAGAAGGTCAATGATACCATTTGCGCTTAGGATCCAAATGGGTGCGATAACATAGAACCACAAAGGAATTTTAAACTTCAGTGGGCTGAGGTCTTTTTGCCCAAAGAGCATGTAGGCCAGCAAAACAGGAAAAAGAAAGGCGCCTACCTGAGTTGCATTATTCATCCACAGAATAGCGCGGGCTAGTTCACGATCAGGGTCGATGGTGATGTTGGCCACATCGTTTAGCGGAATATGAAAGCCATATATGGCTACAACGGCTGCTAAAACAGCACCCAGCGCGATACCTAGCAGGAGGAAGGACCCGACGAGGATCAACTTCGTGCGGGGGTTCATGTGTTGAAAAAGGATATTCTTCATGGAGCAAAGAAAAGATGAGACAGCATAAATACGGGAAATTTTTTACATGAAAGGAACGCCGTACCTTTGCAGGCCAATGCCGAAAATAGCACACATAGAATTGCCGGAATTTCCTTTATTGCTCGCTCCCATGGAGGATGTGAGCGATCCGCCTTTTCGTTTGGTGTGCAAAGAGAATGGCGCTGACTTGATGTACACAGAATTCATCAGTTCGGAGGGATTGATCAGGGACGCCGCTAAAAGCAGAATGAAGCTCGATATATTTGAATATGAGCGACCCATTGGCGTGCAAATTTTCGGAAGTGAGATTGACACCATGGTCAAATGCGCTGAAATTATTGAGCAAACGAGGCCAGATTTATTGGACATCAATTATGGATGTCCGGTGATGAAAGTAACCTGTAAAGGAGCAGGAGCAGGAATATTGAAGGATATTCCGAAGATGGTGGCCATGACAGAAGCGGTGGTAAAGGCTACGAAGTTGCCCGTTACTGTAAAAACGCGCTTAGGTTGGGACGATAGCAGTAAGAACATAGTAGAAGTAGCAGAGCGCCTTCAGGACATCGGAATCCAAGCCTTGACCATACACGGTCGCACGCGAGTGCAGATGTACAAGGGTGAGGCCGATTGGACCCTCATTGCAAAGGTCAAGGAAAATCCGCGGATCAAGATTCCTATTTTTGGTAATGGAGATATTGACTCGCCACAAAAGGCGATGGAATACCGCAATAGATATGGTGTTGATGGGATAATGATCGGAAGAGCAAGCATTGGATATCCTTGGATTTTCAATGAAATCAAACACTATTTTAAGACCGGAGAGTTATTGCCGCCGCCCACTATGGCGCAAAGAGTAGAAGCCTGCCGCCGTCACTTTGAGTTTTCAGTGAAGTGGAAAGGAGAAAAACTCGGTGTTTTGGAGATGAGGAGGCACTACACCAATTATTTTAAGGGCATATCTCATTTTAAAGACGACCGCATGGCCCTGGTAACCATGGGTGAAGCCGAAGCGGTTATGGCGAAACTCGACGAAATATCTCAGAAGTACGAAGGATATGCCTTTGCGGGCTAGAACTTTGGGCGAGCGCTGATTTTTAACGCTAAAACTCAAAAAATATCCTTGGTTTCCCCCTGTTAATAACTATCTTTGCGGCCCTCAAACGGGGCCTCATGAATGACATGGTGAAAATATTAGCTGGTTCGGCATCTACTTACTTAGGGAAAGGGATTGCAGAAGGACTGGGCGTAGAATTGGGTAATGTATTGTTGCAGCGCTTCAGCGATGGAGAGTTTCAGCCGAGCATTGAAGAAACAGTTCGCGGTAAAGATGTAATCATTGTTCAATCAACGTTTCCCCCAACCGACAACTTGTTTGAGCTTTTGCTCTTGATTGATGCCGCTAAGCGCGCATCGGCAAAACGAATTGTGGCTGTAATGCCTTACTTCGGGTTTGCACGTCAAGATCGTAAAGACAAACCACGTGTGGCGATTGGTGCGAAGTTGGTGGCCAATCTGCTCACTGCAGCTGGGGTGAATCGCGTGATCACGATGGACCTACACGCAGAGCAGATTCAAGGTTTCTTTGAGGTGCCAGTGGATCACTTGTATGCGAGCACTATTTTCATTCCGCATCTTCAACAGATGAATATTCCGGACTTGATTATCGCTGCTCCAGATACCGGAGGAACAAAGCGTGCAAATGCCTACGCGAAAATCCTCGGTGTTGACCTCGCTATTTGCTACAAGCAGCGCAAGGTGGCTAACAAGGTAGAAAGCATGACCGTTATTGGTGATGTTGCTGGAAAGAATGTAGTATTGATCGACGACATGGTTGACACTGCAGGCACTTTGTGCAAGGCAGCAGAAATGATGATCGAACACGGAGCCTTGAGTGTACGTGCGATTTGTACTCATCCTGTGTTAAGCGGTCCTGCTTACGAACGCATTGCTGAATCAAAAATCAGCGAATTGATTGTAACAGACAGCATTCCTTTGAAAGAAGGAAAACCAACGGATAAAATCAAAGTATTGAGCACGGCACAACTGTTTGCCGACGTTCTCGAAAATTTGGTTGAAAACCGTTCCATTAGTTCACACTTTATCATATCATAAAACAAACAAAATGAAGCAAATTACATTGAGCGGCTCTGTTCGTGAGAGCGTAGGAAGACAAAATGCTTCGGCTTTGCGCAATTCAGAGCGTGTGCCGGGTGTTCTTTACGGTGGTGGTCAACAACTTCACTTCTCAGTAGCTGAGATTGACATGAACAAGTTGGTGGCTCTTCCAGACACTTTACAAATCAACCTTGATTTGGACGGCAAAGTAACTTCTACTGTATTGCAAGAAGTACAACGTCACCCAGTGACTGATCGTATCGTACACATTGACTTATTGGAATTGATTCCTGGAAAGGCGATCAAAACTACATTGCCAATCCGTGTTACAGGTAACTCAGAAGGTGTTAAAGCCGGTGGTAAATTGATGTTGAACTACCGCAAAGTGCGCATCTTCGGTCGTCCTGAAGATCTTCCAAATGATATCACTTTGGATATTACAAACTTGAAAATTGGTGATATGATCCGCGTTCGCGAGGTTTCTGTTCCTGGTTGTAAAGTATTGGAAGCAGAAGCTTCTGCAGTAGTAACTGTAGCTGCTACTCGTGCCTCTATCGCTGCAGCTGAGTCTGATAAGCCAGAAGGTAAGAAAAAGAAATAATCGATTTTCGATATATCTTATCAAAGCCCGCATATCTCATGCGGGCTTTTTTTATTGTTCGGCTTACCTTTACTTTTGCGCACGCAACAGCACGTCTAAAATGAAGTATTTAATCGCGGGATTAGGAAATATTGGATCAGAGTACGAACGTACCCGACACAACATTGGCTTTTTAGTAGTGGAGCACATGGCGGCTACAAAAGGAGCTACCTTTTCTACCGATAGATATGCTTCGGTGTGTGAAATAAAGCACAAAGGAAAAACCTTCATCTTAATCAAACCCTCTACTTACATGAACCTCTCGGGCAATGCAGTGAGGTATTGGATGCAAGCAGAAAAAATAGAGTTGGAAAATGTGATGGTCGTAACCGACGATCTCGCTCTTCCTTTTGGCAAGTTGCGCATGCGGGGAAAAGGCAGTGATGGCGGTCACAATGGACTCAAACACATTCAACAAATATTAAATACCGATGCTTATGCGCGGCTGCGCTTCGGTGTGGGTGCTGAATTTTCGAAAGGTCAGCAAGTCGATTATGTACTGGGCGAATGGAATGACGACGAGAAAAAAACACTGGAAGATCGTGTGAAGGCTGCGGCTGACGCCTGTTTTTCTTTTGCCCTAATGGGCATAGCACGCACCATGAATGTGGTGAATACGAAGTAATTTATATTTTTCCGAGAAGAGCTTGCAAATCATCAGGGCGAATAGGCTTTACTAAAAAATAGGTTTTGCCGTCATCGATAATTTCACTTTGCGTGCGAGCATCTGAATTGCCAGAGATAAAGATGATGGGGATATCCAATTGCTCTCTGATTTTTTTAGCCGTATCAATACCTGAAATCTCGCCTTCTATTCGAATGTCCATCAGCACGGCGTCAGGCGTATTGCGAGCGATCGATTCTAAAGCTTTTTCACCACTTTCGACGCAATCAGTCACTTCTAAACCACATTGTTCCGCATAATAAGCATGCACGTAAGCAATGACCTGATCATCCTCCACAATCAAAACTTTCTTATTGGCCATAGGGAATCAGGATTTGGATTACTAATCCGTTGTCAGATTGTATAGAGTGTTTAGCTTTCAGTTGCTTGGACAACATCGAAAGAAGTTTCATGCCCAAACTATTTTTAGGAGTTTCGGTTGATTGCAGTCCTTTTCCGTTGTCTCGGATTTCTAAGGTAAGTAGATTATCGGATTTTTTAAGTGTTATTTTTATTTTTCCTTCTGGAGTGTCGTCAAAAGCGTGCTTGAAACTATTAGTCAGCACTTCATTCACGATGAGGGCAAGGGGTAATGCTTTGGAATTATCAAAGTGAATTTCTTCGAGATCCGTTTCGATGCTTACATTTTTGTGTGATGAATAGAACCTTCCGATTTGTAGTACCAAATCCTGCAGGTAATTTTTCAAATTGATGTTTGCAAACGAATTGGTCTTATACATGCTTTCATGAATAAGCGCAATGGAATGTATGCGGTGTTGAATTTCGTTGATGCCAGATCGAAAGGCATTATCCGTAAGATTCATTTTTTTCATCTCGAGTAGGCCAGAGATGAGTGCTAAATTATTTTTTACGCGATGATGAACCTCTCCAAGTAAAGCGTTTAGGTCATCGTTTAATTCCTTGAGTACTTTTGCATTGTCCCTTAGTAAAGCGTTTTTTTGCTCTAAAGACTCATTCAAGGTAATGGCTTCTTTGATCGATGAGCTCGCGGATTCTTGGAGGAATATTTGCTCGAAAATACTATGGTGTTGAGGAAAATCAGATACGATAAGCCCGTAGTCGCTTAAGTGATAGATGGAGTTGATAACAGGATTCGCTAGTATTATGATTTTGTTTTCGCTGAAGTTATGTATGGTGCACTTATAGAGTTGATTTTTGATTTTATGCTTGAGAAAAAGAATTTTTGGTCTTGTTTTATTGACAAGCAGATCTTCAATCGGTAGCGGATTGTTCTTTAATTCAAAATGTTGATTGAACGCCGAGTGCAGCAGATCATTTCCTGCAGCTTTTCGAATTAAAGAACCGGCATCTACAATTTGTGCTGTTTCATCAATGACTAGAAAGAAGGGCGAGGCTTGGTCAAAATAATCATCCATAGTCAGAGATAGTTTACCATTCGATTAGAAAAACTCTGACTGAGGCATTATCGCTCGCATTTGGAATTTCCTTCACAGCGCAGTCGAGCTCAAATCTTTTTCCTAATCCTTTGATCAAGCCGATGAGAAATGTAATTAAACCTTGTCGTTGTGATTCGTAAACAAGCTCCAGCGAGCGCTCTTTTTCATTTTGCACATAGAAGCTAGGTGGCGCGAGTTTAGGCATGATGTTGGCCACGTGCGAATGAAGCATATCTAAGTTGCGAAGGAATTCCGGAAAGGAATGTCCTGTTAAATTCAAAAGTTCAGAATAACCTTTTTCAGCAGTGAATAGAATCCAATATTCTCCAAAGGCTTCTAATATTTGATCGCTAGGTAAATTCAGAATTTTGGATGCGCTTCCAACTAATTTATACGTGAGCTCATCGGGATAGCTTTTGATGGTTAGGAAGCTATCATCATTAAATCCAGCGTCTTCCTTAATTGCTTTCCATGTGTCGACGCCCCATTTAGTGGTGATGAGGTCTTCGATACCTTTGTTAACCATTCCGTACATAGCCAATCGTTTTGGTGAGAGTTGTCGAAATGTAAGGATTTATAGATAAGAATCGCTGTTTGGTCGATATTTTTTCGGTTAACGTTTTCGATTGATCTCCAGTGAACCGATTTTTAGGCGAAAAGACTTTTCTTTTACTTTGTTTTCACGAATAATTTCTACTTTGGTTTCAGACTTGCCAAATCGTTTTTGAATTTCACGTTGAGCAAATGCGGTTGCAAACTTCTGGTCAGGATAACTCTCATCCCCCCAAATTTTTTCCTTAGCCTTATTTTCTGCGAATTGCCAAATGGTAAGGTATGTCGCCTCTTCTGCTTTTACTTCGGCAGTTTGAGTGGTAGCACTAGGTAAAACAACTTGTTCCATATCTGGAAGAATATCGGGTTTTACCAATTCAGCTGTGTTGAATTGTTCTGCCTCGTGCGGTGTAAGTGGACTAACGAGGTCGTTTTGTTTTACAGGTTCGTTTGATCGTTCTCGTGAACTCTGGGCAGTGTTGTTCTCCTTGTCTGGGGAAGTAATTCGTTGAATTTGCTCAAACGGAATAGGTGCACTATTCGAGTTATTAGTGTCATTAGGTGTCGCCGTGTTCAAAGGAGCTTCGCTGCTATCGGCGCTTTCTTTTAGGGTAGGCAGATTTCTGTTTGCAGTGGATGCCGTAAGCCCTACTGGCTGATTAGAAAATAGGGCAAGGCCAATTAAAGCGGCAACAGCGGCTGCTGAAGCAATAGTGATTACTCTTCGGAATGAAATAACCACCGCTTCCTTTTGGACCAGTGCTTTTTTATGAAAGAAACGGATGGAGGTATCCGCTACCAATTTGGTTTTTGCAAAAAGAGCTTTCTCCTGAGAAAGAAAAGGATGCTCTTTTTCTAACTGACGAAGTTCTTTTTGCTCAGCAGGCGTAGCATCACCTTCTAGTTCGGCAACGATGAGGTAATGTGCTCGGTGTGTTTTCTCATCGCGCACCAGCTCTTGTTTGAACGAGTCGGGAAGCACAGATTCAGTAGGGGCAACCATGAGAGGCATATCGCTCATCTCTTCGAGCTCTGCTGCTAGATCAGGATGAGCATCCAAAAATGCACGAAGCTCCGATAGCAATTCGGGGCTAAGGTTATTCTCGAGGTAATCGAGAAAATAAGCTTCGTAGTTGTTTCTGGTGATCATGTTATATCACGTTTTCTGCTTTTCCTATAAATTCTTTCAAGGCCACACGTCCGCGGTAGATATATACTTTTACCTGCGATTCATTTAGTCCGGTGATTTCTTCAATCTCCTCGTAGCTATACCCTTCATAGTCGCGCAGAAGGATAACGCTTTTTTGTATTTCGGGCAATCGGTCTAAAGCTTCGTTCAATATTTCTGATAGGTCAGAATACTGACGATTAAAAGAACTCATACCCGTTTTTAATTCGTTTGCGGTATAATCCACGTGTCTTTTTTCTCGACGCATTTGGTCAATCATCGTGTGATAACCTGCCGTAAACAAATAACTTTTTGCCTTTTGAAAAGACACCTCTTCCACTTTTAGCCAGAGTTTGGTGTAGGTCTCTTGCACCAAATCGCGGGCTTTTTCGGAATCTTTTACGTTTTTGAGCAGAAAGCGATAAAGCCCATCAGAATGGAGCTCTACGCATTGGTTGTACTCAGAAACGGTCATTTCAAAAGGTTTTTCAGTAATAGGACGCTCTGCCTTTTGGAAAGTTACAGGAAAAAAACGAATTTTTTTATACCTGAAAATCAGCGATTTAGTTTTTAACCTACCCGTTATCTTTGAAAAATGATTCGGGTAACCTGCGCTGTAATAGTGGAAGATGGAAAGGTGCTTTGCGCAAAAAGAAGCGCAAGCATGAAAATGCCATTAAAGTGGGAATTTCCAGGCGGAAAGGTGGAAGAAACCGAAACCGAACAACAATCCTTGGTGAGGGAAATTGCAGAAGAGCTATCGGTACTGATTGCTATTGAAGAAAAGTGGCCCTCTGTTTTTCATACCTATATTAATGGGCCGCAATTGGAATTGATTCCGTTCAAAGCGAACATCATACAGGGCAAGCCAGTGGCTTCCGAACATGAGCGACTAGAGTGGTATCCATTTGCTCAATTGAGAGAATTGGATTGGGCAGAAGCAGACTTGCCCATCGTGGAGTATTTGCTCCAAGCTTTTTCTTGATCTACTTCAATGATTTGCCGGCGCTATTGTATTCACCTTTGTCCTCAAATAATAATGCAATGGCAACAAACTGGAATCTAGACCCAACTCACTCTGAGATTGGCTTTAAAGTAAAGCACTTGATGATCACAAATGTATCAGGCAGCTTCGGAAAATTTGATGTATCAGCTACAACAGAAGGCGACGATTTTACCACAGCGAAAATTGCTTTCTCTATTGAAACAGCTTCCGTAAATACAGGTAATGAGCAACGTGATGGTCATTTGCAAAGTGGCGATTTCTTTGACTCAGCAGCTTTTCCTCACATGAAATTTGCTTCTACAAGTGTAGAAAAGAAGGACAGCGAAAACTATGTTGTTCACGGCGATTTAACCATTCGTGATGTAACAAAGCCCGTTCAATTTAATGTTGAATTTGGTGGTATCGGTGTTGATCCGTGGGGCAATACTAAAGGTGGATTCAGCGTAAGCGGCAAAATCAACCGCACTGATTTCAACTTGAATTGGAATGCAGCACTAGAGGCAGGTGGCGTTTTGGTAAGTGAAGAAGTGAAGCTTCATGCAGAAATTCAGTTGGTGAAAGCATAATTTTTTTTCACGCTTGTACAAAACCACTTAGGAGAAATGAGCTTTCTCTTAAGTGGTTTTTTTTTGATCGTGTAATAATGGGAAAGATTCACCTCGTTCATTTACTATAAGCGGATGATAATGCCTCCATCTTCTTCAATGGAGGGGGCGTGTTTTTTCAAATCGGAAAGAAGAATTTTTCCCACGATGTATCGGTAATCATTATCGATGTATCCTTCTTTGACTTTTGTAAAGGGCAAAGAGGTCAATAAGGAATGAGTGGTGCAGCGCACATAAACATCTATAGCTTCATCATTGGCTTGAGGAAGTTGGTTTTGCTGGGCCTGTTTTCGGTAGCCGTATTTCCACCCATTAAGTGCCGATTGTACATCGCTCAACACAGCAGAGGAGGTGGGAAATGCTCCCGCACCGAGGCCGCTATAAAATTGCTTTCCTGTGTGTTCACCAATCAATTCAACGGCATTGGTTTCAAATCGAATCGTGTATAAATCGTCATCGCTATCGATCAATTGTGGCAGAACAAAAAGAAGAAGTTTTCCATTTTTATGTTCGGCAGTGGGCACTAATCGAATTTTTCGCCCACTATTTTTCGCAAAAGCAATGTCCTTTTCGGTCAAGTTCTGAATGCCCATTCGCAGGATTTCTTCGGGTTTGTAAATGCTTCCAAAGGCGTGGAAAGAAAGAATGATTAACTTATATAACGCATCATAACCTCCCACGTCAGAAGTAGGATCACTTTCGGCAAATCCGAGTTCCTGGGCCTTTTTCAAAGCTTGATCGAAGGACAATTTGTCTTCTTCAATGCGTGTGAGTATATAGTTAGAAGTACCATTAAAAATTCCACGGATGCGTTGAATGGGTTCGAATTGAAAATAGCGTTCGAGGAGTTGAATGATGGGAATGCTGCCACAAACGGCGGCCTCATAGTAAATAGAGCCAGCATAGGTCGATTGCAGATCGATCAACTCCTGAAGGTGATGCGCGATCATTTTTTTGTTGGCCGAAACAATGGGTTTTCCCTCCTGGATGCTTCTAGCGGTGATGTCAAACGCCTCATGGGCATTGCTGATCAATTCGACCACCAAGTCGATGGTGGGATTATTGAGAATGCTATTTTTTTCAAATTGAAACTGACTGGAAGGCAAGCTGCGTTCTTTTTCGCGGTCTTTTACCACAATCTGACGAATGCGCGCGGGCACCGAGGTGGTATTGTTGAGCAAGAGGTGTAGCCCTTCTCCCACGGTGCCGAAGCCAAATAAACCGATGGATGCATTGCTTTTGGTGATAGTAGCGCTCATAATGTAAGACAGAGTTTTTCGGTGATGCTTGATTTTACCGAATGAATGTTCGGGTTAAACTGTAGTTGTGTTTTGATAGCATGCCCAATGGAATGGCCTTCAATGAGAAACCCATCATGGCCATATTCAGAGCGGATGATGGAAAGTCGAGCTCCAGGAATATAGCGGGCAAGCACGGCTTGCTCAGCATTGGGAAAAAGTAGATCGCCTTCAATTCCAATAACGAGGGTGCGTGCTTTTATGCTTCGCAAGGCCGCTGAAAATCCCCCTCTTCCTCGGCCTACATCATGCGAGTCCATGGCTTGGCTTAAGCGGTAGTAGCTAAAGGCATTAAATCGCGCGGCTAGTTTTTCGCCTTGATAACGTTGGTAGGTAAAAGGACTTCTGTTCATCTCTTCATGATCGGTTTGATGATAAGCCACGTAATTGCGATAGCTCAATAGCGCGATCGATCGAGCGACTTGAAGACCATTGGAACCAGCCTTGTCGCTATTTTCTTTCCAAGTGGTGTCCATTTCTATCGCCATTCGTTGCGATTCGTTAAAGGCTTTGCCCCAAGCCGAGTGAACGGCATTGGTAGCCACAAGAACCAATGATTTGATCCGGTGTGGTTCCATTATGGACCACTCGAGAGCTTGTTGACCACCAAGTGAGCCACCAATGAGCAAATCAATTTCTTCGATTCCGAGGTGGTCGGCTAAGGCCATGTGCAGTTGCACCATATCACGGATGGTGAACGAAGGAAAGCTGTGGTAATAGGGCTGCCCTGTTGCTGAATGGATGCTTAACGGTCCGGTAGTGCCGTAGCAACTACCGAGTACGTTGGCGCAAACGATAAAATCGTTGACAGTATCGAGGGTTTTGTTTTTTCCCACCAAACCGTTCCACCACACATGGGCTTCGCTATTCGCGGTAAGTGCATGGCAGATCCAGATCACTCGCGAAACACCAGGGTTGAAGTGACCATAGGTATGGTAGGTCACTTCAACACCGTTTAGTGTTTGTTGATTCTCGAGAGTGAGGGTGTTATTAAGCGAAAAAAGCGGCATTTTCTTTTTCAGTTATTTGTGGTGAATACACTTGAAGCAGGGCTTGCTGCAAGTCTTTTTTGATATCATCTACATACTCGATACCCACGGAAAGACGCAATAGACCAGGCTCTACTCCAGCAGTCACTTGTTCGGATGCTGAGAGTTGTTCGTGCGTAGTAGCGGCCGGATGAATGATCAGTGTTTTGGCATCACCCACATTGGCGAGGTGAGAAATGAGTTGGAGCTTATTGATCAGTGCATCGGCATTTTCTTTTCCTCCTTTTAGTTTAAACGAAAGCACGCCACCATATCCATTCGTGAGGTATTCGTTAGCTAGATCGTAGTAGGGTGAACTTTGCAAACCGGGGTAGTTGACATATTCTACTTCGGGTAATCGTTCGAGCCATTGTGCAATGGTTAATGCATTGTCTACTGTGCGCTGCACGCGTAGCGACAGCGTTTCCAAGCCTTGTAAAAGTTGGAACGAGTTGAAGGGTGAAAGTGCGGGGCCGAAATCTCGAAGCCCTTCTACACGAGCGCGAATAGCGAAGGCGATGTTGGGTAATCCGAGAGGATTATCGATACCGAAAACTTTTGAAAATTCTAGACCATGATAGCCCGGGCTTGGTTCATGGAATTGGGGGAATTTTCCATTGCCCCAATCATAGTTGCCACCATCAACGATGATACCGCCTACGCTGGTGCCATGACCACCAATCCATTTGGTAGCACTAGCCACTACTACGTTTGCGCCATGAGCCAATGGTTTGAACAGGTATCCAGCGGCCCCAAAGGTGTTGTCTACTACTAATGGAAGATCATACTTTTTTGCCAGTTGAACGATGGCTTTAAAGTCAGGTACATTGAAACGAGGATTGCCAATCGTTTCAAGGTAAATGGCCTTGGTGCGGTCGTCGATTAATTTTTCAAATGATGCTGGGCTGTCGCCTTCTGCAAAACGGGCGTCGATACCTAGACGTTTGAAAGCAACTTTAAATTGGTTGTAGGTACCGCCGTAGAGGTAGCTGGTAGTAATGAAATTATCGCCTGCTTGAAGTATGTTGTTGAGAGCAATGAACTGCGCAGCCTGGCCTGAGCCAACTGCAACTGCCGCTACGCCGCCTTCCAACGCTGCTATGCGTTTTTCGAAAACATCGGTTGTTGGATTCATGATGCGGGTGTAAATGTTGCCAAAGGCCCGTAGTCCGAATAAGTTGGCCGCGTGTTCGGCGTTATCAAAAACGTAGCTAGTGGTTTGATAAATCGGTACAGCACGTGAACCAGTTGTGGCATCAGGTGATTGGCCAGCGTGAAGCTGAAGCGTGTCGAAATGAAGTGTTGAGTTTGACATGAGTTGTGAGATTATGTGTGAATGAAATGATTTGAAAAACAAAAGGCCCTTTCGGTTTGATCCGGAAGGGCCTTAGTCGTGAAGTACACCAGTAGTTGGGTTAAACACATCGACATCGCGCCTTCCTTGTCAAAGGGCAACACATCATCATACACATCATCATTTGATGATTGTTGGTATGCGTGTTATGTCTTTTGTTGTTCATGTAACTATTGGATTATTCAACCTAACCAAAACACAAGTTGTAAGTGTTTTAAAAATTTTTTTGGGGTAAAAAAAAAGCCCCTCGACTGGCGAAGGGCTTGATTTATGCTTGTTTTTGTGCTCTTTATTTTTGGCAATAAGCGATCAATCCCTTCATTTGAGGTGTACACATACAGCACATCATATTGGTAGAGTGATTGAACATTTTTTTCTGCTTGATTGCGATGCAAATATACATTCATTTTTTTTGAAAGGATCCAAAAGAAAAATGTTAAATCTCTAAAACCATAGATAAATCAGGTCTTTCAGAGGTCTAATTGAGGAGGTGGTGGAGTGTTTTGTAGGGCTCTATCGATGCGCACACGTTCTGCTTTATCCACTTCGGCGTAGCGGGGATCATGGGTGTAACTGAGTTTATGCATCTCGCTAATTTCAATACTGAGAGATCCAAATTCCTCACATACTTTTCCCTTGAGGTAATAAAGCCCTCTTCCACGGAAAGTGTAGTTTTCGGAAACGGGTGGGAAATGAACCGTGTCTAAAAAGTAGCCTTCTTGATCAAGAAAATTCCCGAAGTACATGCGCTCCCCTTTGGCGGTGCGCGTTGGCTTTGTTGTAACCAAGTATCCAATACTAACCACCGTTTGTCCGATGAGGTGGGGTAGGTCACGGGCGAGTACGGCTTCAGCGGGTAACTCACTGAGCAGTTGAAATGGATTGCACAAGGGAAATCCAATCAATTCCATTTCGTCATAGGCATCTTCGATCCACGTATGCTCGAGCGGTGGTAGTTCAAATGTTTTAACTGGTGTAGAAAAAAGCTCAGGCGAATGATCGTTCGGTTTTTTTCCACTTAAGCTTAAGTGTGCTTCCCATAACAGATCTTTTTTATTTCTACCGGTAAACCGAAATGCGCCAACACGGATGAGCACTTGCAGTTGGCTTATACCACAGTTGACACGACTAATGAAATCTTGCAAATCGATGAACAGTCCATTGGCTCTGCGTTCTTCAAGCAGAGCTTCGAGCATCGGAAATTCTAAATCTTTTACCAATCCAAAACCGAGAATAAGCGTCTGATCATAAATGACGGTGACGGCACTCCCGCGGTTGACGCAGGGCGCCTCGATTTTTCCACCATGCATACGAGCTTCGTGAACATAAAACTCTGTGCTATAAAATCCACCAAAATTGTTGATGGTGGCCGTCATGTATTCTAACGGAAAGTAGGCTTTTAGAAAAAGGCTCTGATAACTTTCGACGGCATAACTTGCGGAGTGCCCCTTAGCAAAGGCGTATCCAGCAAAGCTTTCTATCTGTCTCCAAATTTCACTGGCGAGTTCGAGTGTATGACCTTTGGCAAGGGCTTTTTCAAAAAAAGCATTGCGGGCTTGATCAAATTCTTCGCGACCACGAAACTTGCCACTCATGCCTCGGCGAAGCGAGTCGGCTTCTGCTAAACTCAATCCGCCGAAATAGTGGGCTACCTTGATCACGTCTTCTTGATAAACCATCACCCCATACGTTTCTGGCATAATATCAAGAAGTATAGGATGGGCGTCTTTTCTTTTCTCCGGAAAACGATGGCGCAAAATGAACTCACGCATCATACCACTGCGTGATACACCAGGACGAATGACAGAGCTCGCAGCCACCAATCCGAGGTAGTCGTCCACTCGCAGTTTGGTCATGAGCATGCGCATGGCGGGTGACTCCACATAAAAACATCCTATTGCCTTAGCATTTCGCATGAGGTCTTTGATGCGTTCGTCCGCTTTGAAACGGCGCATATCGTGTATATCAATCGGTTCTATATCCGGTTGATTGTAGGAAATGATTTCTAAGCATTCCTTGATTTTTCCCAATCCGCGCTGGGAAAGAATATCGAATTTGTAGATGCCAATATCTTCTGCCACCACCATATCGAAGTGCACCGTAGGAAAACCTTTTGGTGGCAAAAAGGTAGCGGTATAGCGGTGTATAGACTCGTTGGTAATCAATATTCCCGCGGCATGTATGCTAATGATGTTGGGAAAATCTTGAATGTAGGTGCTGTAAGTGAGTACGAGCTTGAGCGTGGAATCAATCTCATTCATATTGAATTTACCATCGCTGAGCAAATCGATTTCGTGCTTGGGAAGTCCAAATACTTTTCCCAATTCACGCACCACTGCTCGGTACTGAAAGGTGTTGTAGGCCGCTAGCAGCGATACATTCGGAAAACGAGTGAAGATGTACTTGGTCATGTCCTCTCTATCGGTCCATGAAAAGTCGATGTCAAAATCGGGTGGATTTTTTCGATAGAGATTGATGAATCGTTCGAAGTACAAATCGAGCTCTATCGGATCCACGTCGGTAATACGAAGGAGATAGGCCACTATACTATTTGCACCGCTGCCTCGTCCTACATAGAAGTACCCTTTGCTTCGCGCATAAGACGTAATGTCCCAGTTGATGAGAAAATAGCTGAGGTATCCTTTTTCTTCAATGATCTGTAACTCTTTTGCTATTCGCTGAATGATGGGCGATTCAGACCTTCCTGTATTTACTTCTGCTTGTGTTACACCATGCAGTTCTGGATAACGGTAACGCAGCCCTTCAAAGCACAGCTGGCGAATGAGCTGCGCATCTTCTTCGGCGGATTGGCCGTATATCTTGAGGTTTTTATTACTCACCTCTGGGGAACCATCGCTTTCCAGCTCGATGGAACACTGACCGAGCAAGCATTCGGTTTGTGAAAGAATGAACGGAAATTCCTCGAAAGCAATAGCTAGTTCTTCACTGGTATATTTTTTATGAAACTCCTTTCCTTCCTCTTCTTTGGGAAGTTTGCTGAGCAACACATTGTTATCGATTGCTCGTAGAAGTCGATGGGCGTTGAAGTCTTTTTTATGCCGAAAAGAAAAAGTAGCTAAGGCCACCAGGTTATCGGTTTTTTTTGCTAAAAAGGAAAAACGCAATCGTGGAATATCTTGGGGGTGAATGCCTACCAGAACATGAGGCGGTAGTTCGTGATCCGCCATCAGCGCGGCTTTTGTAAAAGGAATAATCCAGAAGCAATGTGGAAGTTGCGGTGGAGTAGTGGGCAACTCAATTTGTTCTTCGAGGTGTGCGGACAGAAAAGAATTGAGGTGAAAAAATCCATCTCTATTTTTGGCAATACCTACATACAATTGATCGGCACCATTTCGAAAGTCGATTCCAACTACAGGATGAATATTTCTTTTCTTACACAAACGAACAAAATCCCAAGTAGCGGAGGTATTGTTAATGTCGGTAATAGCAGCCGATTTATATCCAGCGTTGGCTATTTCCTCCACCAACTCTTCCGGCTTCAGGGTACCGTAACGCAGCGAATAGAAGGTATGGCAGTTGAGTAACACTGTTATCCGAAGAGGTTGAGTTGTCCGTTATCTCTGCGTTCGCGCGCTCTTGTTTCGCCCATGCCAAACATTTTTAAATCTTGATATACTTCGTAGCTATACTCTGGATATACGCGTTCGCCAATGGGTTGCAGCAGATGAACGTCATGATCTTTCGGTGATTTAATAGCAGCGCTGATGGGGTAGGCGTTCAGTTTTTTTGCAGAAAAAATCTGCATCATATCCGTTACCTCTGAAAGAGGCGTGCGATTGTCGAGCCATGCGCGCTCTGCATCACGAGGCAAAATGAGCGGACAACGATGATGCCCTATTTTATCCATCAGCTCATTACCAGCAGTAGTGAGTATAGCAAAAGAATGCACGAGCTCGCCAGTAGTGATGTGTTGCCATTGGTCCCAAATGCCGGCAAAAGCGAAAGGCTTTTCGCCATCGCGCAGATAGACCACATAGGGTTTAGAAAGCGCTTGCTCTTTTGGACCTTCGATAAAGGCATCGGCTACCACTAAGCAGCGTTGCGAACGAATGGCTTTTCGGAACATTGGTTTTTCTAAAATGCCCTTTGCACCGCGGTATAAGGGATCGTCAGTGGCATTGTGATCGCCTTCTGTTCGTGCGTTTAGTACGAGTGTATTTTTCTTTGCCCAATGAGGAGTAAAACCAAAACGATAGAACTGAAGTTCACCCGGTTTTTCTCCGGTAATAACAGGCGCAAATTGTCCTGCGCCTACATTAGCGTTGGGTTCAAAAGTCACATTTGGCGCGGTAACACCAA